>CAZNXX010000090.1:0-8231 GCA_964577095.1 uncultured bacterium | reverse complement strand
GCCGTGAGGCCCACGGTCACCGCGCTGGGATTGTACCGCCGTTCGCCGTACAGCCAGCCGTCCGAATGGTAGGACCGGCCGTTCACGAAAAAGTACAGCTTGTCCTTGACGATCGGGCCCTGCACGCTGGCCTCGATGTTCCGGGTGCCGAGGGGATTCACGTTGCCGATGTGATAAAAGGTCTTGTCGTGCGTGCTGAGGTGGTCCCCCGCGTACGCGGTCACGGAAGCGCTGGTCCTGTTGGACCCTTCCTTGGTCGTGATGTTCACGATGCCCGACATGGCCTGCCCGTATTCGGCGTTGAACGCGCCGCTGACCACCTGGAGCTCCTGCACCATCTCCTTGTTGACGTCCACCACCGTGCCCCCGTCGTACACGTCCGTCACGGGAATGCCGTCGATCCAGAATCCGATCTCGCCCTTGCGCCCGCCGCGCGCGTGCAGGTTGCCGCCCGCGTCCTTGACCAGTCCCGCCTGAAGCTCGACAGCCTCGGACACCTCGGTCACGGGCAGGGAAGCCATTTCTTCGGCGCCGACCACGGCTGTGGAGGCCGTGAGATCCTTGACCACCATGGGCCGAACGGCCATGACGGTGACGCTCTCGCCGATGTCCATCACCGTGGATTGGAGCTTGAAATCGATCTCGGTGGTCAGGTCGATGGACACCCGGACATTCTCCATGCGCGTGTCCTTGTACCCGAGCAGGCGGCACCGCAGCACGTACGTCCCCGGCGGCAGATTCAGTACCAGGTAGTTCCCGTCATTCTCGGCCACCCCGCCGTAGGGCGTGCCTTCGACGAACACGGTCGCGCCCGGCAGAGGCGTTCGGGTGGAGGCGTCCGTCACGACGCCGGTGAGTTTTCCCGTCGTGCCCGCGAATGCGGCCGCCGCGGACAGGACGATCAGCGTTCCCAGGATGAACAGACGGATGACTTTCATGCGGAGGTCCCTCGAATGAAAAGGTGAAGGGTCTCGGAATTTCGGGCTATGGTGTGAAGCGGAAAAGATCGGGTGCGCTGCGATAAATTGATTCCTCCGGTGGTTCCGCCAGGTATTGTGGATAACCGCCATGGAAGATCCCGCAACGAAAGGGATGAACGTGTAAGTCGAATGGGAAGAGGAATTTCCGAAAGACGCGGAAATCCTGTAAAAAGTATAGGAAAAAACGGCCATATTGTCAAGCGGTATTTCTTACTAAAATGTCATAAAAAACAGGTGGATGGAATACAGGAAAGCCGGTTTATTAAAATTTCATAGTTCATAGTTCATGGTTCATGGTCAAGAAAGGGACAGGGGGCTATGCGCTCGCTGACAGATTCGACTAACACTCTTTTTCTATGAACCATGAACTCATATTTCCCCTTGATTAAGTCCCCGCTGTTTAGTAGTATACCGAATAGAACCCCACCAGGGAGGAACGCCCCATGAACCAACGCCTGTCCGTGTTCTGCTTTTTCGCCGCGGTCCTGGCCGCTTCAGCCGGGCCTCCGGACGTTTCCGGGGACAAGGCCTTCGGGACCAGACCCTACGCCTCATTCGAAAAACCCGCAGTCTGCGCCTCCTGCCATTCGGACATCTACCAGCAATGGACGCAGACCATGATGTCCCAGGCCTACACCCATCACTGGGACGAGATCGAATACTTCGACCTGGCCGTGCCCCATTCCGAAAAGGTGCCTTCCCTGAAGGGGCCGGTGGACGGATGCAACGGGTGCCACACGCCCATGGCCTACATGGCAGGAGACACGCCTCCGCCCAAACCGTCCGAGGGTTCACGCGCCAATGAGAGCGTGAACTGCGAGGTCTGTCACACGATCAGCGGATTCGAAGGGGAGATCCCCTTCAATTTCAGCTTTATCTCAAACCCGGGGCAAGTCAAATACGGCGCCAAGGAAGGGCGGGTTTCCCCCTACCACGAGACCCGCTTCAATGAATTGTACACCAAAGCGGAGTACTGCGGCAACTGCCACAACGAGAAAAACCCCTTCGGCGTCTGGGTGAAATCCACGCAGATCGAATGGGCCGAGGGCCCGTACGCGAAGGAGAACGTGGCCTGCTTCAGGTGCCACATGCCGAAGGCCCGAGGCCGGAGCGCGAAAATGGCGGACGAGGACGATGTGGCCCAGCACCTGTTCCACGGCGCGCACGACCCGGGCAAGGTGGGGGGCGCGGTGGAGCTCCGCATGCACCCCGACGAACGCGCGCTCGAGCCGGGCGAGACCGTGACTCTGCAGGTTCAGCTCTTCAACGCCAAGGCCGGCCACAAAATTCCGTCGGGTTCCGTGGAAGACCGCATGCTGTGGCTCGAAGTCACGGCCACGGACGCTTCGGGCCGCGAGTTCCGCATCCCCGTGGACCAGAAAGGATTCCCGGGCGAGGACTACACCATCGCTTCCGAAGAAGCGCTCGCGTACCAGGACATGGGCCTCCCGAAGGGGCTGACGGATTTCAAGGGCGTGTCAAGGGACGGCGTTCCCGCCGGAAGCCGCATCTTCCGCATGCCGTACTTCGACCCCGAGGGCCGCATGACCATCCTTCAGTGGAACACGAAAAGCCTGGGAACGGACTATCGCATCGGCCCGCGCGAGACGAGAATCGAGACCTTCACCTGGGACGTGCCGGACGACGCGGCGGCCGGCCGCGTCACGTTCCGGGCGGTGCTGAATTACCGGAAGCTCGTCAAGCCGGTCGCCGACTTTCTCGGCGTGCCTGAGGACGAGAGCGAGATCATGCGCGTCAATTCGGCCGAGACCTGGATCAATGTCGTCGAATAACCCCGGGAGGAATTCACATGAAATCCCGCATCATCATATCGGGAATCGCCGGCCTTCTCGCCCTGCAGACGGCCTGGACCCCGGCGTACGCCATCCCCGCGTTCGCCCGCAAGCACAAGTTCTCCTGCACGACCTGCCACGAGCCGTTTCCGCGGCTGAAGCCCTACGGCGCTGATTTCGCGGCAGACGGGTTCATGCTCAAGGAGGGCGAAAAACCGTCGGATTACACGAAAACCGGGGACGATCTGCTCCGGCTGAACAAGACCTTCCCCGTGGCCGTGCGCTTCGACGCGTTTTCCGTCATCGACCCGGACGGGCCGGTGAAGGCCGACCTGCAGACGCCCTGGGGCGTCAAAATCCTGTCCGGCGGCGCGCTGGCGGACAAGGTCGGGTATTACTTCTATTTCTACATGTCCGAAAAAGGCGAAGTGGCCGGCATCGAGGACGCCTACCTCCATTTCGCCGACGTGCTCGGTTCAGGCGTGGATGTCATGGCGGGCCAGTTCCAGACCTCCGATCCGCTCCTGAAGCGGGAACTGCGGATGACCTTCGAGGATTACATGGCCTATAAGGTCAAGCCCGGCTTGTCCTCCATCAACCTGACCTATGACCGCGGCCTGATATTCCTGTACGGAATCGAAAAGACCGGCACGGACCTGACGGCCCTGGTGGTGAACGGCTCGGGGATTCACGCTCCGAAAGAGGGGTTCTCGACCGTGGACGACGACGATTACAAGAACACGGGTTTCCGGATCGTCCAGGACGTGGGCGGTCTTTTCTCCGTGGGCGGTTTTTACTACATGGGAAGAGAACAATGGGGACAGGAACCCGGCCCGGAAAACCTGAAGGGCCGCAATGACGTGACCTATGTCGGTCCGGACGTCTCGGTGGGTTTGGGGCCGGTGGATGTCACGGCGCAATACCTCCGCAGGACCGATTCGAACCCGCTTTTCAACGGTTCCCCTGAGGCGGAGACCGACAATTTCATCGTCGAATGTTTCCTCATGCCGGACCGCGTGAAGTCGCGCTGGGCCGCCACCCTGCTGTACAACCGGGTGGATTCGGACCTGGCGGGATTCGAGAACTATCATACGGCCACAGTGAACGGCACCTGGCTCATGGCGCGGAACCTGAGGCTCGGGGCCGAGTACACGCGCGACATTGAAAACGGAAAGAACCGGTTTGTGTTCGGAGTGATGAGCGGGTTTTAATAAATTCCGGCCAAACGCGGGACGGGAAGAGTTTGGTTGTTACGGGTCCATCTGTTTTCAGTTCATAGTTCATAGTTCATAGTTCATGGTTCATAGTTCACGGTTAAGAATAAAGCAATTTTTTTCTATGAACGATGAACCATGAACTATGAACTTTTTTTTTAACCCGCCGCCGCGATCATCGGCAGGGACGCGTCCGTCAGCGGCCCCCCGTTAAAATCCCCGAACCATTCCACTCTGCCGAATCCCGCGTTTGCCAGCATACCGGCCAGCTCTCCCCTGCGAAGCGGGATGAGCGGCACGCTGTTCTCGATCACTTTGGGTCCCGGCTTTACGGTCAGGACGGTGCGGAACCACAACCGTTCCGAACCGGCTTCCGGCCGGTAGGTCCGTTCGAACCTGATTTTATCGTCCTCGAGGGTCGGCAGAACGGTCAGGCCCTGATCCAGGATCCGGTCGTAATTCAGGATCTGAACCAGAAACAGTCCGTCTTTCTTCAGCATGCCCCTGACTTTCCGGATGAAACCGGAAATCTCTTCACGCGACACCAGGTGCACCAGCGTGTTGCCGAAACAAATCACGGCTGTGAAGGATGCGGCATAGAACCGCGACGGGGCGTCGCGCAGATCCATGATCTCGAACCGGGCGTCCGGAATCGCCCGGCATTTCTCGGTCGCCAACCGGATCATCTCGGCGTCCGAGTCGATTCCCGTGACCTTGAACCCCAGGCCCGCCAGGGCCAGGGCCAGTCCGCCTGTGCCGCATCCCGCGTCAAGAACGGACAGACCGGACACCCCCGCGGCCGGGAGTCCGATTCTCTGCGCCGCGAATGATACGGCCCCGGGATCGACCGGGAAAATCTGGTCGTACCAGGGGGCGATGCTCTGATAGAATCCGCTCATGGTTCCTTCCTGCAATGAGATGACCCGATCGGACGGTCGACCCGCCGGCCGTCAACCGTATGGAGAAGTTACTCCGGACAGCGTTCAAATTCAAGCCCAAAAAACGCTTGACTTTCGGACCGCAGGATGCTACAATGAACCGGACGATTCCCGGTATCGAACGGGGGGCAAGAGGAAATGACCGACTCCGGCAAAGTGATCCTGACTCCATTTATCGACGCGGCAGCCATTCAGCGCCGCGTCCTTGAGCTGGCCGACACCATCGCGCAGGATGTCCGATCCGGCGAATTGCTCGTGGCCGGCGTGCTGAAAGGCGGTTTCGTTTTCACCGCGGACCTGGTGCGGGTTCTGAACCGCCTGGGCATACACGTGCGCATCGATTTCCTGCGCGTGTCCTCGTACGGATCCGGAACGGTTTCCTCCGGAACGCCTGTCCTTTCCGGGGACCTGTCCGAGAAGCTGAACGGCCGCCGCGTCCTGCTGGTGGACGACATCGTCGATACCGGCCGGACCTCGCGGTTCGTGCACGATAGAATCATGGAACGCGGTCCGGCCTGGCTCCGCACCTGCGTCCTTCTCGACAAGCCCCGCCGCCGCGCAGTTCCGTTCAACGCGGACTACATCGGGTTCTACGTGCCCGACGCGTTCATCGTCGGATACGGCCTGGATTACGACAACCGGTACCGCGACCTGCCGGAGCTTTCCGTCATCCGCTTCACGGACCGGGAGCCGGAACCGTCTTTCCGTTTCCACATCGAGGGCGGCACTGTCTTGTTCAAGGGCCACCTGGACGCGAAGGCCGCTGAAGACGCGGGAGACACGCTTCTGCGCTGGCACAACGACCTGAACCTCGACCTGTCCGGAATGCAGGGCGCGGACCGGGACGGGATGAACTTTCTGTCCCGGCTCCGGGAATCGCTGTCCGACCAGGGCTTCAAGCTCTCCATCCGGGGGATGAAGCGGACGATTCAATAACCGTGTCAGGAGTCCCATACATGCTGAACAAACTCCGCGAACCCGTCAGCGGTCTCACCCATCTCGCGGCTGCGGTCGTTTCCGCGTTCGGGCTGGCCCTTCTGCTCGTCATCGGACGCGGCGGCGCGGCCAAGATCGTTTCGCTTGCCGTATACGGCGTCAGCCTGGTGCTCATGTTCTCAGCCAGCGCGTCGTACCACATGGTCAAGTCCACGCCCGGCGTCATCCGCTGGCTCCGCAAGCTCGACCATTCCTCCATCTTCCTGCTCATCGCGGGCACCTACACGCCGATCTGCCTGCATTTCTTCACCGGATTCTGGAAATGGGGCCTGCTCGCCGTGATCTGGTCCATCGCCGCGGTCGGCATCGGAATCAAGATGTTCATCCTGAAGGCGCCGCACTGGCTCAACGCCGCGATCTTCCTGGTCATGGGGTGGCTGTCGCTCGCGGCGATCAAGGAGATCATCGCGACCATGCCCCCGGGCGCCCTGACCTGGCTTGTGCTCGGCGGCATCTTCTTCACTCTGGGGGCCGTTGTCTACATTGCCAAGAAACCGGACCCCTGGCCGGGCCGGTTCGGGTTTCACGAAATCTGGCACATCTTTGTGATATTCGGGTGCGCGAGCCACTTCATTCTCATCGCCTGGTATATCGCGCCGCGGATCATTTCCGAAGTCATCTGATCCCATGGGACAACCTCCCTGCCTGAGACCCCGGGGTCTCGCGGATCAACGGCAGGAAAAATCCGATTATCCGGCAGCTTCCGCTACAGGACCCCGGGGTCGCCTTCCCCGGTGCGGCATTTGAATATCCATTCCCCGAAGACCCGGCCTCTGTGACCTTTTTTTACTTGATTTTCAGGAATTGAATCGTTAATTTTTCATATTAGTAATATTTTAAACCCGAGCCAGTCCGCAGATGATGCGGCGTTCATCCCGCGGCGGTTTTCCGGGGCCGACAGCGACCGGGTGATCGAACCTCAAAGACAAGGAGAACCGTCATGAGGAAAACCATATTCGGACTGTGCCTCCTGTTGATGTTCATTCAATGCGCGTCACAGAAGCCAATCAAACCGGAACCGCTGATCAACAAGAACGCGGAACAGGAAATCATCCGCCTGTCCGGGGATAAGTGGCAGTGGATGGCGGATCGAAAAGTGGACTCCCTGGCGGCCCTCTTCCACGAGGAAGCGGTATTCGTCCATATGGGCGGAACCATGACCCGGGACCAGGAACTGGGAGTCATCCGGAGCGGAGGAATCCATTACAAGAACGCGGAAATCCAGGAAGTGTCGGTGCGGTTCATCGGCACCACCGCCATCCTCCTGAACAGAATACGCCTGACCGCTGTGGTCGGCGGGAACGAGGTCGTCAATCCCTTCATGGTCACAGAAGTGTATGTCCTGCAGGACGGCGTCCGAAAACTGGCCGTTCTCTCGTTCACCCGTCTGCTGACCCCGTAGCGGCGCCCAGACGGGAATTTGTCAATCGCGTCAGACGAAGCCCTCAATCAGGGAGAATCCCGAATGAAAAGAAGAGATTTTCTGCTCAAGGGCGCGGCCGGCGTGGCCGTCGCCGGTCTGTCGGTTCCGTCTCTTCACGCGGCAACCGGGGGAAAAAAGCCGGACGCGAAAATCGTCTACCGAACCCTCGGACGGACCGGTCTCAAGATTCCACTTTTGAGCTTCGGCGTCATGAACACCGACAGCCCGGAACTGATCAAGAAAGCCCTCGACATGGGGATCAACCACCTGGATTCCGCCAACGGCTACCTGCGCGGCAACAGCGAGGCTTCCATCGGCCGGGTGCTCAAGGAAACCGGCATGCGGGACAAGGTCTATGTGTCCACCAAGATATGGCAGGCGCGCGACTGGAACACCGGCGCTTTCACCGTGGAGGAAACCGGCCGTATGCCCGCGGCCACCGCAGAAAACTTCAACCGCATGCTCGAGGAAAGCCTGGAGCGCCTGCAGTCGTCCTATGTTGACATCCTCTATGTGCACGCGTGCGATAACGCGGCCATGGTGACTTTCGAGAACACGATGAACGCGGCCGTGAAGGCGAAGGAAGCCGGAAAGGCCCGCTTCATCGGCGTTTCCACCCACACACGCGTGCCTGAAGTCATACGCGCGGCTGTCGACGCCAGGGTCTATGACGTCGTGGAGGCGGCTTTCAATTTCCAGCGCGAGGACAAGGACGAAACGGCAAAGGCCGTCGAATACGCCCGCGAGAACGGGGTCGGCATCGTGGCCATGAAAACGCAGGGCGGCGCGCGCCGCGAGGGCGACCCGGCCGCTTTCCCGCACAAGGCCGCCTTGAAATGGGTGCTCCAGCACAAAGGCGTCACCACCGCCATACCGGGCATGACCAC
>CAZNXX010000089.1:0-12592 GCA_964577095.1 uncultured bacterium | reverse complement strand
AGGAGCCGGGTGAATTCGTCGATGATGCCGTTGGCCTCATTCCATCGGCCGAAGGCGACGGCCTGCTCGAGAATCAGCGCCCGGTCCCGCAAATCGGACCCGTAAGTGAAACCCCAGTGAAAACGGGACCGGGAAGACGCCGGAGTCCGGGTGCCCGCGGTTCCGAGTATTTCCTGCCCGGTTTTTTCCGCGCCGCCGAGCCGGTACGCGGCCGCGAGCATCCAGCGGGCCGCGTCGTTCAGAACCGCCAGGCTGTCCTCGCGCACCGCGTTCATGGCCCCGATCTGGGGCTCTCCGGCCAGGGCGAGAAGATACAGCCTGTGAATCTGGATGAAAGCGGGCTCCGCGTGAACCTGGGCGCGCTTTTTCTCCCAGGACAGCCATTTGCGGTACAGGTCGTCCGGCACCGCGTACCCGAGTTTCTTCGCCTCCACGAGAAAACGGCCCGCGTAATCCGTGGCCCAGACCGCGGGCTCGCCTGCCCCGGGCCAGTAGGTGAAGGCTCCGGACGCGAGCTGGAACTTGCCGAGGCGTGTGATGGCGTCATTGATGTTCCGGTCGATCTCAGCGGGATTGATCGCGCCCTCGGCCAGAATGTCCTTGAGATAGAGCTGGGGGAAAACGGCTGAAACCGTCTGCTCCAGGCATCCGTACGGATAATCGAGAAGCCACTGCAGCCGTTCGCCGAGCCGCACCGGCTGTCTCCGCCAGACGGTCACCTTCGCCCGGTTGGTGCCTTCCGCGCCACGGTCCGGAACCGCCAATGAAACGCTTCCGCCCGGCTGTATCTCCCGGACCTGCGTTTCATAAATCCTCGGCGAAGCGGACCGCACCGCGATTTCCGTTTCGGAGGAGGCCCGGTGCCTGCCGCCGGCCGCCTGGACCGTGACCACCGCCGTTCCCACGGCCGGGTCCACGGCCAGTTCAAAAATCGCGTCCTTCTCCCCCTCCCCGTTGAACGACAACCGCCTGGATCCGCTCCCGACAATCCGGACCGGGCCCCGGGTTTTCACAGTCACTTCCACGTCACGCACGTCCGGCTCCATGGCGAACATCGTCACCGGAAGCAGGACACGGTCGTTCGGAGAGAGAACCCGCGGCAGGGAGACCGCGGCCATGAGCCCGCTCTTCACGGCCACTGCCTTCTCCGCGGACCCGTAGCGCGGGCCGGCCGCGGTCACGGCCATGACGCGCACGGACCCCACGTAGTTCGGCATGTCGAATTCGACCCTCGCGAATCCTTTCCCGTCCGTTTGCAGCGGGCCCGCGAAGAACACGACCGGCTTGAACCGCTTCGCCTTCGCGTCTCCGAGCTGGGACTGCCTGTACTCCTCGTCCAGCCCGCCCCCGACCGCAAAGGTCCGGAACACGTCGCCGCGGTTCGCGCCCGCGACCCGGCCGAACAGGTCGAATGTGCCGACGCCGAGCCGCTCCTTCTGGTGAAACGCCTTCCAGGGGTCCGGCGTTTCGAAACGCGTGAGATCGAGCAGGCCCTCGTCCACCACGGCCAGGGTGAACTGGCAGGGCTTTCCGTCTCCGGTGCGCAGTTCCGCCCATCCCTTTTTCTCCGGTTCGTACTTTTCAGGGACCGTGAGCGTGACCGTCTGCCGCGTTTTCGGATCGGTCACGGAGATCGGAACGACTCCGTACATCCGGATCGGCCGGTCGTTCTCCGTTTTACCGAGAGGCTGGATGACGGAAACAGAAACATAGGCGTTCGGGAGCATGCGTTCCGTGACCGGCACCGTGACACTGGCCCATTCCCCTTTTTTCGGCGGGTCCACCCGCTGGAAGGAGAGAATATCCCTCCCCTTCTCCACCGTGACCAGTATCGTGCCGGACCGGGGCGACAGGAAACGGATCTCGGCCTTGTCGCCCGGCCGGTATTCATTGCGGTCCGTCTTCAGGGTCAGCAGATCCGGCCCTTCCGCTCCTGCCGGAATATCGCCCCAGGCCGTCGCGGAGAAGAAAAACCCCGCCGTGTGCCCGTCTCGGCCGTCCTGGATCTCGACGAAATACTGGCCCGGCGCGTCGGGCGTATAGGACAGCGCGACCGGCTTCTCAGCCGAAGCCAGAACGGTCTGATGGACCAGGCGCGTTTCACGATCGGCCTTGAATCGGAGTCTCAAGTCGGATTCGTCCTCGTATTCCCACCACCAGTGCTGGCGGTTCAGTAAGACCCGGACATTCAGCGTCCGGCCTGCCGCCGGGTTGCCTTCAGGATCGACCAGGATCACCGGGAGCTCGAGCGGCGCTCCGGTTCTCAGCCAGCCGGCCTGGTCCGCGGGCCGGATGCCGACGTATCGCGGATACGGATCGATCGGCAGAACCAGAACCGCGCCGTTCGGCCGGCCGCCCTTTTCGATCACCCGCGCCGTCACGACCGCCTCGAGGCCGGAGGCGGCGCCTTTCAGGGAAGGTAATTCCCACACGACCTGCGCCTTCCCCTGGCCGTCGATTGCTCCGCTGAACAGATTCTCTGTGTCGTATTCGGTTTTCAGAACCGGATTGTCAAAAAGGAACGCAGGAAAATTCCTGAAGAACAGGGTTCTTTCCCTGATCAGCGCGTCCATGGACGCTTCGAGCCCGGCCGCGGGCGCGCCGAACAGGTAATCCGCGGACAGGGAGAATGAACAGGTCCTGTCCGCGGGGCCGGCCTTTTTTCTGTCCGAGGTCAGGCCGATCTTCAGTGTGTACGGGACCACGGTCTCGATTCTGAGACCGTATTCGAATGAGCGTCCTCCCGCCTGGAACCGCGCGATCCAGCGGCCGGTGGGGTCGTCCGCGTTCGTGGAGAATCTGAAACCCGTGAATCCGTCCACGCTGTTTTTGGATGTTTCCTGATATGCGAGCTGGTTCCGCGGGTTGAACACCTTGAGCGTCACCGGATGCTTGTCCGGAAAAGCGCCGTCCGGGTTGCGCAAAATGCACCCGAGGTACACGGTATCGCCGGGCCGGTGCACGCCCCGCTCGGAATAGATGAACGCGCGTATCCCGTCCGGAGCGGCCTCCTCTCCGCCTGTGTCGAAACCGGACAGGGCCCAGCCCATCTCGGACGGCTTGACCGCACTCCTCTGCCCGTCCTTCTCGGCCTCCACGTAGAAAATGTCGTCCTTCACGTCCGGGATTTCCGCGACACCCGATCCGTTCGTTTCAGCGCGGCCCGCCGCCTGGTTCTGATAGGTGCGGAGCGTCACAGCCACGCCGGACATCGGTTCCGCGGTCAACAGGTTCGTGGCCATGACCCAGTAACCGCCTCCGGCTTCCTTGCAGGTCAGTCCGATATCGCTGAAAACGACCGGTTTTTCAACCGTGCCGTGATTGTAGATATAATACCAGGATCCCGGGTCCTCAGTATCGCCGGAATAATAGCGCTCGTCCTCCGGCGAGTCGGCGATGTTCTTGTAGAGCATGTCCTTCCGTTCGAAACTCAGGCGGATCAGGTACAGGCCCCGATCGTCCTTCCTGACGATCCGGTTCAGATCAAGCTCGTGCACGAGCCTCACGTTCCGCCTGTCCCCGATCTCCAGCGTGTCGTTTGCCACGTCGACGCCGACGCGTTCCGTGCCGCCTGGGAAATACCCGCCTTCGTAATCCCATTCTTCCGCTCCCGTGCGGCCGGCCAGTTTCTTCATCTGTAGGAACTGCCCGAGGTTGTTTTCGAAGACCCGGACGATTTTCAGGCGGACCTGCCGCACGTTGACGGTCTCGAAGCGGATCTTCCGGCCCGCCGACGAAGCGACGTATACCCCTTCGCTCGAAAAACGGATCTCGGGCTTCATGTCCTCAACCGTGACCGTATGCCGGGTCTCGGCCCGGGTCGACGTGCCCCACCGGCCGCGTATGCCTTTGCGGACCGTGACCACGTACGGTTTTCCGAAATCGAACGGGCCCGTGACCATCACCTCCCGGCCCTCGGCCGCGAAGATGAAATCACCGGCCGGCTCCAGCGTGATCATGTCGCCGATGGACCGGCGGCTGTCGAGCTCGTCTGAGAACCGGATCGTGATCGCGGTCTCCTTCGCCCCCGCGGCCGCGGATACGTCCGTCACTTCCATGTCCGTGAGCGGCGGAAGAAAGGCGCTCTTCTGCACGTCCTCGGCCAGCCCGAGCCCGCTTCCGGATATCCGGAACAACAGGATTTTCGGATTGTCGTCCCTGGGAATGACCGCGGTGCGGAACCGGACTTTGGCCCCTGCGCCTTCGGATTCGACGGACACGTCCCATCTCCGTTTATTGACCACCACGGAAATGGCTTCAGTGACGTCCTTCAGCGGCACGGGCTGCGTGAATGTCACAGATCCGCTGAAGACCAGCTTTTTGGGGTCATTTCCGTCCACCAGTTCAAAATCGCCTGCGAATGCCGCCATGGCCAGGGCCGCGGCCGTAAATTGAAGCGGCATGACCGGGAGCGGGTCGCCGTCCCTGCGGGCGATAACGGCCGACAGGTCCAGCCCGCCCCTGTATTGTTTCCCGGCTTCAAGGTCTTTGGCCGGCTTGAAAACCAGGGTCCGGTCGTCCAGCCAGAATGCGGCACCTTTTATTTTCGGCTCGAAGGCGAAGAGGTACCCTGGCAGGGGTTTTGGGCGGGACGGATCCGAAGAAATCATGGAAGGATCGGCCGCAGGCTCCGCGAACCGGACGCGGATTTCGCCGTTCACCGGAATCAGGCCGGCTGTGGCCTCGCTGACCAGTCGGGCCGCAGCTTCCGGTATTTCCATGGATGCCGGAATGACCGGGCCTGTGTCGCCGCATCGGGAGAACAGAAGGATGAGGATCAGAACGGCGGGTACGGGCAGGAACCGCAGGCGTTTCATCGGACACCTCCCTGGGGGAAAGAAAGACATTACGAACAGATCGAGGTAGCCGCAGCCTTCAGGCTGCGCGTCATAATCGTTTCGGGTTCCGGGTTCCGAGTTCCGGGTCAAAGGATATCAAACCATAAAAAAATATATTTTGTTCGCGGCTACTCTGAAAAATGAAAACATTGGAACATTGGAACGCGTAAAAGTGTTGACGTTTTTCAACCCGGAACTATCTTCAAGCGCAACCTGAAGCCCCGATGAACGGGACCAAGTTATTATATTCCGAGAATATTGAAGAGTTGCGGCTACCTGCTATCCGACATGAATTTTTAACTAGGGAAAAGCGTTTACACGTTGGAACGTTCCAACGTGTAAACGTGTAAACTTGTTAACGTTTTTTAACTCGGAACCCGGAACCCGGAACTCGGAACTATTTTCTTATCTCGAAACCCTGAACCGCTTTTTCTTTGAACTATGAACCATGAACGATGAACTGTTTCAGTACCCGTACAACCCCCGGCTCCCGGTTCCCTTCTCGATCTTCAGCTCCTTGAGCATGGGCGACTTGATGTTGATTCTGAAATAGAGCCGCTTGTTGTATCCGGTCGGGGTCCACAGCACCTGCGCTTCCCAGCAATGCAGGTCGCGGTACAGGCTGATGTCCTGGCTGACCGCTTTTTTCAGCTCGACGTCCACCTGATTGGAATAGGACACCTTCCAGTTGCGGGTCAGGTTGAAATCCAGGGAATTTCGTATCCAGAACGTCTTTTTCGGTTTGACGGGATTGGAACGGTTCTCGCTCTCGCTGTAGGAGAGGGAGGTGTTCAGGCTCCAGGGAATGGCCATGTCCACGGGCCCTCCCGGTTCGTCGTCGAGCCGGCTGTTCGGCGCGGACCTGGGCTGCCATCCGGAGCCGTCCCCGCCGAAAGGAGACGACGAGTCAGCGGCCGCGGCTTTGGATCCCGCCTTTCCGGAAAAGCGGAACCCGATGTCCGCGGACAGGTTCGTCCGCCTGAGCCACCGGGACCCGAACACGCTTTTCCAGTCGCGCCAGTCGATGCGGTCCATGTAAAGTTCACTCACCGGTTGGCCGGCCCCGTCGTTCCTGTAAAACGTGTACCTGGAGGAGAGGCTCAGGTTCAACGCGGATCCGGGACTCGCCCGGAGAACTGCGGACAGGTCGCTGAACTTGAATTCCTTCGCCTTCCAGTTGTAGGCGCCGGAGAAATCCGCGCTGAACAGATCCAGCTTTCTCGCCTTGTCGCCTTCTCCCACCTTCATTTGAAACAGGTTCTGAAGACCGTAGGTGAGGCCTTTGCGGCCCTCGCGGGGCGTTCCTGAAAAGAGCGAACTCCCGAACCAGTCGGTGTTCTCGAACCGATCATAGGACTTGATCGTTCCTGTCGAATCCGTGACGGACTGAAAGTACCCGTACCGGGCGTCGGAAAAATCGGGCTGATACGAAAGGCCCACGCTGGGCTGGGCCACGTGGCGGATCGACACGGACTTGAAGGGCTTGGGATAAAAAATGCCGTACACCTTGGTCCCGAAATTGGCGGACGCGTCGAAAATCCGTCTCGAATGAAATCCAGCTTCTGCGGCCGGGACGGCACTGCCGTTTGCGCCGGTCCCTTCAAACTCGAAGCTCCGGTCGTACCATGTCTCGCGGTAATTCAGGGATGGATTCCAATTGATCCAGCCGAGCAGTTTCTGCGTGCTGGACAGCCGGAGGGTGTGGTCCCACCCGCTCCTGCGCCTGTCCGTGAACGCGCCCTCTTCGTCGCCCGACTTCCGCTTGATGCGGCGGGACAGGCCCGTGGAGGAATACGACCAGTAAATCTGGTTGTACCAGGCGCTCTCGCCGCGGCGTTTATCATCCTTCGACACCGGAAAGAGAGACGACTGTCCGCTCCGGAGCGTGATCTGCGGCAGACTCTCCGTCACGTCCCCGGTGTTCAGATTTTTCGTCTGGTTCAGGTTGACGGCCAGGCTCCATTTTCCGCCCAACCGCTGGGTCAGCGTGGCATTTGACCGGATATCCTTCTGCAGCCTTCTCTCCCGGTTGAGGCTCATCTCCTTGTAGAAGGAGCCGGAACTGACCAGAGTGCCGCTCACGTTCAGCTCAGCCGACTGCGAAATCTGCTGACGGTGCCGCATGCTGAGATTCCAGCGCCTCTCTTTCGTCCCCGACGCCTCGAAATCCTTACGCGTCCAGGAGCCGGACACCGATCCGCTGAGCTTGTACCGGACCTGGTAATTCAAATCCGCGCCGAACAGAAAGCCGCTCTTCTCGAAGAAATCAAACGTGGGCGAGACGTCCAGGTAATCGCTGGGGGCCCAGTAATACCCGATGCGCCTGAGGTACCGGCCCTCGAGCGTGCTTTCCCCGTACCGCGGAATCAGAAATCCCGAATGGCGCCCCTTCTTGATCGGGAAGAGCGCGAACGGCAGGGCCATCACGGGAATGCGGCCGGCATACAGCACGATGGGTTTGGCGATGACCTTGTCGTTCACGAGAATTTTCATCTGTTTCGACCAGAAACGGAAATGGGGGGCCGTGTCCCGTTCGCAGGTGGTGAAACTGCCGCCGCTGACGTTGATGTTCTTTGCGTTCATCATCTTCAGGGCTTCGCCGTGATAGAACCCGTCCTCGAACTTCGTCCGTCCCCTCAGCACGCGGCCCCGCCGCGATTCGAAGTCATAGGTCATGACCTCGCCCCTCATGACGTCCCCGGACTCCTCGAACTCCGGGAGCCCGGTCAACCGGAACGCCTTTACGGAATCCCCCTCTTCCGTCTTCACCCAGATCGAGTCGGGCAAGCCCTCCGCCAGGAGCGTACGCCGGTCCCAGTCCACGGTGATCCGGCCCGCGCGGAGTTTCATGCTCTGATACGCGACCCGGGCGTTCCCGGTCAGCAGCGTGGTCTTGGAATCCATCCGGTGGAGTATGCGGTTGGCCTCATAATGAACAGGCCCCTCCAGGCTCTTCGATTCCCGGAGGGGCTTGACTTTCTGAACCGTGGTGTCTGCGGTCGCGGTCGCGGCCATCTGCCCGGCCGCAACGGCCGGGAGCCAGAGAAGCAGGAACGAATACCGGAAAAGACGATTTGCCCTCGGGCTTTCCACTGGTCGGTCGAATCAGGTGTTGGAAAAGGCGATCATCGCGGCGCGGGCCGCGCCCACCAGTCCGGCGGAATTGCCGAGTTCGGCTTTCACGACGCGGCACACCGCGCGCACAACCGGAAGCGCCTCGCGGTCCAACGCGGCCTGGGCCGGCTTCAGTATGAAGTCGCCCGCGTTCGCGATGCCGCCGCCCACGACGATTTTCTCGATGTTCAGCAGATTGGCGAGATTGGCGAGACCGAATCCCAGTATGTCGCCCGTCTCCCGGAGCACTTCGACCGCCGGGCCGTCGCCCCCGGCCGCGGCCATACCGATGTCCTTGGGCGTGATCGTGTCCGCAGGCTTTCCGGAAAGGACGGATTTCGAACCGTCCGCGAGCTTCCGTTTCATCCGGCTCAGAATGCCCTTCGTTCCCACATAGGCTTCGAGGCATCCTTTGCGGCCGCAGGCGCAGACAGGGCCTTCCATGTGTATCGACGTGTGGCCGATTTCGCCGGCCGCGTCCGAGATCCCGTGGAACAACTCCCCATCCAGGATGATGCCGCCACCGACGCCCGTGCCCAGGGTGACGAGAATCATGCCGGCTACGCCTTTTCCGCCGCCGTAGGCGTATTCGCCGAGCGCCGCCAGATTGGCGTCATTGTCGATGACGATCGGGATGCCCACCCGTTTTTCCAGTTCGAACACGATCGGCACGCCGTCCCAGCCCGGGAAATTCGGACCCTGGTGGTATATCCCCCGCTTGACATTGATCTGGCCCGGGCACCCGATGCCCGCGCCCCGGATCGGGATTTTCCCGGCCGACTTGACGAGACTGCGGATGACATCGGCCATCCTGGAAAGAACGTGGTCCACCCCGCCCTGCACCTCGGTGGGAACATCCTTCTCCTCGAGGATGATACCCTCGCTGTTGACCAGCCCTCCCTTGATATTCGTCCCCCCCAGATCGATACCGATGAACATCTCATTTCCGATCATTCGATGCCTTTCCCGGGTCCTGATTTCGACCTGTTTGCGGCCCCGGTTCCAGGCTGAACCGGCCGCCGCGTTCTTTTTTATCAATCCGCTGATAAAACGAAACCCTCCCGGTGATCCGTATCATGGGCCGCCGGCAGGCGCCGGAAACCCGGATAACTCCCGTCAAACGCCGTATGCGAGGCTATGGATCGGCTTCCTTCCTCCTGCCGCGCCATAAATCCAGTCTCGCCTTGATGGTTTTTTCCTCGCCGATCTCCTTCGGCCGGTAGAACACGCGATCCTTGATACGGGCCGGAAGATGGGTCTGTTCCGTGAATCCGCCTTCGAAATCATGCGCGTACCGGTAACCCTGACCGTAGGACATGGATTTCATCAGGCCCGTCACCGCGTTGCGCAGGTGCAGGGGCACCGGGTCCTGCGGGCCCTTGCGGACCTCCTCCAGAGCGGACTCGACGGCCTCGTACGCGGCATTGCTCTTCGGCGCGGATGCGAGATAGGTCGCCGCCTGGGCAAGGATGATCCGCGCTTCGGGCATTCCCACCGCGTGCACAGCCTGATAGGCGGCGGTCGCCAGCGCCAGCCCGGCCGGATCCGCGTTTCCGACATCCTCGGAGGCGAGTATCAGCATACGCCTCGCGATGAACAGGGGATCCTCGCCAGCGTCGACCATGCGGGCGAGCCAGTACACGGCCGCGTCCGGATCGGATCCGCGCATCGACTTGATGAAAGCCGAAATCGTGTCGTAATGGCTGTCGCCGTTCTTGTCGTAAACCGATGCCCTTTTCTGAAGGGCCTCGAGCGCAATCTGCGGCGTAACGGTCCGCCTGCCGTCCGACGGCTCGGTGAGCGCGCCGACCAGTTCGAGCGCGTTCAGCGCGATCCGGGCGTCGCCGCCCGAATACCGGACCAGGGTTTCCTTCGTTTCCTCGCCCACGTCCAGGCCGGACTGCCGGATCGCTTCGTCCCCTTCCAGCGCGCGGTCGATCAGCAGACGGATATCGGTATCCGCGAGCGGCTCGAGCTTGAAAACACGGCAGCGGGACAGCAGGGGGGCGATGACTTCAAAGGACGGGTTTTCGGTCGTGGCCCCGACCAGCGTCACGGTTCCGTCCTCCACGGAATGGAGGAGCGCGTCCTGCTGAGCCTTGTTGAAACGGTGAATTTCATCGATGAACAGAATCGTCCGGCGTCCGGCATGGGCGCGGTTCGATCGGGCGCGCTCGATCACTTTCCGCAGGTCACCCACGCCGGCCGTGACCGCGCTCAGGGCGATGAAATCAGCCGCGCTCTCGGAGGCGATGATGCGCGCCAGCGTGGTTTTTCCAACGCCCGGCGGCCCCCAGAGGACCATGGAAACCGGATTTCCGGAGCGTATCGTTTTCCGGAGCACCTTGTCCGGTCCAAGCAGATGCGACTGGCCGACGAATCCGTCCAGCAGGGCCGGCCGCATGCGTTCTGCCAGAGGGGGTACGGGCGCGTGTTCCGGTTTTTCCGGTTCCGAGAAGAGATCCATATATTATAGCAGAATTTACATTTATTTAGCTTGAATGTCAAGGATGAACAACCACGCCGCCCGCTTCGTGGGGCCGGGGAATTAGACATGTCGGAGCGGCCAGAAGCCCAAGCTCTGATCATCCTGAAGGCTGGACCCAGAAGAACCAGGCTTCTGGCCGCCCGACTGAAGCGGCAGACACATCTAAGCCTTTGAAATTGTTGGAACAAACTCGTTGTCCGTTCCGGGCCCGATCCCGTTGGCGTTTTCGGGTTGTACATTATTTTATATTGAATTTTTTGGCCTTTTCACTTATGTTTCATCCTGAGTGACCGTGACTTATCCGGCACACGGCGAAACCGGCCGGTTCGGAGTCCGTATAAAAAAAAGGCGCCGCCATCCTGAAAGGAATGAGCCTTTGGAACCCATAATCCAGATCCGTCACCTGCAGAAGACCTACGAGAGGGGCCGTGAACGCGTCCGCGCGCTCAGCGGCGTTTCATTCGATGTCGCGGAGGGCGAATTCGTGTCCATCGTCGGCCGGTCGGGCTGCGGCAAATCTACGCTGCTGAACATCATCGGCGGACTCGACGTGCCGTCATCCGGGTCCGTGGTCATCCGCGGCCGGAACCTCGCGGCCATGAGCCGGTCGGAGCTCGCGGGCCACCGCAGAAACACGGTCGGCATGGTTTTCCAGTCCTTCAACCTCATCCCGTCCCGCACCGCGCTCGAAAACGTCGCGCTTCCGCTCGCCTTCTCGGGCGTCCCGCGGAAGAACCGTCCGCCGAAAGCGGCCCGCCTCCTGTCCGGAATGGGCCTGAAATCCCGCCTGCACCACGTCCCGTCCGAGATGTCCGGAGGCGAGGCCCAGCGCGTGGCCGTGGCCAGGGCACTGGTGAATGATCCGGTCCTGCTTCTCGCGGACGAGCCGACCGGAAATCTGGACAGCAGGACCGCCAGTGAGATTCTGGTCCTGCTGAAAACTCTGAACCGCGAACGCAAGCTGACCGTCGTCATGGTCAGTCACGACGAGGCCTCGGCCAGGCGAGTGTCGCACCGCCTGGTGCGTCTGCTCGACGGCCGCATCCAGGCGCAGGTCCGCCTCAGGAGGCCCGCATGAAAATGGACGAAATGGCCCGCATGGCCGTGGACAATCTGCGGAAAGCCAAACTCCGCACATTTCTGACCACGCTCGGGGTCGTGATCGGAATCGGCGCCCTGGTGTCCATGGTCTCATTCGGCACGGGCATGCAGAAAAATGTCACGAAAACGTTTCTGGAGAACGACCTGTTCACCAGCCTCCAGGTTCTTCCGGCCAAAGCGGACGCGGAGCGCATGCGCGGCCAGGGACACATGCCGGCCGGCCGGCCCATTTCTCAGCCGGACTCGGTTGCGTTGGACGCGGCCGCAGTTGAAAAAATCCGGCGTATGCCCGGCGTGACCGTGGCTTTTCCGGAAGTGCGCTTTCCGGTCAAGGTGAGCATAGACGGACATGAAGCCACCACAAATGCCCGCGCCATGCCAGCGGTGATGGGCGGCTTCAAGCCGTTCGACAAACTCCAGGCCGGTACTTTCTTCGGATCGGATACGGCCCGTTCCGTGATCGTCAGCCCGAGACTGCTCCGCGACATGAAATTCGTCCTGATCGAGCCGGGCCGTCCCAGGAAACTGACAGTGGAAGACACGCTGAAAGGCTTCCGGTCGGCCAGGATCGAAGAAATGATCGGAATGCCGGTCGACATCGTCACCTCGTCCGTGGATTTCGGCGAATTGATGCGGAATCCGATGGCGGCCCTGTCCGGAGGCGCGGACCTGCCCTTCGCGGAGCGGACCACCCGTCTCCGGATCGCGGGCGTGGCGAAGCAGTCGGACGGCTTCGGCCAGGGACTGTTCGAAAGCGGCGTGATCCTGCCGATGGAAACCGCGGAATCCCTTCCCCGCCTCGGCTTTTCCAGCGTCTGGGACCTGCTCAGCCGGACCGGCGGAACCGAATCGGTCGGATCGGTCTATGTACGGGTGAAACGGATGGAGGACCTGGCGCCGCTCAAGAAATCCCTCGAGGACATGGGCTTCGGCGTGGTCTCGATCGCGGACCAGCTGGAGGATTTCAAGAAGGGATTTCTCGTGTTCGACGCCGTACTCGGCGCGGTGGGCACCATCGCGCTGGTCGTGGCCGCGCTCGGCATCATCAACA
>CAZNXX010000088.1:0-12623 GCA_964577095.1 uncultured bacterium | reverse complement strand
ACGCCCGCGGTGGGCGGCGTGTTCGGCGCGTCGTTAAACACGCACGACAACGACAACGCCAAGGGCACGCGCGACGCGAGCTTGCAGTGGGGCGCTTATCTGGACGACGCGTCGTGGAACCAGCCCAAGTACCACGGCACGGTGGAGTTTCTGGAAGGCAACAAGCTGAAGTTCATCCCGCACAACGCCGTGGCCGCGCGCTCGAACGCGGTTCCGTACGACGGCACGCCGTTCTACATGCGTATCGACGGCAAGAAGGACCCGTTCTACACCCAGCTGACCGGGCCGGACGACGGGTACCTGCAGCTCCGCTCGTACGCGTGGAACGACAACGGGATCCCGAAGGACGACAAGGACCTGTCGGCCAAGGTGTGGACCGCGTGGGACAGCGACTGGTTCTACCTGTACGAGGAAGTGAAGGACGACACGCTTTCGGGCAACGCGACGAACGTGTGGGAGAATGACGGTCTGGAACTGAAGATCGACCCGGTGCCCACGGACAGCGCGAAGAACTCGATCTGGGCCACGGGATTCACGGCGCTGAGCAAGGCGACGAAGAACGTGGTTTCGGCGGACAGCCTGTCGAACGTTCCGGATTCGCTGAAGAAGTGGATCCGCACGAAGGTCACGGGCGGGTACACGCTCGAGCTGGCGGTGAAGTGGCCCGCCATCAAGGGCGGGACGCCGGTCGAGACGATCGCGCCGGCCGTGGACAACGTGTTCGGCATGGCGATCAACCAGCACGACAACGACGCGAAAGCCAAGCGGCAGGCGTCGGTGCAGTGGGCCGCGGTTCTGCTCGATGCGGCCTGGAACCAGCCGAAGTACCTGGGCACGGTGAAGTTCCTCGACGGCAACAAGCTCCAGTTCGTCGCGGAGAACAACATGACGGGCGTCGAGAACGTGGTCCCGTACGACGGCAGCGACTACACCCGCAGCGGCGTCGAGGACCGGCCGGCCGCGCCGAAGACGTTCGCGCTCGACCAGAACCATCCCAATCCGTTCAATCCCAGCACCTTCATCGGGTTCACGATTCCGGCTTCGGCGAGCGTCACCGTGAAGGTTTACGACACGTTGGGCCGGCAAATAGCGGTTCTGGCGGACCGGTCCATGCCCGCGGGATCGCATCAATTGGAATGGAACGCGTCGGGATACGAGAGCGGCGTGTACTTCTGCAGGATTCAGGCCGGGGAGTTCACGGCTGTGAAAAAGATGGTGCTGATGAAGTGAGCGTGCGACGGGACACGACCCCGGGGTCCCGTTGAGCATACCGCAGGGAAAACGGATTACACTGACCTCGGATCAGGGAGACCCCGGGGTCGGTTGCATGTGTCGTATGGGACGGACCTGGAAGTGCCGGGCGCCTCGGAAGTACCCGGCACTTTTCTCAAACCAACCGCCCGCAGGCTTTTACCGGCCTGCGGGCTGTTTTTTCTGGAACGACCAGCCTTGCAGCATTCCGATAATCCCCCGAAGAAATCCCTTGCATTTCCCGAATATTCTTTCCTTATTATGGAACTTCCATTCACCGCTTTCATCGATTTCATTCCAAAACGGGAGGTGAAGAATGAAACGGTGGGTATTACTAACCGCGACCGTCCTGGTTCTTGTTCATCCTCATTCATTGTCCACAGCACCGGCCGGACGCGGCGTTTCCCGCGCAGAACGGCAGGAGACGGGGACGCTCCGGCAGGTCCGCAGGGCCGACAGGAATCACAGGCAAGCGCGGGGGGCCGTTTCGAGGATGAAGCCGGACCGCCCGGCGCACGCCGCGGCCGCATTGCCCAAAACGGGCCGGCCGTCGGATTACCAGGCCTACAATCATTTCCCCTTCATGCGCGAGGGAGAGTACTACAGCGAGGCTTTCGCCTTCTCCCAAGGGGAAAAAATATTCATCGTCTACCTTTCCCCGGACCAGGACACCCTGTTCATGTCCGGCAGCGAGAACGGGGGCCTCGACTGGCACGACCCCATGTTCGTCGCGAAAGTGAACGCGTCCTCCCTGACGGGCCTGAGAGCCATGGACGGCACTGTAGTCGCGGTCTGGCGCGAGCACGGCCGGGAGAACACGCTTTACATGAGCCGTTTCGGCCCGGTTCCTCCCGTCTGGTCCGAACCCGCGCCCATCGGAGAGACGGCCGACCTGTACTCCCCGTGTCTCTCCCAGACCGACGACGGCAGACTGTGGCTTTCCTATTACCGAATGGTGGGTTCCTATTCGGCCGAGACCGTCATCCGCACGAGCGACGACAGCGGAGAATCGTGGAGCGAGGGGAGGGTCTTCACGTCCAACGGGACGGACCCGTACAACCTGTCCGTCGTATCGAGCGGGGCCGGCGCGGTCACGGCGATTTACGCGTGTTTACCGGACGAGGACGACCACATATACCGGTCGACCAGCACGGACGGGGGAATCACCTGGTCCAAGCCCGTTCCGATTTTCAATTCGACTGCGAACGAATACGGCCCCGTCGTGATGCGCGAGTCGAACGGCGTCCTGTGGATGTTCTATTCGAGGGATAAAGGCCCCTGGGAGTTTTACGATTACTGGCCCGCGGACGTTTATTACGTCAAGAGCTTCGACGACGGTGCCACCTGGACGCCTCCGAACCAGTGCACGTCGTTCGCGGGCTCCGATTTCATCGAAGCCGGGTGCATGGTCGAGGACAAGCCGTTCATCGTCATCTGCTCGGACCGCTGGTACTACCAGTTCAACCTCTGGTACGCGGCGGACCTGATCACGGAGGACTCGAACACGCCGCCGGTCATTGTCCACTGGGACTGGAGTCCCGTCGTCCGTCAGGGCGTCCCGGTCCTCTTCGAGACCGCGGCAGACGACGAATCCGGGGTCGCGGACGTGGGTTTGGGGATATGGAAAGGCGACGTTTTCGAGGGTTATACTCAGATGGCGGACGACGGCCGTCACGAAGACAGAGCCGCGGGAGACAATATCTGGGGCGTTTTGGCGGGTCCGTTCAACGCGGGAGAGTGGCTCTACGTCTTCTGCTACGCGACGGATTACGACGGCAATACGGTCTACTCGGACGGCAGGTGGCTCTATGTCCCCATCGTGCACGACGCCGGTGAAGTGGCTCTCGAACTCTTCAGGGACTCCACGCTCGGGAACGCGGACGACGAAACCGTGTCCGCTTTCTGGCCCGGGATGGAAGGGAATGGATATATGTCACGCGGCTCGTTCTGGGTGGCCGGCAGGATGGGGGGAGAGAAACGGGTCATGGACCGGGACTGGATCGAGTGGGACTGGGCAGAATCGGAGGGGGCCGGCGTGTTTCTCGGGCCGGGCGAATCGGATCAGGACTGTGAAATGGTCTATGACGACCAGTGGGCGTCGACCGCGCCCATCGGACTGCAGGTCCATCAGAAAAGTTTCCAGTGGTCCGGACCGGGCCGGGACGATTTCATCATCTTCCGGTACACGGTTCACCGACTGAGCGCGGCCGGAAGCACCCCGGAACTGTACGCGGGGTTCTTTGCGGACGCGGACGTGCCCTGGTTCGGCTGGAAGAACGATCTGGCCGGATACGATCCGGCGAGGAACATGCTGTACGCGTGGAACGCATCCGGTGATCCCGGAACCCATGTCGGCGTGCGCCTGCTCGACGGCGGCGCGGCCCTTCACTCGGCGAACGCCTTTCTGGCCGCGGCTGAGCCTGAAACCGACGATGCGCGATTCGACCTGATGGTGGCCGGGGGCGTCGTCCTGCCGGCGGACACGGGAGAATGCAGGCTCCTGGTCACGGCGCCCGCCTTCTCGCCGTCGGAGGGCGATTCGTTCACCGTGGCATTCGGGCTCGTGCTCGGGGATGGACTGGCGGAACTGCAGGCAAACGCGGACACCATGGCCGCACTGTATGACCGTCTTCCATCGGGAGTGAATGGAGGGGATGCCGGCGTTTCGATTCCGTTCCGCTTCGCTCTGTTCCAGAACCATCCGAATCCGTTCAATCCATCGACATCCGTCGGGTTCCGGCTCCCGGTTCCCGGTTCCGTGACCGTGAAAGTGTACGATGTCATGGGACGGGAGGTGGCCGTGCTCGCGGACCGGTTATTCTCCGCGGGTTCCCACAGGTTGGAATGGAACGCCACCGGGTTCGAAAGCGGCGTGTACTTCTGCCGCATTCAGGCCGGGGATTTCACGGCTGTGCGGAAGATGGTGCTGATGAAGTGATGTCTGAGAGTGACGGGCACATTGAAGGCACCCGGCTCTTCCTGCAACAAATCGGGTGAGACGCGCCTTAAGGTGCGTCTCACCCGGCTGTCGGAAATGCGAACGCTCCGGGAGGTTTCAAACCTTCCCGCAACGCGGGACCAAGATATCTCATGCTCGGATTATTGAAGGCCCGGAGCGTTCCTTTTTGTGAAGAAGCAGGAAGACGCCGGATCGCGCATGCCCGGCAGGTTCATATCGAAGAATCTCTCAATAGTAAAAACTCAGCCCGAAGGTCGCGCTCGGCTCGAACGAGTATCCCAACCAGGTCCAGCTCGATCCAGGCTGATATGAGATGCTCGTGACCACACCGGCCACGCCTTCCTGGCCGGATGCCTCGAAGCGGAACCCGTTGTCCCGGATCAACGGTTTGGAGCTGACCGTTCCGGTGGCGACAAAATCGACCCATTGGCCGCCTAGATTGTCCTCTGTCTTCACGTAATAGGTAACGGATCCCGGACTGCAGATGACAGACACGCTGTCCCCGGTGATGCTGTTCACCCCTGAGAGCACATTGCCGTTCATGGTCACTTTCGCGCTCCAGACCGGAGAACTGTGGTAGGTCTCCTCTTCGCCTCTGTGGTTCAGCCATCGGGTTTCCATGCCCATGATGCCGCCGCCGACTTCCTTGACCCGCGAGAAGTCGATGTCGCTTCTGAGCCGCTTCACCTTCACCCACCTGAAATCCACGAAATCCGTGGTCGTCGCGGCCGTAAAGCCCTCGATCAGGAAACCGATTTTGTTTTCGCCCAGATCGAGCGGAATGGACAGGATTCCCTTGTTCGCGGAACCGCCTTTTCCCAGGGCCGTCCCGTTTTCGTCGTAGGCTCTGAAGACCTGGTAGTGGTCCGTGTCCGCCAGCCACCTCGGTGGCTCGACGGACCGGCAGTGCACCTTGAGCGTGTCCGCGTAGGTGGTCAGGGTGTCGACGAGCTCCGCGCCCGGCGGGTTGCGCGCCCAGAGCGTGTACGCGGGAAACAGGCCGTTTCCGATGGTGCCGTTCTGAAACTCGTCCCAGCGCTCCGAGATCTTCGGCCACTCGATGTGCGTGGTCTTGGCCGCGTACCCGATCTGGTCGAACACTGTGCCCGGGCCGCCCGCGACTAAAGCGGACGAGTAGGGAAGCAGGGCGCCGTTCCGGTATTCGATGACGCGCGTCTTGTTGTTCGGATAGTTGGGGTCCGCGATGTGAAGGGTGCCCGCAGAGGGCGTGATCTTGTACACGATCATCGCGTGGCCCGCGCCGGTGGCGCTTTCGCGGATGAGCATGAACTGCGGCTCCCCGGTGAGGAGCATGGCGGTGATGAAACAGTACCAGGAGAGACGCGGCCGGGCCGTCTGGAACTCCAGGTTTTCGATCCACCGGTCGAAGTTCTGGTCCTCCTGCAGCGTGGACGCGAACCGGTACCCCCGGGGGTTGTCGTACCAGTGCTTTTCCCCGTCCGCGGGGTCGTTGACCGTGTCGTACCTGTGGTTCAGGGCCGGCTCGCCGGCCAGGCGTTTTTCGTAATAGTACCACATCGCGGTCATGGCCTGGCCCGCGCAGTGACCCCCGGGCGCCGCATAGGATCCGAAATTCGGGAATTCCCAGTCGTCCCGTCCGGGCTCGAAGCCGCTCGAGATCGCGGCCTGGTTTTCGAGCGCGGACGTCAGGATCGAGACGATCACCAGGTTCGCGATGGCGCTCGTGGAACCCCTGAAAAGTCCCCGTCGTATCAGGCCGGCGGACGGGGACAGGTGCCGGGTCGAGAGCGTGACGGACGCGGAGTCGATGTCGTCCACGGGGATCGGCTCCAGCGTTCCGGTCGGCTCGTCGTAGAAGAAGCCCATGGCGAAGTGGCCGTCCGGAACCCGTACAGGCACCTTCACGGTCATCGGGGCGCGGCAGTAGGCGCCGTCCGAAACGATTCGGATCATGGGCGAGACCGGGCTGAAGCCGCCGTCCAGATCGTGCGACGTGATCTCGGCGGCAGACACCGTGAACTGACTCGACGCGTCGAACCCTCCGGCCGGCACCGTGATCTCGAACCCGTCGAGCGGGTCGCCGGGTTTGCTGACGGCCACCGTGCCGCCGGACGCCGCGACCTGCAGTGTGCCGACTTCGACCGGCGGGCCGAACGAGATTTCACTGCCGGGGCCGTTTCCCGGCTTCACCGGGCCGCCGTCGTCCCCGCAGGAGACGAGGGTCAGGAGGATCGGGAGGATGAGGAGTCGGAGCGGGTTTTTCATGGTTCCCTCTCTTGATTGGAATCGTCCGGAGGGGAGGGCCGGGGAAGCGGATTCCCGCAACCCGTTTCACGCGAGGGGCGGACCAGGGGAAGGCTGGATTGAAAAAGCCCATGGTCCGATACCATATAAGAAAAGTAATTTTCGGGTGAATTGCAAGGGAAAAGCAAGTCGTCAGGAAGGCGCAGGCCCCGGGGTGGAACCCCGGGGCGATCCGCAAAAAGAAAGTCAACATCATGGAAACCGAATGAACAGTTTCCATGCTCCCATGAGGGTTTTTTCGAAGGTTGCAGCTACCCGAGTATTGGGGGAGATAAGGTGTTACTAAGGAAGAATGTACTTGCTTTAATTTTGTTTTCCTTTTAAATTAATAAAGTTTAACTGATTTTTGTTGCTTTCTATCAATGCGGGGGGGGGCATGCCGTTTGATGTCTGGAAACCGGTGTATTCAGCCGAATATCCTCACTTGGGCATATCTGACCTTGCCCCGTTTTCCCTAAAAATCGCATACATTCATTGACCGTTCAGGGCTTGATGAGCCTGGATGGACATTCTTTTTCCAAAAAGCAGGAATACGTTTTTTCTGCTATTAGGAAAGAGACAAGTTTTGCCCGGTATTGGAAAATTAATTCCTGATAGCGGGAATATGATTGTCAGGCGAAGTGTCTGGAATTGATTGGAAATAATGAACTTGCTGGAATTATCAGGAGGGAAACATGAAAAAAGCAACCGGGATTGTTCTGCCTTTTGCTGTCATTACAGGGAGTAGTAAAATGAATAAAAAGCTACTTCAGATACTGGTTTTGACGGCTTTCATCCTCACCAGTGCAAACCGGTTGATGGCTCAATGGGTTCAGACTGGCGGCCCTGAGGGGAATACTGTTTCCTGCACGGCTGTGAGCGGCGCAAGTCTCTTCGCGGGCACACCTGGCGGTGGCATTTTCCTGTCCACCAATAACGGGTCAAGCTGGACTCCTGTAAATACGGGGTTAACGAATCTTGTTGTGAAATGTCTTGCTGTCAGCGGGACAAATCTCATTGCGGGCACCGATGGCGATGGCATTTATCTTTCCACCGACAACGGAACGAGCTGGGCCCCGGTTAATACAGGATTAACGAATCTGGATGTACTATGTCTTGCTGTCAGCGGGGCAAATCTCTTTGCGGGCACTTATGGCGGTGGCATTTTCCTGTCCAACAATAACGGGTCAAGCTGGACTCCAGTCAATACAGGATTAACGAATCTGGATGTGCGATGTCTCGCAGTAAACGGAACGAATCTCTTTGCGGGCACTTATGGCGGCGGTGTTTATCTTTCTGCTGACAACGGAACAAGCTGGTCTCCAGTCAATAAAGGATTAACGTATCTTTATGTCGGTAGCCTTGCGGTCAGCGGGACAAAACTCTTTGCTGGTGGTGATCAGGGAGTCTTTATTTCCCATACCAACGGTGCAAGCTGGTATGAGACTGGTTTAGGCCCGTCTTCAGACCCCGGCGTAATAAAGATGTATAGCGTCTCCTGTCTTGCGGTGAGTGGGACGAATCTGATTGCTGGCAATGGCCTCGGTATGTTTCTGCTTTCGACCGATAACGGCACAAGCTGGACTTTGGTCAAACGAGATACATCGAACTACGTACGGTCTCTTACGGTCAGTGGAGCAAATGTCTTTGCAGCCACAGAGGAAGGCTTATTCTTTTCCAGCAACATGGGTGCGAGCTGGACTCCAGTGAGCACTGGTTTTCCAAACGCATATCTGCATTCTCTCGCTGTCAGCGGAACAAATCTCTTTGCGGGCACAGATCAAAGCGGCATTTCTCTTTTGACCAACAACGGGACAAGCTGGTCTCAAATTAATTCAGGGATAAAGTATCCTAGAAACAGAAGACCAGCTGTCCGTTCTGTCGCGGTCAGCGGGGCGAATCTTTTTGCGGGCACTGAGGGCCATCACATTTTTCATTCCATCAACAATGGGTCAACCTGGACAGAAATTGGTGGACCACCGGTCGCCTATTGCTTGGCCGTCAGTGGGTCGAAAGTCTATGCAGGATCTTCTTCAAGGAGAATTTATGTTCTCACTTACAATGGGACGGACTGGACTGCTTCCGTTGCAACTGTAAAAAATGTGGCATCTAGCGGGGGCATCACATCTCTTGCGATCAGCGGGACGAATCTTTTTGCGGGCTCTTATCGCAATGGTATTCACCATTCAGCCGACAGCGGAGCAAGCTGGACTCCGGTAAATACGGGGTTAACGAATCTGGATGTACTCTGTCTCGCTGTCAGCGGGGCAAATCTCTTTGCGGGCACTGATGGCGGTGGCATTTTCCTGTCCACCAATAACGGGTCAAGCTGGGTTCCAGTCAATACAGGATTAACGAATCAATATGTGCGATGTCTTGCTGTCAGTGGGAATAATCTCTTTGCGGGCACTCTTGGCGGTGTTTATCTTTCCACTAACAACGGAACAGGCTGGGCTCCGGTTAACTCAGGTTTATTCAACCCCTATATTTTATCTCTTGCAGTCAGCGGGACGGATCTGTTTGCAGGCACATATTATGGTGGCGTGTGGAAGCGTCCGTTGTCTGAAATGACCACATCCCCGCCAAACACACCGACAGTGATGTCACCTGAGGATGGTGCTGCAGGTGTATCGACAAATCCCATACTGGCTTGGAGGGCTGTTTCAAACGCAACCATGTATCGCTTGCAGGTCTCAACCAGTCCCAGCTTTTCGCCGCTCCTCGTTGATGAGAACGACATTCTGGAAACTTCGTATCGTGTCGCCGGTCTTGCCAGCAATATGACTTACTACTGGAGAGTCAATGCTTCCAATGACGGTGGAACAAGCGAATATTCCAGCGCATCCAGCTTCACCACGGGTACGACATTCGTCGAGCAAGTCGATTCCGGAGTGCCTTCTGCATTTTCACTCGGTCAAAATTATCCTAATCCATTCAATCCGAGCACCACAATTAACTTTTCTCTCCCGGTCACTGCGCAGGTGATATTGAAAATATATGACAATATGGGAAAGGAAGTGGCGGAATTGTTATCGCAAAGAATGAGTGCGGGTACTTATGAGATTGAATGGAATGCGACTGTTTTTGAAAGTGGTGTCTATTATTGTAGGATCACTGCCGACAATTTTATTAAATCCAGAAAACTGTTGTTGATCAAATAGAACTAGAACCTGTCCAACTGGCAAACTCCGCTGTTCTACTGTCTCGGGATTCTGCCAGTTGGACAGCTTCCACCTTGAATTCCTTGATGTGCGTCCGTCGAGGTTTTCTGATAGCCATGTGGACACTGAGCTTACCCCGGGGCCCGCTGCGCGGGATCAAGCTATTGTATTTATGAATTTATGAAGACAAGCCCCGGGGAATGGGCTCGCTGTCAGATTCAGATATCCTTCCGGATCAGATAAAGCGAAGCCCCCCTGCGGACGATTCTGCAGTCCGGATCCTCATACAGCGGGTCCGGAAGCTCGCTCTGCTTGCGGCCCTCCAGATCGACCAGCACGGCCCGGTCGCGCTTGACGAAGATGTTGTACCGCCAGCCGAAAAGCCCGTCCCCGGTCCTCTCGAAATAGGAGAACACCTCACGGTCCGCGCCGTCCCTGTCCTTGTATTTCATCACTGGCTCAGGCCCTGTTTCCCCGGGTCCTGAGAGCAGGATTTCCCTGACCCGCTTCAGTTCGCCTGGCACCCACACCTGGTTGTTCTTCAGCAGGAAGGAGTTGGGCTTGCCGACCTCGAGGACGATCTCGCGGCTTTTCACGTTCGTGTACCGTTGTCGGTGCCGGGGACCCTGTGGGAACATGTACACGTCCCTGCTTCCGGTGACGAGGTCGAGCGTGTGGACGCCCGGGGAAAGGTCCGGAATGGAGCAGGACGTGTCCCCTGACGCGCTGAAGATGAACGAATCGTCCAGATACACCGAATACGGCCTGCCGCACACGCTGTGGCTGTATCCGGAATCCTTTTCGCATTCCACGGTCAGCCGCATCGCGAGCAGGCGGGGAGAGGCCGGAGCGGCCGAAACCTTCCCGACCAGAACGACCTTGTAAACACCGTCTTCTCCGTAACCGACGTCGATGATGTCAAAACCCGGCTGGAGCCAGGCTTCGGCGTGGCTTTCGATCCAGTCCTTTTTCAGAAGGAAATTTTCCACGACCGTGACGGACTGCACATTGACGCCGGCTTTTTCTCCGGCCTGCAGCTTCGCGTCGACGATCGCTTCTTCCCGGTCGTTCTGTTTTGATGCAGTTCTGCCGTGCGACAGGCCCACGACTCGGACATCGATGAGTTCCTGACAATAGGACAAAGAGCCGCACAGGAAGAAGGAGAAAAGCAGGTTATTCAGCCCGACAGACGGTTTCATTCCAATTCCTTCATTATATCATGCGGAAATCATCCTCCGGAGATACAGCGCAACATGCCGGTATCGAGCGTGATCCGGTCCGGAGGAAACAGGGATTGCCCGCATGGAACTCATGAGCGACAGAACCCCTGCCAGATTAAGCAATTTTAATGCCTGAAGGAATTGACGTAAATCAAATATTTTTAAGGGCTGTAATCCCGGAAATTTTACGATAGACGAGCCGGAATCCGTTTTCAGGCCGGAATCCGGCCAGATTCAGGACTCCGGATTGTTATCACGTGCGGCGCACCTTGAGTATGCGTCGCACACGGCTTGCTTTCCGCCCCCAAAGTTGATATATTATTGACATGAAACGCGTCGTCCTGCTGGTCGAAACCTCCCGCGAATTCGGCCGCCAGCTCATCATGGGCATCGCGCGGTACGCCCGCCTGCACGGGCCGTGGTCGTTCTACAAGGAGCCCATCGGCCTCAAGTCATCCATTCCCCACCTGACGCGGTGGAAGCCGGACGGCATCATCATGCGCGATTCCATGATCAACAAGGAACTGCTGAAGCTGAACATCCCGACCGTGCTCGCCATCCACAGCTCGGACTATCCGAAAAACCTTCCCGTCATCCGCACCGATTCCCGCGCCATCGCGAGAATGTCCAGCGGCCACCTCGTGCAGAAGGGGTTCACGCGCTTCGCGTACTGCGGCATGGACGGGTACGAGTGGTCGGACGAGCGGAAGAAGCATTTCGCCGGATTCAATGCAGAGGCCGGGTTCCAGACCCACGAATACGCGGGGCCCAAGGGCAGCAAGGTGAAGGACTGGGAAGAGGAGCAGAAACGCATCGGCGAATGGCTGAAAACCGTTCCCAAGCCGGTCGGCCTGATGACCTGCAACGACGACCAGGCGCAGCACGTGCTGGAGGTGTGCAAGCGCACGGGGTTCCGGGTGCCCGAGGACGTGGCCGTGCTGGGCGTGGACAACGATCCCATGATCTGCGAAATCGGCGATCCGCCGCTCTCGAGCATCAATCTGAACGTCGAATCCGCGGGCTACGAGGCCGCCCGGCTCCTGGCGGATCTGTTCCGGGGCAAAAAAATGCGGGGCCAGCAGATTCTCGTCACCCCGACGCACGTGGTTCAGCGGCAGTCCACGGACATACTGGCCGTGAGCGATCCGGAAGTGGCCGCGGCCATGCGCTACATACGCGCCAACGCGAAGAACAAGATGCTGGTGATGGACGTGGTCCGGCAGACCCGGGTCAGCCGGCGCACACTCGAACAGCGCTTCAAGAAAACCGTGCACAAGTCCGTGTATGACGAAATCCGGCAGGTGCGCGTCGAATGGATCAGCCGCCTGCTGATGGAGACCGATCTTCCGATCTCGCAGATCACCGCGCTCTTCAATTTCACCGATGTGGAGCACATCTCGCGCTATTTCCGGAAGGAAAAGGGCATGGGACTGCGCGAGTTCCGGAAACTGCATCAGCTGAAGTGACGGCGTGCGGCGCACCTGAAAGGTGCGTCGCACGCGAGCGCGTCGTGTGTTGCGCGATCCGGTGATAAAAATGCGAATTCTGGTTTTTTTTCGCCCGCGTTTTTTTGTATACTGTCAATGGTTCCCGGTCATGCGCCGGGGCCCTTTCGACAGGGAGGCCCATCCGGCAGGACCCGGTCCGGCGGCTCCCGATTTTTCCGGGGCACGACCCTGCTGAAAGGGCTGAATACGGGCCCGAGATTCCCTTCCCGGGCCTGAATCAAGCGGCCGCCTTCCGGATCAAGGCGGCCGCCTCTTTTTC
>CAZNXX010000087.1:8372-12843 GCA_964577095.1 uncultured bacterium | reverse complement strand
GCTAACGTGTTAACGTTCCAACGTTTCCGTTTCCCCTTGACATCCGACCCGCCGGGACGTATCTTCTTTCTATCCTTCCCAACATCGGGGGAAACCCATGATCATCACTCTGACCACCGATTTCGGGCTGTCCGACCCGTACGTCGCCGCGATGAAGGGCGTCATCCTGTCCATCGAGTCGGACGCGGAAATCGTGGATGTGTCGCATGACATTCCGCCCCAGGATGTGGACCGCGCAGCTTACGTGATCAGGGGCGCGTATCCCTTCTTTCCTAAAGGCACCATCCATGTCGTGGTCGTGGATCCGGGCGTGGGCACGGAAAGGATGATTCTGGCCGTGAAAACGCGGGACTGCGTCTTTCTCGCGCCGAACAACGGTGTGCTGAAATATATATTCGACACCCATCCGGAAGCCGGTGTCTTCTGCGCCACGCGCCCGGAGTATTTCCGCGAAACCGTCAGCCGCACCTTTCACGGCCGCGACATATTCGCGCCTTTGGCCGGCCATCTGGCCAAGGGCGTGCCTGTCGAAAAGCTGGGCCGGCCTTTCGAGGATTACGAACGGGGGACCGTGGCGTCGGCCGTCCGGCTCGAGGACCGCATCGTGGGCGAAGTCATCGCCTTCGACCGGTATGGGAACGCGATCACCAACATACCGGCGGAATGGCTCGCGGACGCGGACCGCGTCCGCGTGCTGGTGAAGGGCCTCGTGCTCGAAAGCCTGTCCCGGTCGTATCTCGACGTGCCCGCGGGCGAACTGCTGGCCATTCTCGGAGGCGCGGACGCGCTGGAACTCTCAGTGAACCGCGGAAGCGCGCGGGACAAGCTGGAACTGTCGCTCGGAGAAACCGTGATCGCCGTGCTTGATTGAACAGGAGAGTCTTTGCAGGACCAGACCCCGATTCCCGTATTCCGTTCCGAGGCGACCCGGTTCGTACCGGAAAAGATGTTCCGTCCGAAGCATTGGGCGGACGGCCAGAAAATGTGGCTTCACGCAGTTCTTTTCGGCCTGACGGTCGTATCGACATTTTTCGTCGGCCTGCATGATGGCATCAGCGGCGCGCTCTGGTATTCGGGCGCGATTATGGCCATTCTGCTGGCGCATGAAATGGGGCATTTTTTCGCAGCCCGGCGACACGGCGTGCCGGCCACGCTCCCATACTTCATCCCCATGCCTTTCTCGCCCTTCGGCACCATGGGCGCGGTCATCCGGATGTCGGGATTCATTCGCGACCGCAGGGCGCTCATGGACATCGGCGCGGCCGGCCCCCTGGCCGGGTTGGCGCTCATCATACCGGCCATCGTCATCGGCGTATTGAAATCGAAAATACTGCCGGCCGCGTCCTTCGGAGAAGGAACCATTTCGCTCGGCGATTCCCTGCTCTTCACGGGTCTGTCGCGCCTGGCCGTGGGTCCGATCGCGGAGGGCCAGGACATTCTGCTCCATCCGCTGGCATTCGCCGGGTGGGTGGGCCTGCTCGTGACCGCGCTCAACCTTCTGCCCATCGGACAGCTCGACGGCGGTCACGTCTCATACGCGCTGTTCCGCGGCCGGAGCCGCGTCGTGGCGGCCGTGTTCTACTCGGCCCTGGCGGCCGTGTGTCTCTTTCTGTACGTGGGATGGATTCTGCTGGTTGTCCTGCTGTTTTTTATACGGAAACATCCGCCGACACTGGAAGACGACCTTCCATTGGACCGGAAGCGCACGGCGCTGGGGTGGGTTCTGCTTGCCGTGTTCATACTGTCCGCAACGCCCGTGCCTTTCGGTTTCGGAGAGGGGCTGATTCCCATGATCATCAGGGCGATCCGGTGAAAGCCGGCGTATTCCAGTATAACCCGAAGTTCGGGGATGTCCGGTCCAATCTCGACCGCATCACGGCCGCTTTGTCCGGAACGGACGCCGGCCTCATGGTGCTTCCGGAACTCTGTCTGTCCGGTTATCAGTTTGCTTCTATGGACGAGGTCCGTCAGCTTTCGGAGCCGGTTCCGGACGGTCCGTCCGTGCGGGCGCTGTCGGATCTGGCCCGTTCCAGACGGATGTTCATTGTCGCGGGTCTCGCTGAGCAGGCGGGCGGGAAGATTTACAACTCAGCTGTTCTGATGGGGCCTGAAGGATGGATGGGAACGTACCGTAAAACCCACCTGTTTTTCGAGGAGACGCTCTGGTTCTCACCCGGCGACACGGGGTTCCGGGTGTGGGGAGCGGACGGCGTCCACCTGGGGCTGATGGTATGCTTTGACTGGACCTTTCCGGAATCGGCCCGGTCCCTGGCTCTCGCTGGCGCGGATATCATCTGCCATCCGGCGAACCTGGTTCTGCCCTATTGCCCGGACGCCATGGTCACGCGTTCCATCGAGAACCGCGTGTTCACGCTCACGGCGAACCGCACCGGGTCCGAATCCAGAGGCGGCAAACCGGGGCTCAGGTTCATCGGAAAGAGCCAGGCCACCGGCGTGCGGGGAGAAGTCCTGTTCCGCATGTCTGAAGAAGAGGAAGGCGTCCGTGTCGTGGAAATCGATCCGCTTTCCGCCAGGGACAAGCGGGTGAACGAGTACAATGACCTGTTCGGCGATAGAAGGACAGAGTTTTACGGGATATAAAAGTACGTCATTGCTTCGGCCGGTCATGCGGACTGGCCTCGCAATGACAGCATCCACGCTCCGGGAGGCTGGGAGCCTCCCGGAGCGTATGTCGGCCTCGCGTTGACACGGTTTCGAATTTATTGAAAAGTCTGTCATTGCGAGGCCTGCCCAGTGGGCAGGCCGAAGCCTGCCCCGGACTTGATCCGGGGCAATCTCGAGTTTGGCGGTTGAAGCTGAGATTGCCGCGCCCGTCCCGGCGGAGCCGGTCCGGGCTCGCAATGACATTCGGATGGTTGTTTTTAGCTGTATGAATAAGGAGACCCATGAGCGAACCGTGGAAAGGCCCGCTTGAAAAAATAGACGAGTTCCGCTGGCGGATTCCGTCCTTTTTTCAGCGCGGCATGAAACAGCCCGGCATCATTTACGCGGACGAGGCCATGCTCAGCCAGATCAAGGCAGACCAGGCGCCCCAGCAGGTGGCCAATGTCGCTCACCTGCCCGGGCTGGCCGGGCCGTCTCTGGCCATGCCGGACATACACTGGGGGTACGGATTCCCCATCGGCGGCGTGGCCGCCATGGACGCGGCCGAGGGCGTCATTTCGCCCGGAGGCGTGGGATACGACATCAATTGCGGTGTGCGCCTGGTGCGCACCGATCTGAACGCGGAGGACATACGCGACCGTGTGCGCGACCTGACCGCGGCCCTGTTCCAGAACGTGCCGTGCGGCGTGGGATCCTCGGGCAAGCTCAAGCTGTCGGCGCGCGACGAAGCCTCCGTCCTGCGGGACGGGTCGGCCTGGGCCGTGGCCGAGGGTTTCGGGTGGCAGGAGGACATCGAGCGGACCGAACAGCGCGGGTGTCTGGAGGGCGCGGATCCGGAGGCCCTGTCGGCCCGCGCGCTGGAGCGGGGCAGGCCCCAGCTCGGCACGCTCGGCGCGGGCAATCATTTTATCGAGATTCAGGAAGTGGCGGACATCACGGACAACGAGGCCGCGAAAGCCTTCGGCCTGTTCCGGGGACAGGTCACGGTCATGATCCACACGGGTTCGCGCGGGCTCGGCTACCAGGTCTGCGACGACAGCCTCGAGACCATGGTCCGTGCCATGTCCAAATACAAGATATCCGTTCCGGACAAACAGCTCGCGTGCACGCCCGTGGATTCGCCCGAGGGCAGGCGTTACTACGCGGCCATGGCGGCCGCGGCCAATTACGCATGGACGAACCGACAGCTCATTCTGCACTGGGTGCGCGAAACCTTCAGCCGCACGCTCGGGGAGCCGGCCGAGCGTCTCGGCATGCGCCTGGTGTACGACGTGGCGCACAACATCGCCAAGTTTGAGGAGCATTCCGTAGGCGGTGTCCAGAAGAAGGTCGTGGTGCACCGCAAAGGAGCCACGCGGTCATTCGGCCCGGGACACCCCGACGTTCCGGAGATCTACCGGTCCGTGGGCCAACCCGTGCTCGTGCCGGGAGATATGGGAACCGCCTCGTACGTGATGGCGGGATGCGCGAAAGCTATGGAGGAGACGTTCGGGTCCACATGCCACGGCGCGGGGCGCCGAATGTCGCGCCAGGCCGCGATCCGCGCCACAAAGGACCGGTCCATATCCAAAGAGCTCCAGGAAAAGGGCATACACGTCATCGCGCGGAGCCGAGAGACCCTGCACGAGGAGGCGCCTGAAGCCTACAAGCCGATCGACGATGTGGTGCACGTCGTGCACATGGCGGGCTTGTCCCGTAAAGTTGCGAAGCTGAAGCCGATGGGGGTGGTGAAGGGATAGGTTCCGTGTTCCGAGAGGATGTAGGTCCGATATGCCCCTTCGGGGCACCCGCAAAGCGGGGCTATCGGACATTCAAGATAAATTGTCCGAAAGGCCCGCGAAAAAAA
>CAZNXX010000087.1:1887-8272 GCA_964577095.1 uncultured bacterium | reverse complement strand
ATCGGCTTCGTGCCCACCATGGGCTTTCTGCACGAAGGCCACCTGAGTCTGATCCGCGAAGCCGGCCGCAGGACGGACCGCGTCGTGGTGTCCATCTTTGTGAACCCCACCCAGTTCGGGCCGAATGAGGATTTCGCGGCGTACCCGCGCGATTTCGAGCGCGACCGGAAACTGACCGAGGCCGAGGGCGCGGACATCATATTCAATCCGGCGGCCGTGGAGATGTACCCGCCCGGCCATTGCACGCATGTCGATGTGGACAGCCTCACTGAAACCCTGTGCGGCGCGTCCAGGCCCGGTCATTTCCGCGGCGTGACCACGGTGGTGACCAAGCTGTTCACCGCGGTCAAGCCGCATGTCGCGGTGTTCGGGCAGAAGGACGCACAGCAGGCCGCGGTCATCCGCCGCATGACGGTCGACCTGAATCTCGACGTGGAAATCGTGGTCGCACCTATCGTGCGCGAAGCGGACGGGCTCGCCATGAGCTCCAGAAATGTGTATCTTTCTCCATCCGAGCGTGCGGACGCAACCATACTTCGGAAGTCCCTGCTGGCGGCGGACGATCTGTTCCAGAAAGGCGAGCGGGATGCATCCGTTCTCGTCCGTTCCGTGAAAAGCATGATCGAATCCAGACCTTCGGCGCGGATTGATTATGTGGCGCTTTCCGATCCGGACACTTTGCAGCCAATGGATGAGGCCCGTTCCGGGGCGCTTCTGGCGGTCGCGGTGTTCATCGGAAAGACACGGCTGATTGACAATCTGATACTGCCGTGATCCGGGGCAATCTCCGGTTTGGATGTTTGAGCTGAGATTGCCACGCCCGGTTCCGGAAACCGGAACCGGGCTCGCAATGACATGGTTTAGAATTTATTGAAAAGTCAGTCATTGCTTCGGCCGTGACCCGGGGCAATCTCCTGTTTGGATGTTTAATCTGAGATTGCCACGCCCGTACCGGCGGAGCCGGCACGGGCTCGCAATGACATGGATTCAGTATTTGAAATGCCCGGCCCTCTAAAAGGTCCTTCGCGGGCTCAGCAGGAGGGTTATTATCAGGGCGACATCGACGGACAACCTCCCGCGGGTTTCGAAAAACCCGCGGGAGGTTTCGCGCGGAAAACCCCAACTTTTCGTCCAAACCGCCGTATATCCAATGGAAACCCTTTCTTGACCATTCCGGGAGAATGAAAATGAAAAAAATCATCAGCGCGGCAATCGGCCTGCTCCTGGTTTTCACGGCCTGCGATTTCAGCGTGAACAAGGATGTGCGGGTTCCGGACGGATCCCGGAGAAGCCGCGGCACCCGCTCCGTGAACGGAAATGTCCGGATCGGGTCCGACTGCCGGGTGCAGGGCGAATGCATGAGCGTCAACGGCAGTATTCAGGTCGGCAAACGATCCACGGTACGCGGGCTCAAATCCGTGAACGGCGGCGTATCCATTGAAGAGGAATCCGTCGTGAGCCGCAAAGTGGACATCGTCAACGGTTCCCTGGACATGGAGCCCGGCTCGGTCGTGAAAAGGGGCGTCAAGTCAGTGAACGGGCCGGTCAGGCTCGACAGCGCGCTGGTTCAGGGAGGCATTGTCCTGTACAATGGCGATGTCTATATGAATCACGGAAGCCGTATCGAGGGCGGCATTCTGATCAAACGTTCGAGAAATTTCAACTCGGACCAGGAACGCCCTCAAGTCATTGAAATTAATAATGGTTCGGTCGTGGAAGGCGACATCCGGGTGAATAATCCGGACTGTAAAGTCGACGTGATTCTGATGAATAGAGGCCGTGTGACGGGTTCAGTGGAGAACGTCAATCTGATCGAAAAATAAAGAGCGCATTAGAATTACTGATGGTCAAGGCCGTCTGTCAACAATAGAATTGTATCCATCCGATCTTTTTACCGGGATTAACGAAGTAATCAGCCTCCCCTGTCGTCGACAAGGGAGGCTTTTTCTTGCTTTTCAAGACAGAAATTCATAAATTAAATGATGTTAGATCATGCGGCACCGTCCGTGGGAACATGCCGGATTCAATCGATTTCTGAAAGGCCTCTCTGTTGAAATCCAAAGTCTTTTTCCTCCCCGCCCTCAGGGAAGAACCCGTGAAAGAGACTCAGCGGAAAATCCGGACTCTTCTGGACGCCGCGGGAATTGGGTCACGGGTCAGGGCCCATGACCGGGTCGCGGTCAAACTGCATTTCGGCGAACCGAAAAACGACACCTCCATCCCGCCCGATTATGTCCGGCCCGTGGTCGAGGCGGTGCGGTCGCTTTCAGGCGAGCCTTTTCTCACGGACACCTGCGTTCTCTACAAGAGCGTTCGGGACAATGCCATCACCCATCTGCGGTTCGCGGCGGACCGGGGATTCACGCTCGGAAAAACAGGCGCGCCCGTGATCATCGCGGACGGCCTGAACGGTTCGGACGAAAAGACGGTTGCCATTCCGGGCCGCATTTTCAAGGAAGTGTCCGTGGCTTCCGGGGCGCGGGACGCGGACAGCCTGATCGTGCTGTCGCATGTCACCGGCCACCTGGCCACCGGGCTGGGCGGCGCGATCAAGAACCTCGGCATGGGATTCGCCAGCCGCAAGGGCAAGCTCAGGCAGCACGCCGTGCTGAAACCCGAAGTCACGCGGGAGACCTGCACGGGATGCGGCGCGTGCGCGGAACACTGCCCCGCGGACGCCATCACCCTGATCGGAGGCAAGGCCGCGATCGATCCTGGAACCTGCATCGGGTGCGGCGAATGCGTTACGGTCTGCCGTTTCGACGCCATCACGCATGACTGGAACCGGGACTCGGTTGACCTGCAGCAGCGCATGGCCGAACACGCCCTGGGCGTCGTGACCGGCCGGCAGGACAGGGCCGTGTACCTGAACTTCATCCTGTCGGTCACCAAGGACTGCGACTGCATGCCCTTCAGGCAGAAGCCCATACTCCCGGACATCGGCATTCTCGCGGGCACGGACCCCGTGGCCCTGGACGCCGCGAGCCTGGACCTCATCCTGAAGCGGTCCGGAAAGGAACTGACCGATCAGTCCTATCCGGGACTGGACGGCCGGGCGCAGATCCAGCACGGCGCCGAGATCGGACTGGGGAACATGGATTACGAGTTGATCGAAATATAAGCCGGGCGGACCTTCCACCGGCAGGGTCTCCGGCCTTCGCGAAGTCCTCCTCCGGGCCGCGAAGCGCACATAAACCGAAAAGGAACCATCGAAAACATGAGCACACTCAAGCGATTGTCCGGATTTTCCGGCTGCAAGGGGCCGGTACTGGTCGTGGTGATGGACGGCGTGGGCATCGGGCCGGAGAACGAGGGCAACGCCGTGCGTGCCGCAGCCACTCCGACATTGGATCGTCTGATGAAGGAATGCCCGAACATCACGCTGAAGGCGCACGGCACGGCCGTGGGCCTGCCCTCCGACGAGGACATGGGCAATTCCGAAGTGGGACACAATGCCATCGGCGCGGGCCGTGTCTTCGCCCAGGGCGCGCGGCTCGTCAATGACGCGATCGATTCGGGACGGCTGTGGCAGACCGAAACCTGGAAGCAGCTCACCGCGGGAGCGAAAGAGTCGACCGGCGCGCTTCATTTCATCGGCCTGTTCTCGGACGGCAACGTGCACAGCCACATCCGTCACCTCCAGGCCATGCTGAAACAGGCGAAGGCCGAAGGCGTGGCTGCCGTCCGCATCCACATTCTGCTCGACGGCAGGGACGTGGGCGAGAAGTCCGCGCTCGAATACGTGCTGCCCTTCGAGGCTTTCCTGAAGGAGCTGAACGCGTCCGGCGGTGATTACGCGATCGCCAGCGGCGGCGGCCGCATGAAGGTGACCATGGACCGGTACGAGGCCGACTGGAACATCGTCAAACTCGGCTGGGAAACCCACGTGCAGGGAAAGGGCGAGCGGTTCGCCTCGGCCGAGCAGGCCATACGGGCGATCCGCGAGCGCGATCCGGCCGTGACCGACCAGTTCCTGCCCGCCTTCGTCATCGAACGCAACGGGCAGCCCCTGGGCCCGATCCGCGACGGAGACTCGGTCATCTTCTTCAACTTCCGGGGCGACCGCGCCATCGAGATCAGCCGCGCCTTCGAGGACGAGGCCTTCGACAAGTTCGACCGGGGAACACGGCCCCGTGTCCGGTACGCCGGCATGATGCAGTATGACGGCGACTTGAAAATCCCGTCGAAATTCCTCGTTTCGCCGCCGGTTTTTGAAAACACGCTGGGACAGAGACTGGCGCACGCGGGCGTGACCCAGCTCGCGATCAGCGAAACCCAGAAATTCGGGCATGTCACGTATTTCTGGAACGGCAACTGGAGCGGTAAGTTCGACGAGAAATCGGAAACCTACATCGAAATTCCGTCTGACCGCGTGCCCTTTGAACAGCGGCCCTGGATGAAGAGCGCGGAGATCACGGACCGGCTCATCGAGGAGCTGAAAACCGGCCGTCACCGGTTCGGACGCGTGAATTACGCGAACGGGGACATGGTCGGCCACACCGGCGTGTTCCGATCGGCGGTCATGGGCGTGGAGGCCGTGGACCTGGCCCTGTCGCGCCTGCTCCCGGTCATCGCGTCCCTGGAGGGCGCGGCCCTGATCACCGCGGATCACGGCAACTCCGACGAGATGTTCGAGACGGACAAGAAGGGCAAACCCAAGACCGACGCTGCCGGGAAGCCGGTTCCCAAAACGGCCCACACCCTCAATCCGGTGCCCTTCGTCCTGTACGCGCCCTCGCTCGCGGGACGGTTCCGGCTGTCGGGCGCCGCCGATCCCGGCTTGAGCCGCATCGCGGCCACATGCATGAACTTTCTCGGGTTCGAGGCGCCCGCTGAATTCGATCCGAGCCTCGTGACATTCACATGACCCGATCGGGCCGCTTTCGGGTCCGGCCCGCGGCCGATCCGGCCGGGAGCCGAAAGCCCGCGGACAGGCGTTCATGCTGAGACGCATGATCCGAAACGCGTCCGGAAGCCTGGGCGGCATCGCCCTGCTCTGGCGCGATTCCCTGAAATACGGTTTCCGCCGTCCGTCCGAGTTCGGCGCGGTCGTCGCCCAGATGGACGAAATCGGCGTGCAGTCGCTGGTCATGGTGGCGCTGTTCTCGTTCTTTGTGGGTATGGTGCTGGCCGTGCAGGTGGCCTATTCCGAGGCGAATTTCGCGGGCCGGGCCATGATCGGCATCGGCGTGGCGCTGGCCATCACGCGGGAGTTCGGCCCCCTGCTCACCGCCCTGCTGGTGGGCGGCCGGGTCACGGCCGGCATCACCTCGGTGATCGGCTCCATGGCGGTCACGGAGCAGATCGACGCGATACGGCTCATGGGCGCGAGCCCGGCGAAGAAGCTCGTGTTTCCGCGCATGACCGCCGCGGTCATCATGTTCCCGCTGCTCACGGTCGTGGCCGACGTCGTCGGCATTCTCGGGGGGCTCGTGGTGAGCCTCGCGGACATTCACATGACGTTCGACACCTATCTCTCCCAGGTGGACCGCGCCGTGGACCTGGGCGATTTTCTGCACGGCATGTTCAAAGCCGGGTTCTTCGGGTTCTTCGTCTCCCTGATCGGCTGTCACTACGGCCTGGCCGTGACCGGGGGGGCGGAGGGCGTGGGGCGGTCGGTGACCCGGGCCGTGGTGGCCAGCTCGATCTGCGTGATCGTGTCGGACTACGCGCTCACCAAGCTGCTCGTGATCCTGTGAGGCGCCATGCCCTTCGTGTTCTTTGACGAGGTGCACAAGTCCTTCGAGGACAAGGAGGTCCTCCGCGGGCTGACCGTGCTCATCCGCAAGAAGGAGATGCTGGTCATCCTCGGCGGCTCGGGGTCGGGCAAGACGGTCATTCTCAAGCACATCGTCGGCCTGCTCAGCCCGGACCGGGGACGCGTGTACCTGGAGGAGCGTCCGTGCGACGGCTTCAGCGAAGCCGACTGGCTCGAATGGCGCCGCCGGGTCGGGTTCCTGTTCCAGAACGGCGCCCTGTTCGACTCCCTGAATGTGCTGGAGAACGTCGCCTTTCCCCTGCGGGAGCACACGCGTCTCTCCGACCGGGAGATCCGGGACCGGGTGCGGGAGAAACTGAAGATGGTCGGGCTGGAGAGCGTCGAGCGAATGATGCCCGACAAGCTCAGCGGCGGCATGCGCAAGCGGGTGGCCCTGGCCCGGGCTGTCATTCTCGAGCCGCAGGCCCTGCTCTACGACGAGCCGACCACGGGGCTCGACCCCATCACCACCAAATGGGTGACCAAGCTGATGCGCGGCGTGCACGAAAAGCTCGACGTCACGTCGGTGGTGGTCACGCACAATATCCAGAGCGCCCTGTCGATCGCGGACCGCATCGCCTTTCTGCACCGCGGCCGCATCCGGTTCCTGGGCACGCCCGCCGAGAT
>CAZNXX010000087.1:0-1787 GCA_964577095.1 uncultured bacterium | reverse complement strand
ATCGGCTCCGCGAGCATCGTCTACGGCAAGGTCGTCCTGCTCTCCATGGGGAGCCCGGACCAGCCGGCCGTTCCGGCGGGCGGTTTCATCGCCGAGGACGAGTCGCCGGGCATGAGCGCGATCGTCGACAGCACGTCGTCGGTCATCGACGGGCTCCTGCGGGTCATCGCCAAGATCGACCGCGGGCAGGGCGCCATCGGAACCGCGCTCAACGAGCCGCTGGAGCTGAAGCGGACGCTGCACAACCTGTCCGTCGCGTCCGAGCGGCTCGTCGTGATTCTCGACCGGATGGAGCGCGGCCGGGGCGCGCTGGGCGTTCTGACGTCGGACAGCACGGCCGATCTGCGGAAAACCCTGGCGGACGTCGAGTCCGCGGCCGCGGATCTCAAGGTCACGGCCGCCAACCTGAAGGGCGAACGGGGCGCGCTCGGCCGGCTGATCAACGATTCCGAATACATGGAGAGCACGCTCGACGACCTGCAGTCGGCCGCCCGATCCCTCGCGGCCGTGTCCGCCAAGCTGGACACAGGCGCGGGCACGCTCGGGCTCCTGATCAATGACCCGGAGCTGTACGAAGGGCTGAGGGACGTGGTGGTCGGCACGAAAAAGAGCACGGTGGCCCGGTGGCTGATCCGGAACCGCCGGAGCGCGGGCGAGGACCATCGGCTCGAGTCCGAGGCCGACTCGACGGGAAGGCGGTGACGGGCATGAAATCAGAGACATTCGACATCGTCGTGCTGGGTTCCGGCACGGCCGGTTACTCGGCGGCCCTGGCCGCGGCCAGGCTCGGCGCGTCCGTCGCCCTGGCCGAGAGCCGGGAAACCGGCGGCACCTGCCTCAACCGCGGCTGCATTCCCACCAAAGCGCTGATCGGATCCCTGGAGGCATTCGATAAAGCGAAGCGGGCCGCGTCCTTCGGGTTTTCGGCCGGAACGCCGGTTCCCGACTGGCCGGCCATGCAGGCGCGGAAGAGGCAGATCGTCGGACAGCTCGTCGGCGGCGTGGAAAAACTGCTCTCCGGCAGCGGCGTCCGGCTCGTGGCCGGGCGCGCCACACTCGACGGACCGCTCACCGTGCTCGTCCGAAACACGGACGGCGGAGAGGCCCGGCTGGCCGCGTCCAGAGCAGTGATCGTGGCCACCGGTTCAGAACCGGCCCGACCCGCGGTTTTTCCGTTCGACGGCGTTCACGTGATCACCAGCGACGAAGCGCTGGAGCTCGAATCGGTTCCGGAGAGCCTGCTGGTCGTGGGCGCGGGCGCCGTGGGGGTGGAATTCTGCCGTGTGTTCGCGGCCCTGGGCACACGGGCCGTGATCGTGGAGATGGCGGACCGGATTCTGCCGGGCATGGACAGCCGCGCGGGTCAGACGCTGGCGGCATCCATGGGCCGGAAGGGCATACGGATTCACGCGGGCGTTGCGGTGCGGTCCGTGACGGTCCGCGGCGGCCGGTGCGTCACCGAACTTGCGGACGGACGGACCGAGGAGACGGAGAAGGTGCTGGTCTGTGCCGGCCGGGCCCCGAATTCCTCGGGCCTCGGTCTTGAAGCCGCGGGCGTGACGCTCGAGCGCGGTTTCATACGCACGGACGAATGCGGCCTCACCTCCGCCGCGGGACTGTACGCGGCCGGCGATGTGGCCGGAAAGTGGCTGCTCGCCTACACCGCGGCGGCCGAGGGCATTCGCGCCGCGGAACACGCGATGGGCCGGACGCATCAGCCGGACGACGGCACCGTGCCGGTCACGGTTTTCAGCGACCCCGAGGTCGCGTCCGTCGGCCTGACGGCC
>CAZNXX010000086.1:0-12967 GCA_964577095.1 uncultured bacterium | reverse complement strand
GCGTATGCCGCCGCCCACGATCACGGGAACGGACACGGTTTTGGCCACGGCCGCGACCATGGTTTCGGGAACGGACTGCTTCGCGCCGCTTCCGGCTTCAAGATACACGAGCTTCATGCCCAGGTATTCCGCGGCCAGCGCGTGCGCCGCCGCGATTTCCGGCTTGTTGCGCGGAAGCGGCCGCGTGGCGCTCATGAATTCCGCGGCCGTGGTCTCTCCCGATTCCACGAGCATATAGGCCATGGAAACGGGTTCCAGGCCCATGGCCCGGATGATGGGCGCGGAAGTCACCTGTTCGCCGATGAGGAAATGGGGATTCCGGCCGCTGATCAGGCTCATGAACAGAACCGCGTCCGCGTGTTTTGAGAGTTGACGTCCGTTCCCTGGAAAAAGAAGGACGGGGATGCGGACCGCCTTCTTGACGGCCTCCACGCATTGGTCGAATCCGTCGTCGAGCAGAAGGCTGCCGCCGATCAGGATGCCGTCCGCGCCCTGCGCTTCACAGGTTTTCGCGAACGCGGCCAGGGATTCCGGCGACTTGCGGTCCGGGTCGAGCAGGACCAGGTATCCCGCGCCGCGGGTTTTGACGATATCGAGGAGTTTCTGGTGGATGGTCATGGAATTCTCAGTTCATGGTTCATAGCTTCTTGTAGGTCCGATATGCCGAGCGCTTTCGCGCGAGGCTATCGGACGTTCGTGAACCGGCGTCCGAAAGGCCCGCGAAAAACTTGCCCCGGACTTGATCCGGGGATGCGGGTGCGTCGCGCTCAAGCGCGGCGCATTTCGGACCTACAGAATCGGTACCTTTATGATTTTATCATCCCTTCCACGATCTTCGGTACGCTTTGGATCGCTTCGTCCAGTCTGGACGGATCCTTGCCGCCCGCCAGCGCGAGATGGGGCTTGCCGCCGCCGCTGCCGCCGACGATTTCTGCCGCCTTCTTCACGATGTCCCCGGCCTTGAGGGATCTGGTTTTGATCAGGTCGTCGGTCACAACGGCCAGCAGAGACACCTTGTCCCCGATCACTGCGCCGAGGACGCCGACCCCCGACTTCAGCTTTTCACGGAGCTTGTCGCCCATGGCGCGGAGCTCCTCGACGTCGGAAACGTCCACGCGCCTGGCCGCGACTTTAAAGTCCGCAACCGTGACCGCGTTCTGAACCAGGGCGTCGATCTCGGACCCGGCTGTGGACGACTGGGCCTTTTTCAGCTTCCGCTCGAGCTCCTTCTTCTCCTCATGCAGGGATTCGATGCGCTTCGGCAGTTCCGCCGCCTGGGCCTTGAGCGAGGCTTCTAGGCCGCGAAGCAGCCGCTTCTCGGACCGCAGCAGAGCGTCGGCCGCGGCGCCGGTCACGGCCTCGATGCGCCGAACGCCCGCGGCCACGCCCTCCTCGCGTAGGATACGGAAATACCCGATCTGGCCGGTCGCGTCGAGATGCGTGCCCCCGCACAGCTCCATGGAATAGTCGGCGATTTTCACGACCCGCACGGCGTCCCCGTATTTCTCTCCGAACAGTGCCGTGGCGCCCATTTCCTTCGCCCTGGCCAGGGTCGTCGTGATTTTTTCGACCGGAAGGTTTTCGCGAACCTTCGCGTTGACGATCTCCTCCACCGCGTCGACCTGTTCGGCCGTCATGGCCTCGAAATGGGTGAAGTCGAAGCGCATGCGCCCGGGGTCCACCGCGGATCCGGCCTGGTTCACGTGCGGCCCGAGGACCTCGCGGAGCGCCTTGTGCAGAAGGTGCGTGGACGTGTGGTTCCGCGCCGTGGCCATGCGGTCCGTCCGGTCGACGGACGCGGTCACTGGACCGTCGCACGCGCCACCGCCTTCTTCGAGCGCGCCGACATGGACGACCGCGTCGCCCTGCCGGACCGTGTCACCGACGCGGATCCGGAAGCCCTTTCCTGCGATGACGCCCTTGTCTCCCGCCTGTCCGCCCGATTCCGCGTAGAACGGCGTGCGGTCGAGCACGACGCGAACCCCGTCGCCGTCGCGGTTGATCCTGCGGACGCGGGCCTCGGCCTCGAGCGTCTCATACCCGACGAATTCCGAATGCGGGCCAGCGGACAACTCATCCCAGTCACAGGCATCGGCCGCAGCGAACTTGTGGCACTCGCGGGCCCTGCAGCGCTGGGCCTCCATCTCCTGTTCGAAACCCGCCGCGTCTACCGAGAGGCCCTTTTCGCGGGCCATGAGCTGGGTCAGGTCGAGCGGGAATCCGAATGTGTCGTACAGCCGGAACGCCTCCGCGCCCGGGACCGTCTTTCCGCCCCGTTTCAGGAGTTCGGATGAGACCGCCTCGAATATCTCGATGCCGCGGTCCAGCACCTCGTTGAAACGCTCCTCTTCGCTCCTGATGACGTGCGCCGTGTGGCCTGCCATGGTCCGGAGTTCCGGGTAGGCGCCGGACATGGTGTCGACCACGACGGAGGCCAATTTGTGCATGAAGGGCTCGTTCATGCCGAGTGTGCGTCCGTACCGGGCCGCTCGCCGCAGGAGCCGCCTCAGCACGTAACCCCGGCCCTCGTTGGACGGCAGAGCGCCGTCCGTCACCGCGAAACAAAGGGTCCGTATGTGGTCGGCAATCACGCGGAAGGCCGGCAGCCGTTCAGGATCCTGCGGCGAGATTCCCGTGAGGCTGCCCACGGCCTCGATCAGCGGCATGAACACATCGGTCTCGTAATTCGAGGCCTTGTTCTGCAGGACGGCCACGGCCCGCTCGAATCCCATGCCCGTGTCCACGTGTTTCGACGCCAGCGGTTTCAGGACGCCGGACGGGTCGCGGTTGTACTGGATGAAAACGAGGTTCCACAGCTCGATGTACCGGGCACAGCCGCCGTTCACGGCGCAGACATGGCCGGGAACGGACTTCTTGTCGCAATACCCCTCTCCCCGGTCGATGTGGATCTCGGAGCAGGGACCGCAGGGCCCGGTTTCGCCCATTTCCCAGAAATTGTCCTTTTCCGCGAAGCGGAGCACGCGTCCGGGCCCGATGTCCGTGACCTTTTTCCACAGGGCCTCGGCCTCGTCGTCCTCGCGGAACACCGTGGCCCAGAGCGACTGCTTGGGAACGCCCCACACGCCGGTCACCAGCTCCCAGGCCCAGCGGATGGCCTCCTCCTTGTAATAGTCGCCGAACGACCAGTTGCCCAGCATTTCGAAGAACGTGTGGTGGTAGGTGTCGAACCCCACTTCCTCGAGGTCATTGTGCTTGCCGGACACGCGTATGCATTTCTGCGAGTCCGCCGCGCGGCGGTAGGGCCGGGTTCCGGTTCCGAGGAACACGTCCTTGAACTGGTTCATGCCCGCGTTGGTGAACAGCAGGGTTGGATCGTCCAGCGGCGCCACAGGGGCGCTCGGCACGATCTTGTGGCCGCGTTCGGCGAAAAAGCCGAGGAAGGATTGGCGGATTTCGGTGGAGGTCATGGGTTTTGAATCCAGTTCAGTTTTACAGTTACGTTGAAAGGCAATCTCAGATCAACGATTAACGATTTAAGATTTCGGATCGAAAGAGAAAGACCCAACCACTTGAATGCTCGACTTCTGAGATCGTTGATCTGCGATCGTTGATCTGAGATCTTTGTAATTCATCGTCGATCTTCAATCGTCCATGTTCTCATCCCCGCCCCGCGTCTCCGCCACCGCCCGCATCACCGCCTCGGAGGCGATGTCCCATTCGAAGCCCCTGCGGAACAGGAAATCCGCAACCTTCTGCCGCGTGCTGCGGGGGTCTTCCCCGGCCAGGGACCGCGCCTTCTTCGACGCCAGGCCCCCGGCCACTTCCGCCTCGCTTTTCGGGCCGTACGACGCGTCCACGACGCGGGCCGCCTCCTCCTCGGTCAGGCCCTTCCGGACCAGCTCGATCACCAGCATCCGTTTCGAGCAGGGCCTGAGCATCATGCGGTCGTGGACGAAGGATTCCGCGAAGGCCGCGTCGTTCAGCAGTCCGACCGCGGAAAGATCGCCGATCACGAGCCGGATGACGCGGTCCGAAAAATCCTTGTCCTCGAGACGGTCCCCCAGCTCCGCCGCGGTCAGTGCGCGGCGGCCCAGCAGACGCAGGGCCTTGGCCTTGGCCCGGACCCGCTCGTCCGACAGGAGCACCTCGTCGACGAACGACTCCCGGAGCTCGTCGCCCTCGTGTATCGGGTGCCGGAAGAGCACCTCGTCGTCGATGCCGAAGGCGAACGCGCCGTCCAGGTACACGCTGACCCGGGAGGGATTCCGCTTCTGCCGCTCGATCGCGGTGACGCGGAATACGGCTTCTTCCATGGCTCAGCCCTGGGGTTTCGCCTTTTCTTTGGGCTTCTCCTTCTCCGGTTCCGGCGGAGGGGCGGAGGCCAGACCGAGCTTTTCCTTCACCGCCGCTTCGATCTTCTGCAGGATGTCCTTGTTCTCCGGCTGGAGCAGGAATTTGCGCACATTGTCGCGGCCCTGGCCGATGCGCTCGGTCCCGAAGGAATACCATGTGCCGCTCTTGTCCAGAACGCCCAGGTCGGACCCCATGTCCACCAGTTCGCCGGTCTTGGAGATGCCCTGGCCGAACAGGATGTCGAATTCGATCTCCTTGAACGGCGGCGCAACCTTGTTCTTGACGACCTTGACCTTGGTGCGGCTGCCGATGATGTCCGTGCCATCTTTGATGGGCTGGACCTTGCGGATTTCGAGGCGCACCGAAGAGTAGAACTTGAGCGCGCGTCCGCCTGTCGTGGTCTCGGGGTTGCCGAACATGACGCCGATCTTTTCGCGGATCTGGTTGATGAACACGACGCAGGTGTTTGATTTGCTGATCGCGCCCGTGAGCTTGCGCAGGGCCTGCGACATGAGCCGGGCCTGAAGGCCCATCTGGGCGTCGCCCATCTCGCCCTCAATCTCCGCGCGGGGCACCAGGGCCGCAACCGAGTCGATGACGACCACGTCCAGCGCGCCGGACCGGACGAGGGTCTCTGTGATCTCGAGCGCCTGCTCGCCGGTGTCGGGCTGGGACACGAGCAGGTTGTCGGTGTCCACACCCAGGGCCTTGGCGTATTTCGCGTCCATGGCGTGCTCCGCGTCGATGAACGCGGCGATGCCTTCGAGCTTCTGCGCTTCGGCGATGATGTGAAGCGCGAGCGTGGTCTTGCCGGACGATTCCGGGCCGTACACCTCGACGATGCGGCCGCGGGGCACGCCGCCCACGCCCAGGGCCGCGTCGAGCGCCAGGGAGCTGGTCGGAATGACTTCGATGGGAATGGTGCCGGAGTTCTCTCCGAGCCGCATGATCGACCCCTTGCCGAACTGCCGGTCGATTTGGGAGAGCGCCAGGTCCAGCGCCTTTCGTTTTTCCGTGTTCGCGTTTTCAGCCATCTTTCAATCCTTCAATTGGATGATTCGGTACGGGGTGTAAACCGCTCCGGTGCTCTGCAAATCGCTTTTCATGATCGCAATCGTTCCAGCCGTAAAAGGCGCGCTCTCATATCGGCTCCCGGACAGAGCCGTGACGAGACGGTCGATTCCGCGGGGGGAGCGCACCCGGCCGATAGTCAGGTGCGCGCTGAACGGCCTGGCCTCGGCATCGAAACCGTATCGGACAACCGCGGCGTCGATCGCTTCCGCCAAATGCGTCAAATGCCCGGCTCCTTCGGTCACGCCGATCCAGATCACGGCGGGCCGTTTCGCATTCGGGAAGAATCCGGACCCGCCGAGCTGAAGACCGAAGGCCCGTGATTCGGAAACGGCCTCAGCCACCGCGTCGCCCACTGCCGGAATCCGGCCGGTTTCGACATCGCCCACAAATTTGAGCGTCAGGTGCAGGCTCTCCGGACGCACCCATTTCACGTCCGCGTCCAGCCGCCTCAGGGGCGTGGTGAAGGACGCGATGCTCCGGCTGACGGAATCCGGCACAGGAACCGCGATAAAGGTCCGGATCGTTCGGTTCAAGCCAGGCACACTTGCCTGAAATTTATCAATTTACGGGTCAAAAGCAAGCCCCAAATCCCGCAACGCGGGCTCAGGCGGGGTCCGGCGCCGCTGAACACAGCCCCCCTCATCATCGGTTCAGCCCGCGGTCACGCAATGCCCTGCAGGCGCCTGCGGAGCAGGTCCAGGGCCGCTGTCGCGGACCTTTCCTTGTTCCACAGCCGTTCGCGGAGAAACCTGTGCTTTTCCGTCACGGTTCCGGATGAATCCGCGCAGCTGATGAATACGAGCCCCACCGGTTTTTCAGCGCTGCCTCCCGAAGGGCCCGCGATGCCGGTCGCGGAGAGACCGAAATCCGTGCCTGCCGAAGAACGGATGCCCTCAGCCATGGCTGCCGCGCACTCCGCGCTCACCGCGCCGTGCTTCTCCAGCAGGCTTTTCGGCACGCCCAGCAAAGCGGTCTTGGCGTTGTTGTGATAGGCCACGACTCCGCGGATAAAGTAGGCGGAACTGCCCGAGACATTGGTGAGTCTGTGGCTGATCAGCCCGCCGGTGCACGATTCCGCCACGGCCAGGGTCCGGCCGCTCTCCGCGAGCAGGCGTCCGATCACGGACTCCAGTGAATCGCTTCCCGTCCCGAACACCGCGCGGCCGAGCCGGTTCTTTGCGGATTCTCCGGCCTGCCGGACCCTGTTGTCGCACGCTTCTGCCAAGGCCCCGAATGTCATCAGGCGCACCGTGACGCCCGTGCTGTCCGGATAGAATCCCACGCGCACATCCGGGAAAAGGGATGGAAAGTCCTCGAGCCTGCTGCCGACATCCGATTCCGGAAGGCCGGAGGTACGGAGCGCGAGCACGGCGGACGCGGTACCGGCCGCGGCCCTCAGCCTGGGGATCACCGTTTCGTCCATCATGGCACGCATTTCGGACGGGACCCCGGGAAGCACGATGAGCGTGCATCCGTCACGGGAGAGGATGAAGCCGGGCGCCTGGCCGACCGGGTTCGGGACCGGCTCCGCGCCTTCGGGTATCAGGGCCTGCAGGCGGTTGGCCGGCGCCATGTGGCGGCCCATGGCGCGGAAAGCCGCTTCGATCCGGGCCATGGCCTCGGGGAGCAGGACGAGCTCCCGGCCGAAGCAGTCGGCCACGGCCTTTTTGGTCACGTCGTCGTTCGTGGGGCCCAGCCCGCCCGTGCAGATGACCAGACCGGCCCGCGAGAGGGCGGTTTCCACAGCCGCCCGGATGTCGGCCTCCTTGTCGTCCACGGTCACCACGGCGCGGACGTCCACGCCCGCGTCCGTCAGGCGCTCGCCGATGAACGCCGCGTTGGTGTTCACCGTCAGGCCGGTCAGGATCTCGGAACCGATGGTGACGATTTCAGCGGTCATTGGCATTTCGTAAAAGAGTACTCTCGCATGGATGTTTTACGGATTTATTAAAGTTCATAGTTCATGGTTCATGGTTCATAGTGAATAGAGAAGAGATATGATCTTTTTAAACTATGAACTATGAACCATGAACCTATGAACTAAAACACCCTCATCATCACCTGCAGGACGACGTTGGCGTAAATTCCCGCGATCAGGTCGTCGGTCATGATCCCCCACCCGCCGGGCAGGGACTGGCTGCGGTTCGCGGGGAACGGCTTCACGATGTCGAAGAGCCGGAACAACAGGAACGCGGGGATCAGCCAGGCGATGGACGCGCCATCCGGCCAGAAGAGCGCGGACACGCCCATGCCGAAGGCCTCGTCGATGTTGACCATGGACGGGTCCTTCCGCCGGCCGGCCCTCACCTCCTCCGCCTCCACGACGTCCGACGCCCACTTTCCGATGAAGAAGAGCGGCACGAGAACGGCGGCCAGCGGGACAGAGCAGGAGGCAAGCGGCCTGACGCTCCCGGCCCAGACCAGGACGCCGGCCGCGACGAGACTGCCTGCCGTTCCGGGCGCGACAGGCGACAGTCCGGTCCCGAAGGTGGTGGCCGTGAGACGGCCGATGCGGCTCATGAGGCGGGAATGCTCAGCCATCCGATGGGAGAAAAATGCGGACGATGTTGCGCACGATGGACTTGATATGAGAGCGGTTCTCGACGAGATACAGCCCGCCCGTGGCGACGGTCAGCGCCGTGACTCCGAGCAGGAGGTTGTACAGCACGTTCCACTCCTGGATGCGGGCGAGCAGAGGCTCCAGACGGGCCGCGGGTTCCGGCCAGGCCGCCAGATGATAGAGGAAAACCCCGTACAGGACCACCATTTGCAGGTAGGTTTTGGCCTTGGCCAGCCGGTGCGTGACGATGGGTTTTCCCTTGAGAATGGCGTAAGAGCGGAATCCGGTGATGACAAAGTCGCGGATCACGATGACCAGCACCATCCAGGTCGGCACATAGCCCAGCACGTTGAAGCTGATCAGGCTTGAGGATACCAGAATCTTGTCCGCGAGCGGGTCCAGAAACTGGCCCGTCACGGTGATGATGTTGTATTTGCGCGCGGCGTATCCGTCGTAGTAATCCGTGAGCGTGGCCACGACGAACACGACAAACGCGGCGATCTTGAACGGCAGGTGCTCCACGAAGAGCAGCGACACGAAGATCGGCGTGAGCAGAATGCGCAGGATGGAAAGTTGGTTCGGCAGATTCATGGCTTCACGCTTGCGTGATTGTGTGAAAAACTCCGGTGACCGGACCGGCGGGCCGATGCGCCCTGCCTCCCGGGACCGCGGCCGGGTTCCGCGCCGTCACGGCCTGGGTCACTCCATTTCCACACGGCCGTCCATGGCTTTGGCCACGGTGACCGCGTCGTTGAACTCGAGCGCGCCGCCGAAGGGAATGCCCCGCGCGATGCGGGTGACCCGGATCCCCTTCGCTTTAAGCAGGGGCAGCAGGTGCCCCGCAGTCATTTCCCCCTCCATGGTGGGGTTGGTCGCCACGACGATTTCCCGCAGACCCGGACCGATGCGGGCGAGAAGCTCCCGGATCCGCAGATCGTCCTCGCCGACGCCGTCCAGGGGCGACAGCACACCGCCGAGAATGTGGTAGAGACCCCGGTATCCGCCCGCCCGTTCAATGGCCAGGAGATCCTTCAGGTCCTCCACCACGCAGACCACACCCCGGTCCCGCTGAGGGTCCGAGCAGATTCCGCAGGGGTCCTCCTCCGCGAGATTATAACAGACCGAACAGCGGCCGACTTTCTCCTTGAGCGCGAGGATGGCCCGGGACAGGGGTTCCACGTCGGCCCGGCCGTCGCGGAGCAGGTACAGGGCGATTCGCTGGGCTGATTTCTCCCCGATGCCGGGCAGCCGGGTGAAGGCCTCGATGAGCCGGGCCAGAGTTTCGGAAGGGTATTTCACGTTCCGCCTAAAAGCCCAGCCCGGGCAGTTTCATGCCGCCCGGCATCATCCCGAGCATGCCGCCGCCCACTTTGCCGAGCTCCTCCTTGGCCATTTCCTGGGACCGTTCGATGGCCTGGTTGGCGGCCGCGGCCACGAGATCCTCCAGCATCTCCGCGTCCTTCGATTCGAACACCTCGGGGTCTATCTTCACGGAAAGGACTTTCTGCTTGCCGTTCACGGTCACGGAGACGATGCCGCCGCCCGCCGTTCCTTCCGCCGTCATGTCCCCGATCGCGTCCTGCGCCCGGGCAAGATCGTCCTGGAGTTTCTGCGCCTGCCTGAAAAGATCCGCCATGTTGGGTTTGGCCATTCAAAAGCTCCTTCTCGGGGCTAGGATTCCAGTTCAGCGCCGAATTTTTCGATCAGATCTCCGATCACACCGCCCGCGCCCTTCAGTTCGTCGAGCTTCTGCACCTTCTGTTCCTTTTCGCTGAGACGCCGCACTTCCGGAAAATCCCCCTTCATGCATCGGAACGGCACGTCCCGTCCGAACGTCTCGCGGAGCGCCTCCTGGATGATCGGCAGGGAGCGGTTGATCGAGTCCACGTGAAAACCGTTGCAGAGCGCGAATCCGATCTCGAGCACGCCTTCCCGGACCCGGAGCGGCGCGCCCTGGGCCAGAAAGGCGCCCACGGTGATCTTCTTCTCCTTGACCCGGGTGAGCAGGTCGTCCCACCGCGCCTTGACTTCCTCGAAAGGAACGGCCGGGCCGGTTCCCGCCGGTACGGCCGGGGACGGGGTCGCGGACTTGGCAGGCTCCGCGGCTTCGGGAGCCGCCGGGGCTTCGGTGCGCCGGGAAGGCCGCGGCGCGGCGGGCGGAGGAACGGACGTTGTCCTGAGCGGGGCCGCGGCGACCGCCATCGGCTTTCCGGAGTCGCTGCCTGCGGGATTCGGGGCCGTGGACGATGACCGTGCCGTTTCCGTTTTCACGGCTTCAGGTGGCTTTTTTCTTATCTCCGCGAGCCCTGCGAGCAGTTCGTCGATCGACGCGGAGCGGTCGAGCCGGGCCATCTTCACGACCGCCAGTTCGAGCGGGATGCGGGGATCGGCGCTGAACCGGAGCTGCTGGCCGGTTTCAGACACGATCCGGTGCATGCGCAGGATTTCCTCTTCCCGGATCAACCGGGCCTGCTCCCCGGTCCGCTCCCGCGCCGCGTCCGACAGATCGATGGACGACGTCCGCCCCGTGGCGGCCGCGACGAGCAGGTTGCGGAAATGCTCGGCCAGACCGTCGAGAAATTCCTCGATGCCGGCGCCCGATTCGACGAGCCGGTCCACCACGGCGAGCGCGCCTTCGGCGTCGCGGGCTGCGATGCGGTCCGTCAGGTCGAAGAAGCACTGCTGGTCGATCAGGCCGAGCGCCCGCACCACGTCGTCGACGCCGATGCGGCCCTCGCAGAAGGACACCATCTGGTCGAGAATGGACTGGCTGTCGCGCAGGCTCCCGTCGGCCTTGCGCGCGATCAGGTGCACGGCCTCGTCCTCGATATCGATGCCCTCGCCCGCGCAGATCTTCTTCAGGAGCGCGGCCGTGTCCGATACGCCCACCCGGTGAAAATCGAAACGCTGACAGCGGGAGAGGATGGTGGCCGGAACCTTGTGCGGCTCCGTCGTGGCGAACAGAAACACAACATGCTCCGGCGGCTCCTCCAGCGTCTTGAGCAGGGCGTTGAAGGACTCGTGGGTGAGCATGTGCACTTCGTCGATGATGTAAACCTTGTAGGCCCCCCGCGTCGGGGCGTACCGGACGGTTTCGCGGAGGTTCCGGATGTCATCGATATTCCGGTTCGAGGCGCCGTCGATCTCCACGACGTCCATGGCGCGTCCGGCGGTCACTTCGAGACAGCTGGAACAGGCGTTGCACGGATCCGGAGTCGGGCCTTTCTCGCAGTTGAGGGATTTGGCCAGGATGCGGGCCGCGCTGGTCTTGCCGACGCCGCGGGGACCGGTCAGGAGGTAGGCGTGCGCGATCCGTTTCTGGCGGATGGCGTTGCGGAGCGTTGCCGTGACATGCTGCTGGGCCACCAGCTCGTCCCATGTCTGCGGCCGCCATTTTCGTGCGAGAACGAGGTATCCCATGGGATCACGCCTTCGGGTGAGATGAAAGAGGCTGGCCGTCCGCCCTCGATTCCTGAAGAGCCAATCCCCAGTGGCGGCCGGCTCCGGCCAAGCGGTTCCGCGGCACATGTTCAAACCGCTTACCGCTGCTACCTTCCGGTCCTGACGGGGTTCGGCGGCCTCCCATTGCGCGGAGCTCGGACCATCAACGCCGGCGCGCCATCAGGGAGTGGGTCTTGCGCGAACTCTGAAAGGGAAATCGACCCTGCTGGAGTGAATTGCGGGTCACAGGACGCCGCCAGATCCCCGTACGGCACGGCCTCATGGTTGTGGAGCAGAGCGGGATCGAACCGCCGGCCTGTACGTTGCGAACGTACCGCTCTCCCAGCTGAGCTACTGCCCCATTTGATCGCGTATCTGAGTATGCCGATTTTAGGAATTCACCCTTCAGGGTTTCATTCCACGCGAAATCGGACATTGACGATTGATGAATTCCGATTTCCGACCGGGTCTCTTCAACCCGGAACCCGAAACACGGAACTCGGAACCTTTCTGGCGGAGAGGGTGGGATTCGAACCCACGGTAGTTTTGGCTACACACGCTTTCCAAGCGTGCTCCTTCAACCGCTCGGACACCTCTCCGGGTTTGCAGAATGATCTGACCCTCATTGAAAGCCCCCACCCAGGATTCCCGAATGGAGAGGTCGGGAATGACACCACCCCAAAAACCGCATGCATCCGTTTTTGACTATGAACTATGAACCTTGAACTATGAACTTTCTTTTTCGCGGAGAGGGTGGGATTCGAACCCACGGTCCCGTTTATAGGGACAACGGTTTTCGAGACCGTCCGATTCAACCACTCTCGCACCTCTCCGGAATACGAACCGGACGGATGGGTCTTCCGTCCGCGCGGGATGGCCTAACGATCATCCCCGCCGGCCTGCCTGCGGCTTCGTTTGACATCGCGCAGATTGTGAAAGAACGCCTTCATCAGGCCTGAGATCTCCGCGTCCAGAACGCCGGAGGTGAGCTCGACCCGGTGGTTCAGTCTCGCGTCCTGCACCAGGTTGCGCAGGGATCCGCACGCCCCGGCCTTCGGATCGAATGCCCCGAACACCACGCGCCGGATGCGCGACAGAACGACCGCGCCCGCGCACATCGCGCACGGCTCGAGCGTGACGTACAGCGTGCATCCCTCGAGCCGCCAGGATCCGAGCGTGTTGGCCGCGGCCGAGATGGCGACCATCTCTGCGTGCGCGGTCGGATCCTGCAGGGTTTCCGTCTGGTTGTGGGCCCGTCCGATGATCCGGTTCTCGGACACGATCACCGCGCCGACCGGAACCTCGCCTTCCTCGAAGGCCTTTTCCGCCTCCCGGAGCGCCCAGCGCATCCAGACCGAGTCTGAATCCTTCGAGAGTTCCGAGTTCTGAGTTCCGGGTTCCGGGTTCATGAACCTTTTCTCATCGATGCGATATTAAAGATGGGATCACCCGTTTTCGACTCGGAACTCGGAACACTTAACTCGGAACTGTCTGTAAAACCGTACGCCCGGAGGGAATCGAACCCACAACCTTCTGATCCGTAGTCAGACGCTCTATCCAATTGAGCTACGGGCGCAT
>CAZNXX010000085.1:0-13114 GCA_964577095.1 uncultured bacterium | reverse complement strand
CGGGCCTGTCGTTCAGCCAGGTCCTGCTCGGCCTGTCCGAGACGGCGTCCTTCCAGATCCTCAACACCGGCGATCAGCCTTTGAAGATCACGGGGATTCAGTGGAAACGGAACGTTTTCAGCGTGGAACCCCGGGTGTTCGAAATCCCGATGGGGGGGAGCCGGACCGTGTCCGTCGCCTTCACGCCGACAGCGGCCGGGTCCCAGCCGGATACGCTGGTCCTCTCATGCAACGATCCGTCCCAGCGCACCAGGACCCTTCCGATCGCCGCCACCGCGGTCGATTACCGCGCCAAGGTGCCGTACACGGCGGACGGCCAGACGCTGGCCCTGTATCATTTCAATGAAACCACGGGCGTGACCGTCGGCGACGCCAGCGAGAACCAGTGGAACGGCACGGCCGTGAACGGACCGGAACGGGTCGACGGCTACTTCAAGCCTTCCGCCGCCGCCGATCTGGCGCTCCGGTTCAACGGAACGAGCCAGCTCGTGTCCGTTCCCATGGACGGCAAGGAAGATGAAGCGACCTTCCATCCGGCTTCCGACAGCTACAGTATCGAGTGCTTCTTCAGAACCGACACGATCGGCCAGGCGATCTTCTTCATGGACGTGCAGAGCGGGGCGGCCCCGTGGGGTCTGTCCATCGACGACGACGGGCTTCTGTCCGTCACGGGATTCGGCCGGGGCAACGGATGGGTGGCAGACAACGCCTGGCACCACGCCGCGTTCGTGTACGACCCGTCCGTCCTTCGCGGGACGCTCTACGTGGACGGGTCCATCCAATTCCAGGGACCCTGGCTCGGAAGCGCGTCCGACGCCCGAACGATCCGCGCCCTGGTCATCGGCGCCCGGCCGACGGGCGTCAATCAGTTCGCGGATTATTTCGAGGGCTCCATCGACGAACTCCGCATCTCGGACGTCGCGCGCAAACCCTGGGAATTCCTGTTCGCGGGAAGCGGCATGGAATTGAGCGTTCAGGGCACGCCGATCGCGGGATCCGGCCAGATCGTCGACGTGAACATCGCCGCGGACACGGACGATAAAACCATCACCCTCTTCTACCGGACGACGGGCGATTCCGCCTGGAGTTCGGCGCAGACCACGACGACCGATAAACTGAAGTACCGGGCCACGGTTCCGGCGGCCGCGGTCACCGCGTCCGGCCTGGAACTGTACGCCCGCAAGACCAAGGGAACCGTATCGGTGACCCAGCCCGTCGTGGATCCGGTGAATCGGCCCGTTTCCGTTGCCGTGCGTTTCCGGTCGCTCGTCCCGGAGATCACGCTTCCGGCGAAGCGGTATGCGATGCTCTCCGTGCCCGGCAATCTGTCCCGTCCGTCGGTGCGCGACGTGCTCCGCGACGATCTCGGCGCCTACGACCCCTTTGAATGGCGCATGTTCGCGTGGAAGGACACGGCGTACATCGAGTACTCGGACACCCTGTCCGAGGCGGACAGCGCGTCCTTCAACTTCACGCCCGGACGCGCCTTCTGGGTCATCACGTCCGAGGCGAAGACCTTCGACGTGGACAGCGGCATGAGCGTGCCGGTGTCGCCCGCGAGGCGGACGCTTCAGGCCCAGTGGAACATGGTCGGGTCTCCGTTCCCGTTCCCGGTGTCCTGGGACGACTGCGCCCTGTCCTCAGACGCGATCGGCACGCTGTACGCCTATGACGGCACCGGTTACCGGCTGGACTGGCCGACGCTGGAACCCTGGAAGGGGTATTTCGTCTACAACAACCGGACGGCGGCCTCGACGATCTATATGCCGCCCCGGAAGGCCAGAAGCGGCCAGGGAATGACCAAGCGCGGCGTTCTGCACGATCTGGCGGAAGGCGAGTGGATCCTCAGGCTTTCGGCCCAGACGCCGGACGCCAAGGACCTGGACAATTTCTTCGGTGTCCGCGCCTCGGCCGTCGAGGCCTGGGACGGTATGGACCGCATCGAGCCGCCCCCGATCGGCGAGTATGTCTCCCTCTACACCACGCATGCCGACTGGTCGTCGCATCCCGGCGCGTACGCGGCAGACATCCGTCAGCCCGGGGCGCCCGGGTATGTCTGGGACCTGACCCTGGAAACGCGCCTGACCGGAAAAGCCGTGGACCTCTCCTGGTCCGTAAGCCGGACCCTTCCGGAAGGGTGGGTGGCCTATCTCGTGGACGTGGACGAGGGCACGTCGGTGTGCCTGTCCGAGAAGGACGGCATCCGCGTGGAAACCGGCAAATCCGTTCCGAACGTGAGGCGTTTCCAGCTTCTCGCCGGGAGCCGGGAATTCGTCGAATCGAGAAGCGAGGTTCCGCTGCAGCCCGTGGCATTCGGCCTCTCACAGAACTACCCGAACCCGTTCAACCCCGTGACGGCGATCCGTTACGCGCTGCCGAAGAACGGCCGCGTCCGGCTCACCGTGTACAACCTGATGGGCCAGCGGGTGAAGGTGCTGGTCGACCGGGAGGAGAAGACAGGCAGCCACGAAGAGATGTGGGACGGAACCGATGACCGCGGACTCCGCGCGGCCAGCGGCATCTATCTCTACCGGCTTGAATTCCTGGACAAGGTCGCGGTCCGGAAACTGGTCTTCGTGAAATGACCAACGGCCGTCACCCTGTCTTGAAGGGGATTCCCATGATCAGACACAGAACCATGCGGATGCTCGGAATGCTGATTCTGCCGGCGCTGGCGGCGGCCCAATGGGCCCCGCCGCCGGCCGGCCCGCGGGGCGGATTCGTGACCACGGGCCTGTCGTACCAGCAATGGTCGTTCGAGGACGTGGACAAGGGCCTGCAGGAAGTCTGCGCGCCGACCACGGCCTACATCCCGGTCCGGCCGGACCTGTCGCTGACCGTCTCGGGAACGCCGGGTTCGGCGTCCTGGGATAAGCTCAAGCTGAGCGGCATGTCCGACACATGGATCCGGGGGACCTATCGTGTCCCGGGCAGCCGATATATGCTGCACGCGGGCCTGGGCCTCCCGACCGGCAGGACCAGGCTCAAGATCGCCGCGGATTCGCTGGGCATGGAGGAGTTCGGTCTGTCCCGCATCATCGGACAGAACATCTTCCGTTTCCGGCTACCCGTTTTCGGCCAGGGTCTGGCCGCGAAAATCGGGGGGGGAGCCGCGTTCCCGGCGGGCGAGAACGTCGTGATCGGCGCGGGCGCGCATTACATCTACCACGGCGCCTTCGAACCGGTGGACGCCGACTCATTCGACTACCAGGCGGGCGGGGAGGCGGCCGTGTTCGGCGGCGTGGACGTGCAGGTTTCGCCGACCGCGAAATGGTCCGTGAACCTCAGCTACACCTTCTACGGCGACGACAAACTGAACGACGAAACCGTCTACGCCTCCGGAGAAAAACTGCTGATCAACAGCTCCTTCACGTCGAAGCTGGGACCCGGCACGCTGACCGCCTGGCTCAACTGGCGTCAGAAGGGGAAAAACGAATACTGGATCCACACCGGAACGCAGGCCGAAAAGCGGACGGAACAGAAAAATTCCAACGGGCCGCAGACCGAACTGGACGCGGCCTGGCGCATTCCGTGGCGGCCGGAGGCGGCGTTCTCGATCCTCGCGACCGGGCGTTTCTACGGCCAGAACGATTACCGCACCGGAGGGGCCGACGTGTACGGCGCCGGAGCGGGCGTGGACGCCCGGGTGTCCCCCCGGCTCTCGGTTTCCCTGAGCCTTATCGGGCTTACGGGCCGGACGAAGGACTGGAGCGAGGCGGCCGAAAAAACGGTACGGACCGGACTGACCAGTTTCGATCTCCTGGCCGGAATGACATACGGATGGTAATCGGGCTTTAGGAGGAATCGTTGATGAAAGGGAGAATGCTGGTCGCGCTCGGCGCGCTCATTCTGTTCAGCGGCTGCGCCGCTTCCCGGCACGGGGTCGCGGAGGGCCAGTTGAAGCGCGGGGAGTATGTCCAGGCGCTGCGGTCCTATCTGAGGGGCCTGGAACCGCATGCCCGGGACGGGAAGCGGTTCATCTACTACGAGCGCGAGGCCGTCACGGGTCTGGGGGTGACGTACTGGCACATGGAACGGTACGAAACGGCGCTGAAAATACTCAGGCTGGTCGCGGAGAAGGATCCGGATTACGGAAAAGCCCCTTTCTACATGGGCCTGACCTACGAGAGTCTCGGAGACGAGGCCAACGCGCTCGCCATGTACCGCCAGTATCCGAAAGTCGATCCGGGGGATCCGTACCGGCATGCGATGGCCGGCCGGTATGACTTCCTGGCCAAGCGCAAGATCACGCACGATATCGAGACGGCGCTGAAAGACGAAGGACGGATGGACGCCGCATCGACCCCGGAACGCAGCGTGGCGGTTCTCACCTTCCTCAACCTCGGGGAAAACCGTGAGTGGGAGCCCCTCCAGAAGGGGCTCGCGGACATGGTGACCCGCGATCTGTCCCGGGTGGAGGGTCTGACGGTGGTGGACCGGACGAAGCTGGACCAGATTCTCTACGAACTCGGCCTCAACGCCTCGAGTCTCGGCGACTCCGCGGCCGCCAGGCGCGCAGGCATGCTCGCCGGCGCCCGGTACCTGGTCAAGGGGTCCTTTCTGGTCATGCCGGACTTGAAGATGACTTTGGACGCCGGTGTTCATCCCTTTCAGAAGGCGAACCAGCCCACGGCTTTCAGCGAAGACGGAAACCTCTCCACGATATTTCAGATGGAGAAGCAGATCGTCCTGAGGATCGTGGATTATTTCGGCATCACGCTGACCACCCGGCAGAAGGAGGCCGTGCTGGAGATTCCCACAGAGAACGTGTCGGCCTTCATGCATTACTGCCGCGGCCTGGACGCCCAGGACGCGGACGACTACCGGTCCGCGTACGCGCATTTCAGGCAGGCGGTGCGGGAGGATCCCGATTTCCGGATGGCCCGCGACTGGCTCATCGTCCGCGAACTCTGGGACGCGACGCATGCGCAGAACCTGCGCCGGGTGGACCGGGACGTCGCTTTTCTGACCCGCCGGGGCGCGCGGGCCCGCCTCTCGGCGGACAACCAGCCCGAACTTTTCTCAACGACCGGACGTCTTCAGTGGATGAGCCTGAGGCAGAACGCCGGTTTTCTGCCGGGAGCCGATTCCAGAAAATCCTTCCAGGAAGCGGGCCTGTCCGGGGCGTCCGTGCTTCCGCTGAGGCTGGGGGAGCCCCCGGTTCCGCCTCCCGGCCGGTAGGGGACACGGCCACGGGCCGGACGGCCGGGCCTGAAAACGGCCGGCCGCGGACGGCCGCTGAAGCATTTCGGAATCACCCGATCCGCCCGGATCGTTTCAACACCCCAGCGGGGCGGATCCACGCAACGGGACTCGAGGAGAAACTGCACGATGCGAAAATGGATCGTTCTCGGATGTCTGTTCGGATCGATCGGATGGGCGGCCGCGCAGCCCGCGGCCAATGTCAGCCGTCTCGGGCGTTGGGCGCTCGGACAGTGTGAAGTCGTCCACCGGCGGGCGGGATTCCTGTTCGTCAGCAGCGGCCCGATGCTTGAGGTGTATCAGAACAAGCACGGCGAATACGCGAAATCCGACAGCATGCTCATGCCCGGGCTCGTGAAGGGCGTGTGGGTAAAGAACACGCTCAGCCACGTGTACGTCGCCTGCGGCGACGCCGGACTCCGGGTGGTCTCGTTCGACGCCGTGGACGGCCTCTTCGGCGATGTCGTGGGGAGCCTCGACACGCCGGGCTCGGCCGAAAATGTGATGCAGTACGGGAACACGGCCTATCTCGCGGACGGGCCCGGCGGCCTGGCCGTCGTCGACGTGTCCGATCCCAGCCAGCCCGCTGTGCGGGGCACGCTGGCCACGGCCGGCGCCGCCCGGGGTGTATGGGTGGTCGCCAACACGCCGACCGTTGACAACACCATGGTGCTGGTGGCCGCCGATTCGGCCGGCCTCTATTCCGTGAACGTCACCAATCCCACGGCTCCGGCCGTCTACGACCGTCTGGCTTTCAATACGGTTTACCCGGGCTTTCAGGTGCCGGCCCCGCGCGCGATCCAGGTCACTGTGATCGACACTGTCGCTTATGTCGCGACCGGCTACGGCAGCCTGCGGACGGTGGATATCCGGAATCCGCGCCTGATGACCCAGATGGGCGTGTGGATGAACAGCCCCTACACCGAAGTGCTCGGCATGGATGTCACCTGGGAAACCGTCGGGGGAAAACCCGCTCCACAGTACGCCTATCTCGCCTGCGGTTCCAAGGGCGTGTTCTGCCCGGTCAACATCCAGAATCCCAGGGATCTCAAGGGCCCGCCCTATCAGAATGTGGACACGCGCGGCACCACGGCGCGAATCGTCGTCTCCACGGAGGCGGATTCGCTGTTCATCGGGAGCGCGCTCATGCGTTTCAAGGCCGGAGAACTGCTCTTCGTTTCCGACCGGGAAAACGGGCTCCTGTTCGTCGACGCCCGAGAAAGCTATCAGCCGTCCGTGATCGATTCGATCCGGACCGGCGGCGACATCTGCCGGGATGCGGATTGGTCCGGACGATACGCGTATGTCGCGGCGGGATCGGCCGGCGTCAAGATCGTGGACACGACCGGTACCGCGGCGGACCCCGACATCGACCGCCTGCCCCTGCGGGGCACGCTCGACACCGGCGGCCAGGCCCGGGGGCTCCGGGTGGTCGGGTCGAGGCTGTACGTGGCCAACGGGCTGAAGGGCCTCGGCATTTACAGCATCAGCGATCCCGTTTCCCCGGTCCTGTCCGGGCAGTTCACGGCCGTGACCGACACCGTTCATCGGGTCGATCTGCTGTCCGGGTCCTACGCGTTTCTCGCGGCGGGCCGGGACGGCGTCCGGATCGTGGATATCAGCGGGAGCATTTTCGAAACGGCCCAGAGCCCGCTCCGGACGGCCGGGCCCGCTCTGGATGTGAAGATACGCGGTTCGAACGCCTTTGTCGCGACACCCGGCGGCGTTTATGTCTACGCGCTGATCCAGTCCGGCGGCGTTCTGACCGGCGTCTCCCTGACCGATTCCCTGAAGGCGGGCCCCGCGCTGGCCATGGACGCCCGCGCCCTGGACGTCGTCGGCGACACGGTTTTCGTCGCGAACGGCAGGCACGGCCTGATTCTCTGGAAGCCCTCGAACGGCGCCGTTCTCCTTAAAAATATCGGCGGCACGGTCACCGGCATCACGGTGCGGGAGAAGACGCTGTATGTCAGCGACGCGGTCAACGGGTTCCGTATCTACGACGCGTCCACGGCGGGCGAGATCAAGGAAGTCGGCTATTACCGCACTTCGGGCGAGGCGCTGGGCCTCGGCATCTCCGGCTCGGACGGGAAGGCCGTCATGGCCGACGGCCGGTACGGTTTCTGGCTGTTCCGAAGCCGCATCAGCCCGGCCATCACGGTCACGCCCCAGACCCTGAATTTCGGGCTCGTTCCGCCGGACTATTCCCGCTCGCTCACCGCCCTGATCCGGAACACCGGCACGTCGATCCTGAAGGTGACGAACATCCAGAGCAAGCGCAACACGTACTCCTTCTCCGCCACGCGTTTTGAGATCGCCGCGGGCGATACATTCCGGCTCATCGTCCGTTTTTCGCCGTCGTATGACACCTGGCCGTTCCGTCAGGACGACCGCATCGAGATCAGCACCAACGATCCGTCCAACCTGACCGCATATCTCAATCTGCAGGCCGAGGTCACCGCCCTGGTGACGGAGGGCCCCTATACCCCGGATGATTTCACGGTCGGACTCTGGCATTTCGACGAGGCCGACGGCGCTCTCACGGCCGCGGACGGCTCGGGCAACAGCCTGCACGGCCAGGTGGCCGGCACGCCCTTCCGGGAAAATTCGGACCGCTCCGGTTACGGCCGCCAGATCGGCTTCGACTCGGAAACCGACCGGGTTCTCGTTCCGCAGAATCCGCTTTTCAACTTCAGCGAAAAATCCTTCACGGCCGAATGCTGGTTCAACATGGACGCGCTTCCCGCGGACCACTATGTCCTGATCCGGCACGGCAGCGACACCCAGGCGCAGTTCGAACTGGCCCTGGGTTCCGGCGACGTGGGTCTGATCGGCCGCGTCTGGGACGGCTCCGGCGCGCGCACGCTGACCTCCGGATCCATCGACCTGTTCAACGTCAATCAGTGGTATCACGCGGCCCTGACCTGGGACGGCGATTCGCTGAAACTGTACCTGAACGGCGTTCAGAAGGCCCGCATGCAGGTCCGGAACAAGCTGAAATTCGTGGCCACCGAACCGCTGGCCATCGGGGCCAACCAGTACGGAACCGCCGTGTTCCGGGGACGCATGGATGAGGTGCGGCTCTCCAGCATCGCCCGTGAATCCTGGGAATACCATGTCACGCGCTCGCGCATCGCGCTCTCCCAGTCCATTGTCCAGTTCGGGAACGTTCTGGCCAACCAGACCCGGACCGTCCCCCTGGCCGTCTCGAACCTCGGCAGCCAGCCGCTGGTGGTCCAGTCCGTGACGAGCGGCAACGCGCATATCACGGTGAATCCGGCGGGTCCGTTCACCCTGTTCGTCGGACAGACGGACACGCTCGATGTCTCCTTCTCGCCCGTCGGCGTGGAGGCGCTGACGCAGGGCAGTCTGCTCCAGATTCGGAGCAATGATCCCACCTACCCGGTTCTGGCCGTTCCGCTCCGGGGAAACGGCATCAATTCGCTCCCCGCAGGGCCCTACGCGGCCGATCCGATGACGCTGGGTCTCTGGCACCTTGACGAATCCTCCGGCCTGACCGCCCGCGATTCCTCCGGCAACGGCATGAACGGAACCCTTTCCGGATCCGTGGCCCGCGAAACGGTGACGCGCAAATTCGATCCCGGATCGGCGCTCCGGTTCGACGGTCAGAGCGGACTGGTTTCCGCGCGTCCGCCCGCGGGCGTGAAAATTGAACCGACCTGGGGCGGGCTCACCGCCGAAGCGTGGTTCTACCTGCAGGGCCTCCCGCTCGGCAGGGGCACGGTGATACGGCGCGCCTCCGGCGCCTCGTCCCAGTTCCATCTCTACGTCGACAGCACAGCCGCCCTGGTGGGGCAGTTTTTCAACTCCCAGCAGCAGGCATTCTCCGTGACCAGCGCCTCCATGGGCGCTCTCAAGATACGGCAGTGGTACCATGCGGCCGCGGTTCTGGAAGGCGACAGCGTCCATCTCTATGTCAACGGCAATTCCGTCGCGGCCCGCGCCTTTACGGGAACACTCGCGGCCGGCGCCGGAACCGACACGATGTCCGTGCTGATCGGATCGAGCTGGAACCGCAGCACGCCCTTCTACGGTGTGCTGGACGAGATCCGGCTGTCTTCGACGGCGCGTCAGCCGTGGGAATATAATGTAAACCTGGCGAGAATCGGCCTTTCCCCGGAGGCGCTGGCTTTCGAGAGCGTTCTGCTCGGGCACGGGCGGACCCTGGCGCTGACCGTGGGGAACACGGGCATCGACAACCTTGTCGTGACGGACATCGTTTCCTCGCTTCCCTCGGTTTTTTCGGTGGACACCACGCATTTCACGGTGCCGTCAGGGGGCAGCCGGAGGATTCACGTCACCTACGATCCTCAGGCCACGGGCGCCGTGACTGCGCAGCTCACATTCAGGAGCAATGACCCGTTCTGGCCCAACCGGGCGGTTCCACTGACCGGAACGGGCCTGGCGGAACGGTCGTTCGCACGGTACGCGGCGGACGCTTTCACCCTCGGGCTTTTCCACATGGATGAGGCGGCCGACACCGCCAAAACCCTGTGGGATTCCTCCGCCGTCGGCCTCAGGGGCTTTCTCGAGACGGGCGTGACGCGGACGGATTCGGGCCGCTTCGGCCGGGCGCTTCGCTTCGCCAACGGATCGGTCCGGATTCCGACCGCGGGCCGGCTGACGGTTCCGGACGACGCGTTCACCCTGGAATTCTGGTTTAACATCCAGACGCTTCCGGGGACCTCCGCCGTTCTGCTCAAGCAGGGGAACGGCGATACTGCGACGGTCGAGATCTCGCTCGTCAACGCCGCGTCAGAAGGCCTGACCGCCCGGTTCTGGAACGGACAGGGTGCCGCCGCCTCCCTGAAAACGGGGAGCCTCGCCGCCACGCCGCGCAACCAGTGGATGCACGCGGCGGTGACATACTCCTCCGATACGCTGAAACTCTACCTGAACAATGCGCTCCGCGACCGCAAGGCGTTCGCCGGGCCGCTGCGTCAGGCCCGGGCGTCGGTTCTGCGGCTCGGGTCCGGACTGAACAAGGAGAATCCCTTCACCGGCATGCTGGACGAGGTGCGCATCTCAGGAATCGCGCGGGCTGGCTGGGAAATCCATGTGGTTCCGCCGACCATCGAGGCCGCACCCCTGTCGTTGAATTTCGCTTCCGTGCTGAAAACGGAAAAACGCGCCTTCCCGTTCTGGGTCCGCAATGCGGGTGACCAGGATCTGGTCGTCACCTCGATCTCCGGGATGACCGCCCAGTTCACGATCCCCGATTCGGTCCGCACCTTCACGCTGAGGCGGCTGCAGACCCGCATGGTCACGGTCACATACGGCCCGGACACGGTCAACGTGACGCAGACGGCCGTGCTCACGGTCGCCAGCAACGATCCGAAAACGCCCGCCGTGAACATCCAGCTCGAGGGCCGGGGCGCCGAGTTCACCGGACGGAAGGAATACGCCGCGGACGCGCATACCCTCGCCCTGTATCACCTGAATTCGGCGCAGAGCGACACCGCGGAGGACGCTTCCGGAAACGGGCGCCACGGAGTTCTCCAGAACGACGCGATCTGGGCCTCGGACGGATTTTTCGGCCGCGCCATCTGGCTCGACGGAAACGGGGACCGCATCCTGGTTCCGGCCGATTCCGCCCTGATCATGGACTACAACCGGCGGAGTTTCACGCTGGAATGCTACTTCAAGACGGACACGCTTTCGCAGACCCTGATTTCCCTCGGGTTTACGGACAGCCGGCGGTCGCGGAATTTCGGCATGGACATCGATTCGGAGGGCCGTCTTTCCGTCGAACACTTCGGCGCGGGCGGCCCCCGCGTCAACGACGCGGCCTGGCATTTCGCGGCCTTCTCCTACAATCATCTGCTCAAGCGGGGCCGGTTGTTCATCGACACCCTGCAGGTATGGGAAAGACCCATCACACCGTATGCGCCGCGGCAGGAGTTCCTCCCGATGGTCATCGGCGCGGCACAGACGGACTCCGTGTCGTTCACGGGGCATTTCAAGGGCGCCATCGACGAGGTCCGGATTTCCGACATCGTCCGGGAGTCCTGGGAATTCCAGGTCATCGACTACGGCATCCGCGTTCAGTCCGTCACCCCGGACCCGCCGACCGCCGGATCAATGATGACCATGGTTTTCGCCGTTCCGTCGGCGCTTCAGGCCCAGCAGGTGATTCTGTACTACCGCCAGGGCGGGCAGACCGGTTACCGGTCGGTTCAGACGGAGCGTCAGACGAATTCCGTGTACAAGACCGTCATTCCCGCCGAACAGGTGACCGAGCGCGGTTTTGAATACTGGCTCGAGGTCCGGACCGACAAGGGCGACGTCACCGTGCCCGGGATCGACCCGGAACAGAATCCCATGTCGCGGAGCGTGCGGACCGTGGGCCTGAAGTCCGGCATCACCTTCCGCGCCCGGGAGTTCCAGATGTTTTCGATTCCGATGAAACTGGATACCGCCACGGTTCGGAGCGTGCTCGAGGACCGGGACGATTTCGGATCCTATGATCCCTTCCAGTGGAGGCTTTTCTGGTGGCACCGGCTCCGCCAGCGGTACATCACCTACAACGCCACGGATACGACGCGGTTGTATTTCGACTTCGCGCCGTCCCGCGCCTACTGGCTCGTGTCCTCAAACGAGAAGACCTTCGATCTGGGGAACGCGCGCACCGTCTCTCTCGACACCGTTTTCCGGGTCACCGTGGATCCGGGATGGAACATGATCGGCAATCCCTTCAATTTCACCGTCCGGTGGCAGGATTGCTCGCTTTCCTCCGATTCCATCGGAACCCTCTACTACTTCAACCCGGAAGAGGGATACGGACCCGACTGGCAGACACTGGATCCCTGGAAAGGTTACTGGATCTACAACGCGGACACGGTATCGCACGCGCTCTTCATCCCCCCGAAATCGCGCGGTCTCGGCAAGACGGGCGGAAGACGGCCCGGACTCGCGGAATCGCTCGGCAGCGGAGAATGGCTGCTGCAGCTGTCGGCGGCTACGAAGCGCCAGAAGGACGGCCTTCAGTATGCCGGCGTCAGGAAAACCGCCCGTGCCGGGTGGGACATCTGGGACCGGCCTGATCCGCCTCCGGTCGAACCGCGGATTTCGGCCGGATTCGATCACGGCGACTGGGGACGGCATGCCGGCACCTATGCGGCGGACATCCGGAACAGCGGGACGGAGGGGCATGTCTGGAGCCTGTTCGTCGAGACCCAGAATCCGGAAGAGCCGGTGACGCTGGCCTGGAAATGGCTTTCGTCCATGCCGGAGGGATGGAAGGCTTTCCTGTTCGATCCCGCCGAGGGCACTTCCGTCAACATGACCGAGCTCGGGGTGAAAACGTTCACGAGCGGTTCAAGCGCTCCGGATGTCCGGCTGTTCAAGCTGGTGGCGGGTTCCGATGCGTTCATCCGGGCCGAGAGCGAAGGCATCCCCCTGGAACCGGTCGCTTTCCACGTCTTCCAGAATTATCCGAATCCGTTCAATCCGGAGACCACGATCCGCTACCGTCTGCCGAAGAACGGGCACGTCGAAGTGTCGATTTTCAACGCGCTCGGGCAGAAGATACGCGTTCTGGTCGACGCGGCCCAGAAAACCGGCGAACAGTCGGCAGTCTGGGACGGCTGCGATGACGCCGGCCTGCCCGTTCCGAGCGGCCTTTACGTTTCGCGGGTGAAGACCCGGGAATCGACATCCTCCAGAAAAATGCTGCTGGTCCGATGAACCGGATTTCGAACCGCATTTCACGAGCGCGAGGTGCATGCATGAAAGGAAAAGCCTGGATCGGATTCGCGGCCCTGCTGCCGTGCGTCCTTTCCGCCCAGCCCGACGTTTCGTCCCGGGAACCCGTGGCATCGCTGACGACGTCCTGTTCCGTCCAGATGTGGCGGATGGAGGCCGGGGATCACCGGGTCGTGAATCAGGTCTC
>CAZNXX010000084.1:0-13233 GCA_964577095.1 uncultured bacterium | reverse complement strand
TTTTAAACCACCCTCATTATATTATACGATATTTTTAAATCAAATTCCATAACCATTTAGACCCCGGTTCATCCCCCGATACCGTAATAAACAGCCAAAGATTTGAGCGGCCGCATGTGCTCGATGTGGGTTCTGAAATAGAGGTCGAACATTTTCCGTATCTCCGCCTTCAGCCCCGAAGGCGGATTGAGCCGGCTGGCCTCTTCGAGGGCCGCGCCCTGCAGCCAGAACAAGATTTCAAGGGTTTCCCCCTCGATACGCAGACCGCCCCGCCTGGAACCGCATTCCCTGCAGAGCAGGCCTCCGTTGACCGGCAGAAAGAACCCGCCGCCCGCGCCGAGCGAACCGCCGCAGTCCAGGCACCGGTCCCAGGTCGGCTGATACCCCATCATGCCGATGAAACGGCCCTCGAAATACCAGAGACAGCCCTCGAGGAAACCGTCCGATTCGTTCATGGCCCCGAGATACCGGACCATCATGTCGAACAACGCGGCGTTGGGCTCTTCAGCGAGCACGGCCTTGTCCAGAAGTTCGCAGGCCGCCAGGCCGAGCGCCGTCCGGGCGGTGTTTCCGAGAATTCGGATATGGCCGTCCCTCAGGTCCGCCTGGCTCAGCAGCTGCAGGTCGCGTGTTCGTTTGTCGTAATAGATCATGTCGATGTGTGCCAGGCTTTCGACGCACCCCTTGAACTTGCTCTTGGGGCCGAGCGCGCCCTTGGCGACGACCCGTATCTTTCCGTGGTCGCGGGTGAAAACGGAGAGGATTTTGGAGGTTTCGCTCAGACGCCATCCCCTGAGCACCACGCCCTCGGTTTTCAGGATGGCCAATGCACCGCCTCGGGGTTGTCTAAAAAGTCAAACTCCCACGCGCCCTGAGCGAAGTCGAAGGGCGCCAAACGATTGATATTCATCTCGCCTCGACTCCGCTCGGCGAGCGGTTTGGATGGGAAATCGATTTTTTGGACAACCTCCTCCATCCGCCCCGGTTCGATCAGATCCGACTCAATGATAAACCCTATTCCCAATTCTTTATCCGTGAAGATCCGCTTCATCCGTTCAATCCGTGTTCTATTGTATAGAGTCGATCCGCCAGCCCCGCCCACTCCTCCACGGAAAGATCCTCTGGCCTGCGGTCGAGCGTCCGCTCCAGTCCGGCCGGGTCCGGGCCCCCGCCCCAGTGCCCCTTCAACGTGTTCCGGAGCATTTTCCGCCGCTGGCCGAACCCCATTTTCACGATCCCCCTGAAGAAGGCCTCGTCCTGGACCTGAAAGCGGAGTCCGTCCAGAAACGTCCCCGCGAGCACAGCGGAATCCACGCCCGGGATGGGCCTGAAAGCGCCCCTCGGAATCGTGAAGAGGATCCGGACATCGGCCGCCATCTGGATCAGAACCGATGGGATGCCGTAGTCCTTTGTCCCCGGCTTGCCAGCCACGCGCAGGGCCACTTCCTTCTGCATCGTGAACGCGAAGTCTCTTACATGGGGCCGTTCATCCAGGAGCTTGAACAGGATCGGTGAGGTGATGGCGTAAGGGATATTGCCGACGATCCGGAGTTTCATCCCTTCGGGCGCCAGGCCGGCCAGGCGGGTTTTCAGAAAGTCCTGCTCGATCAGGCGGAACCGGGGTTCGTCCGCGAAATCCAGCCTGAGCACTTCCGCGCAACGCCGGTCGATTTCCACGCCGATGACGACTGCGGCCGGGCTGTCCAGAATGCAACGGGTGAGAGTACCCTGGCCCGGGCCGATTTCCAACACCACATCCCCGGGCCGTATATCCAAAGATGCGACCAGCCTGCGGCCGAAAGACGCGTCCTTCAGGAAATTCTGGCTGAACCGCTTGAGAGGACGAACGGAAGGGCACACGGCGTTATCCGAGGCCGAACAGGGTTCTGGCGTTCCGGGTCGTGGATGCGGCAAGACTTTCAGGCGTTTCGCCGCGCATGTCCGCGATCCGGTGCAATGTATGCGTGATAAAAGCGGGCTCGTTTCTTCTGCCCCGGAGCGGGACCGGCGTCATGTACGGGGCATCCGTTTCAAGCAGAAGCCGATTTGGGGGGACGGCCCGGACGATGTCCGCGCCAGCGTAATTCCGGAATGTGACGACGCCCGTGAATGAGAGGTGGAACCCCAGGGCCAGCACTTCTTCGGCTTCGTCGAGCGTGCCTCCATAACAGTGGAAAACGCCCCTGTACGGCGCCGCGTCCACGGAGCGCAGAACGGCCAGGGCGTCCGGCATGGCTTCACGGACATGCACGATCAGCGGCTTCTTCATTCGAAGGCCGATTTCGATCTGCCGCAGGAAAACTGTTTTCTGAATGTTGTGGGGGGAAAACGAGTAGTGATAATCCAGGCCGATCTCGCCGACCGCGACGGTTTTCGGCGATTCGAGCAGGGCTTCGATCTTTTCCAGATCCCCGGCCGCGGGCTTGGACGCTTCATGCGGGTGTATGCCCGCGGATGCAAAAACGGCGGGCTGCTTTTCCGCGAACCCGCCCGCTGAAACGCTCGACTGTAAGTCCGTGCCAACGTCGATGATCGTCTCCACGCCCGCCTCCAGGGCCCGGCGGACGACTTCATCGCGGTCCTCCTCGAACTCCTTCCCGCTCAGATGGGCATGCGTATCGACGAGCAATCCGCTCACTCCGCCCGGCCGCCGGGGGGGGCTTCGCCGTCCGTCGTCACCAGGACATGGCCGCCGCCGGTCTTGACCGCCAGCAGCATGCCCTCCGATTCAACGCCCCGGATCTTCGCGGGTTCGAGGTTCGCGACGATGAGAATGGTCTTTCCCGTGATCTGTTCGGGAGTGTAACTCTGCGCCACGCCGGCCACGATCTGGCGCGTCACGCCGCCCAGGTCCAGCTGGAGCCTGAGCAGTTTGTCCGATTTGGGAACCCGTTCCGCGGACAGGACTTTCGCGGTCCGGATGTCGACCGTCTTGAAATGCTCGAACGTGATGCGGTCCGGTCCGCCCGCAACCGCAGGGGCAGGCGCGGACGCCGCCGTTCCTGCAGCCATGCGGTTCAGTTTCTCGATCTGCGGCGCAATGTCCGAATCTTCGATCTTGCTGAAGAGAATTTTCGCCTCGCCCAGCGCGTGTCCCGCGGCCACGCCGGGCTCTCCGGCCGCGTCCCAGGCCGGGTTTCCGGGAAGGTTCAATTGAGCGGCCAGGCCCTCGGCGGAAAAGGGGAGAATCGGGGCCATCAGGGTCCTGATACCGGCCGCGATCTGGACGCACACGTTCAGCGTGGTGGCGCATTTCCCGGGATCGGACTTCCGCGTGGACCAGGGCGCCTGATCGTTGAAGTACTTGTTCGCGGACCGGCACAGGTCCATCAGCGCCTTGGCCGCGCCGCGAACTTCGTATTGTTCGAACAGGCCGCCCAGAACGCCGGGCGCGGCCTTCAATTCGTCGAGCATGGCCCTGTCCCGGCCATCCAGAACGCCGGCGGCCGGCACCTTTCCGTCCTCGTAACGGTGTATGAAGGTGAAGGTGCGGTTCAGGAAATTGCCGAGGATGTCGGCAAGTTCGTCGTTGTTGCGGCTCTGAAGCTGCTTCCACGAGAAATCGGTGTCCTTGGTCTCGGGCGCGTTGGCGGCAATCGTGTACCGCAGGGGATCCGGCGGGAAGGCATCCAGGTAATCGTCGACCCAGACCGCGTAATTCTGGCTCGTCGAGATTTTTCGTCCCTCAATGGTCAGGTATTCGTTGGCCGGAATCGCGTCCGGAAGCACGTATCCGCCCACCCGCATCAGCATCATCGGGAAGAGGATGGCGTGGAATACCACATTGTCCTTGCCGATGAAATGGACCAGTTTCGTCTCGGGATCGCACCAGTACCGCTTCCACCCGTCCGGATCGCCGGTGCGCTCCGCCCATTCGCGGGTCGCGGAGATGTAGCCGATGGGCGCGTCGAACCAGACATACAGCACTTTCCCCTTCGCGTCCGGCAGGGGCACGGGAACGCCCCAGTGCAGATCGCGCGTGATCGGCCGGTCGCCCAGCCCTTCCTTGTACCAGCCCAGGCTGTAATTCCGGACATTGTCCTTCCAGGACTTCGAGTCGAACCAGCGACGCCACTCTTCCGAGAACCGGCCCATGGGCAGGTACCAGTGGTCGGTTTTCCGCAGTTCCGGGGCCGAGCCGTCGATTTTGGACTTCGGCCGGATCAGCTCCGCGGGTTCCAGCCACTTGCCGCACTTGTCGCACTGGTCACCCCGCGCGCGGTCGTAGTGGCAGTGCGGGCATTCGCCCTCCACGTACCGGTCCGGAAGGAAGCGGCTGGACCTGGCGCTGTAAAACTGCTCGGAGGTCTTGACGACCAGGTCTTTCCGGTTGTGCAGGGCCGTGAAAAATTCCTGGGCCATCCGGTGATGCACCGGCAGGGACGTTCTCGAGTACTGGTCGAAGGAGACGCCCAGCCGCTCGAAACTGCGCTTGTTCATCGCGTGATACCGGTCCACCACGGCCTGGGGCGTGATCTTCTCGTTGTCGGCTGTGACCGTGATCGGGACGCCGTGCTCATCCGACCCGCCGATGTACAGGACGTCGCGTCCCTTCAGCCGCTGGTAGCGGACATAGATGTCCGCCGGCAGGTAGGCGCCGGCGATGTGCCCCAGGTGAAGCGGGCCGTTGGCATAAGGCAGCGCGCTGGTGACCAGAATGCGTTTGAAAGGGGTCATGTTTTTTTCGCTTCCGGCTTGGGTTCCCGGCCGTCGGGCTTCCCGTTTTCGGATTCCCGTTCCGCGGCCTTGCGCTGTCTCTTTCTTTCCCTGTCTTCGGCGAGCAGCTGTTTCAGTTCCTCCAGGGGCAGTCTCTCCTCCTTGCCGTTTTCCAGAAGGAGCGTCGCCTGTTCCTCGAAGACGTCGATTTTCTTCAGGGTTTTCCGGCCCTGGCCGGTTTCAATCACCGTGCCGGCGTCCGGGAATTTCTTCGTGAACTCCGCGTAGAACTCCCGCTCATAGAGCAGACAGCACATGAGGCGGCCGCAGCTCCCCGACAGCTTGACGGGGTTGAGGGAGAGCTTCTGGTCCTTGGCGAACTGGGTGACGACGGGTTCGAATTCCCTGAGAAACGCCTCGCAGCACAGGCGGCGGCCGCACACGCCGACGCCCCCGATCCGCTTCGCCTCGTCCCTCACCCCGATCTGTCTCAGCTCGATGCGCGTGCGGTACCGGCCGGCCAGGTCCCGGACCAGGGCCCTGAAATCGACGCGTTTTTCGGAGGTGAAGAAAAAGGTGATCTTGTTGCGGTCGAACTGGTACTCGACGTCGACCAGCTTCATGTGCAGTCCGTGCTCGTCGATTCGTTTCCGGCAGTCGAAGAACGCTTCCCGCTCGAGTTTCTGGTTTTCGTCCGCCTGGTCCAGGTCCTTGCGCGCGGGCTTCCGGAGGATCACCGGGTACTGCCGGTCGCCCGCCTTGCGGTCCACGAGCGCGCCCATGTTCACCACGCGGCCGAAATCCTCGCCCTTCTCCGCCTGGACAATGACCCAGTCCCCGACCACGAACGGGAATTCCTGCGGGTTAGAAAAAAATGCCCGCCTTCCGCCCTTGAATTCAACTTCAAAAACTTTAGCCATGATGATCGGATAGCTTTCTAATCATGAAAGAATCGTTTATCGTATTTGGATGCGCTCTTCTCTTCGTTCCTGGCGCTTTGCGCTGTGCGCGATGCGAATCCCGCAGAGCGCACGGAGCAGAGCGCATGGCGTCCCTTCCCCTTCGCCGGACTCCGTCAGTTCCCCGGCATCTGATCCAGCGAGTACAGAATCAGCGGAAGGTAAACATTTTTTTGTCCGAAATCAATAGCACGGAGAACCGAACGCGCCGCCCGATCGATGTCCAGGTCAGGATGCGCCTTGAGAAACGCGGCCAGGGACCGGGCCGCCTCGGAATCGAGCCTGCCGTCCTCCCGCCCGAGCCGGATCTGCTGAAGTTCCCGGAGCAGGGCCAGCAGCATCTGCAGAATATCCTGAACCTCGGTCTTGTCCGTGTTTTTCAGAAAGGCTTCGGTGCCCTCGATACGGGCCGCGGGATTTTTTTCAAACATGGCATCGAGCACCCGAAAGGCCGAATCGCGGCGGACCTCGAAGTCGCCGTCCGCCAGCTCCAGCGCACGGTCCAGGCTGCCCCCGCTCATGGCCGCGATGAACCGGGCCTTGGCAGGCTGCGTCTCCCAGCGTTCGATCAGCGCGGTCTCGACATCGGAGTCGGACAGGCGGTCGAATCGGAGCGTCTGACAGCGTGAGACAATGGTCGGAAGCAGGAGCCCCGGTGCCGGGGAGGTCAGCAGAATCACCGTGTCCTCCGGCGGCTCCTCCAGCAGTTTGAGAAGACTGTTCGCCGCTGGCACGGTCATGGATTCGGCGCCGGAAATCAGAATGACGCGCGTGCCCCCTCCGAACAGCATGAGATGCGATTCCTGCCGCAGGCCGCGGATGGTGTCGATGCCGATGACCGGCGCCCGGGTCAGCTCGGGCGCGAAGGTCACGGACCGGTAGGGGTTGCGCAACCGGGCCAGACCGCGCTCCCGCAGGATCTCATAATACTTTTGGTCCTTCATCGAATCGGGCTGAGTCGGCACCGGCTGGATGAACTGGAACCCGGGATTCTCCAGCCGGAGCGTCCGGCCGCACGACTTGCACGCGCCGCATCCGCCGGGAACGCGGTCGTCGCACGCGAAGCCGAGCGCGATCGCCACGGCCATCGCGTCCTTTCCGACGCCGGCCGGGCCCGTGAAAAGAAGCGCGTGCGGCAGGCGGTTCCGGCCGAGGGCCGAAGCGATGAGCGCCTTGACCCGCTTCTGCCCGGCCACGCGGTCGAATCCGTTCGGGCTCATCTCAGCCATTTTTCCGGATCATTCGGCGTGATTCCCTTCCAGACCTCGAAATGAAGCGTGGGCCCGTAAAAACTGTTCTTGTCGCCCACCTGCCCGAGCACGCGGCCGGCCTTGACCGTCTCGCCGAGCGCCACCTGGACGGTTTCCAGATGGCCGTACACGGTGTAATACCCGCCGTGGTCCAGGAACACCAGGTTCCCCATGCCCCGGAGCCAGTCCACGCGCTTGATCTGCCCGTCCGCCACGGCTTTCACGGATTCGTTCTCCGAGGCCTGGATTTCGAGCCCGAGATTTTCGGTCCAGGTCTTCAGTTCCGGGTCGCGCTGTTTTCCGAACCGGGACACGATGCGGCCCGACACCGGCCAATCCAGCTTCCCGCCCAGCTCGGAACCGCGGAAAGCGGGGGGAGGGGGTTTCACGGTCGCGGCCCGCTTCGCCCTCTCGCTTTCAACGCGTCGTTTCTCTTCCTCCCGCGTCATCCAATTCTGGATTTCCCTGAACGCGGCCCGCTTCTGCTCCAACGCCTCCTCGAGCGGCTTCTTCTCGCTCCGGACCACGCTCAGGAGCCGCTTCCGCTCCCGCTTGGCCGTCTCCAGGCTCTCGGTCTCGGACCGCATCTCACGCATCAGGAGGACCTTCTCCGCGAGTTCCCTGTCGAGACTCTCCTTCCTGCGGCTGAAAGCGGCCTGCTTCTCGGCCAGCAGGAGAAGATTGCGCTGATCGTTCTCCATGATGCGTTTCTGGTACTTGACCCAGACCAGCGCCTGGTTGACGGACTTCATCGTGAGCAGGGTCTCCCAGTCGCTCATCCGGCCCTTCTTGTAGAGATTGGCCATGCGGCGGCCGACCAGGATCCTCTGGTCGGTCAGGCTCCGGAAAGACTCCCCGACCCGCTTTTCCGCCTCGGCCACGTCTTTTTCCTTGAGCCTCTGCTGTTCCGCCAGTTCGGTCGTCAGTTTTTTCTGCAGGCCGATGCGCCGCTCCGTGTCCTCCATCTGTTCGAGAAGCGTCGTTTCCCTGGCCTCCTTGGCGCGTATCTCCTTCTCGATTCTGCGGATCTCCTCGCGGATCCGCGACAACCCGGATGAAGACTGTCCGAATGCCGCGGCCCCCGACACCAGCACGGCCAGCACCGCCGCCATCCTGAACATCCGCCCGGTTTTCTTCACGATCATCGCGGCCAGAACGGTTTTCAGTATCTCCGCGGGGACGAAGACCAGCCCCCCCGCGACCAGGGCGCCGGACAGGGATATCCCCCTGCCCGACCACCATTTCAACGACGCGTAAAAATAAAAGGATCCCGCGACCAGAATGAGGGCCCAGGACGGCGCCAGGAGAATCGCGGTCCTCAGCGCGCCGGCCTGTTTCCCCGGCCCCTCGGTCAGGCGGGCCGCCAGCCATGCGGCGGCCGGAAACGAGGCGAGATATCCGAAAGTCGGCATCCCAACCGCGGCCGGGCCGGATCCGCCGGTGAAAACAGGCAGGCCCAGAAGCCCGATCGCCAGAAAAACCAGCTGACTGACGGTTCCGTATTTCCGGCCCAGAACCATGCCGGACAGGTACACAAACAGCGTCTGAAGCGTGAAAGGCACGGCCCCGACCGGAATCCGGACCAGGCCTGAAATCGCGGTCAGGGCCGCGAAGAGCGCGGCCCCCATCCGCAGCCGGTTGTCGGCGGTTGGAGGGTTTCCCATCTCACGAAGCCGGACGCCGGGAACGCGCCGGTTTTATCCCGCCAGAACGCAGCAGATGGCTGTCACGTTCATGATGTCTTCGGCCGTGCAGCCCCGGGACAGATCCATGGCCGGCTTCTTCAATCCCTGGATCAGCGGTCCGAGGGCGATCGCGTTTGCCAGCCGCTGGGTCAGTTTGTACGCGATGTTGCCCGAATCCAGGTCCGGGAAGATCAGCACATTGGCCTTTCCCGCGACCGGGCTTCCGGGCGCTTTTTTCTGGCCGACGGACGGAACCAGGGCGGCATCGCCCTGAAGTTCCCCGTCCACGAGCAGGGACGGCGCCTTTTCCCGGACCAGGCGGGTGGCCTCCTTGATCTTGTCGACCCTCGGGTGGCTCGCGCTTCCGTACGTGGAAAAGGAGAGCATGGCCACGACGGGCTTGTCTCCGGTCAGCTTTTCGTGCGTGCCCGCGGACGCGATCGCGATGCTGGCCAGCTGGCCCGCGTCCGGATCCGGGACCACGCCGCAGTCCGCGTAGGTCAGGGGTTTCTCCCGGCCCGGCACGATCATGAGAAACGTGCTCGACACCACGGATATGCCTTCGGCCAGGCCGATGCACTGAATGCCGGCCCGAAGAACGTCCGCGGTCGTGTTGTTGGCGCCAGCGACGCTCCCGTCCGCCTGCCCCTCCCGCACCATCATGGCGCCGAAGAAGAGCGGCCTGCGGACCGTTTCGAGCGCCTGCTCCTCGGTCATGCCCTTGTGCTTCCGGATCTCGTACAGGGTCCGGCCGAACCCGGCCAGGGAGCCGGAACGGGCCGGATCCGCGATCGCGATGCCGTCGAGCGATATCTTCGCCGCTCCGGCCGTCTGCCGGATCTTTGCCTCTTCCCCGATCAGCACGGGCGAGCAAATTTTTCTGTCCCTGGCCATTGCCGCCGCGGCCACCATGCGTTCATCCTCGCCTTCGGGCAGCACGATGGTCCTGGGTTTGGCCCCGGCCTTATCGATGATTTTCTGCAATGCGTCCATCCGGCACTCCTCGACAATCGATTTATGGGATCGGTTTTTTCATGCCCCTGATTTTTTCCGCCAGCGCCTTCGCCGCTCCGGTCGGCAGGAAACAGTCGAACCGGCCGCCCAGATGGGCCACTTCCTTGACAATGGTGGAATTCACGTACGAGTACTCCTCGCTCGGCATCAGGAAAACGGTCTCCAGATCGGGCATCAGCTTGCGGTTCAGCAGCGTCATCTGGAACTCGTAATCGAAATCCGACACCGCGCGCAGTCCGCGTATGATGGCCGTGGCCTGCCGCTGTTTCGCGTACTCGACCAGGAGCCCTTCGAACACCTCGACCCGCACGTTCTCGATTCCCCGCACCGCCCCCTCCGCCAGGAGGCGTCTCTCCTCGAGGGAGAAGAGGGGGTGTTTCCTCGGGTTTTCCGATATGGCCAGGATGATCCGGTCGAATATGGACGAAGCCCTCCGGACGATGTCGAGATGCCCGTTCGTCACCGGGTCGAAAGTGCCGGGATAGACCGCGATTCTCATGATCCCTCCTCCCCGCCGGGGCTGTAGACCGAAACGACACAGTCGCCGAAACGTTTCTGCCGGACCAGCGTCAGGCTCCCCGCCTCAACGTCCGGATCGCGCATGTCATGCTCCAGAATCAGCAGGCCGTCCCTGCCGAGGATGCGGTTGGAACCTACGGATGCCGCGATGCGGGAGCGAAGCGATTCGCGGAAAGGCGGATCCGCGAACACCAGGTCGAAGACCTCGCCCTTCCGTCCCAACCGGTCCAGAGCGGCGAACACATCCTCATTCATGACAGACGCCTGACGGTTGAAACCGCAGGCGTCTATGTTCCTCCCGAGGATGTGGAGGCTTCGGCCGGACCGCTCGACAAAAACCCCCTCCCGGCTGCCCCGGCTCAGCGCCTCCAGTCCGAGCGAACCGGTCCCCGCGAACAGATCGAGAAAACGGGATTCCGGAACCCGGTCGCGATAGACGAAAAAAACGAACTCCTTGATTCTCGCCGTGGTCGGACGGAATTCCAGTCCTTTGGGGCCCGCCAGTTTCCGGCCGCGCAGGGATCCGCCCGCGATTCTCAGCACCCGGAGACCCTATTCGACCGCGAAATCCAGAACCAGTTTGAGCTTCGCGCCCGCCAGGTCGGAAATGTCCGTGGGCGCCACCAGCAGTTTGCACATCTCGCCGTTGGCGGGCAGCGCCTTGAGACTCTCGAGAAACGCCAGCGCGTTCTGCCGCGGACCCTCGGTCCGGAGGCGGATCGGCGTCTGCAGTTTCCCGTTCAGCGTGACTTCCGACACTTTCTGGATCTTGGTGTTGGTCAGTCCTTTCTCCGTCACCAGCGCGTTCAGCCGGGCCTTGAAGGCTTCCGCGTCGGTTTTGGACCCGGCGGGCAGGGCGCCTTTGACAACAGGGAATCTGCCTGAAATCACGCCGAAGTACCGGTCAGCCCCGCCGACTTTATGGCGGTCTTCAGGCGATGCCTTGAAGGAATCCGCTCCGAGCAGGGCCTGTATCCGCTTGCCCATTTCGTCCTGGCCGCCCTTTACGCCGGCCGCGTATTCCACGAAGTATTGGTCGCCTTTGAGAAGCAGGGCGACGAACCGGCTGTCCTTTCCGAGATCCTCCACGACCGCTTTCGCTGCTTCCGCGTATTTCACCGTGGGGCCGGCTTGGCCGCTTCCGGTCGCGATCTGGACGGTTCCCGCCTTGACTCCCGCGGTCCGGGTCGAATCCATTACAGGAGGGGGTTTCACTCCACCCTTCGTTCCTCCGACAGTCTTGATTCCCTTCTTCCCGCCATTCGGCTTGGAAATTTTGGGATACAGCATATATCCTGCCGCCGCAATCACGGCCAGACCCAGGAGCGCCCAGATCAGGGGTGACACCTGCTTGGATCCTCCGTTGTGCCGTCTTCTCCTTGTTTTCGATCCCTTCTGGTCATCCGGGACGAATTCCGGCTCAGGGTCCGTACCCAGCGTGTCGAGCGTGTCCAATGACGGCTCGGTCAGATCTTCATCAAAACCGAAATCATCGGATTTGACGTTGTCTCCCGTCAGGTCGTCGTCTCCGCGCGACGGGGAATCTCCCGATTTGTCGTGTTTCGCGGGTTGGCTCTCTTCATCCTCAAAGAGATTGATCTCGACCATGAATGGGCACCTCCGTCGTTTGGCCGCATCCTTAGGAATGGGCCTGCAGTGTGGGGATCCTTTTCAATGCCAGACCGACCGGCGCGACGAAACGTCCGGCGTCGGCCGTATATAATTCCGTTTTCTTCGCTCCTGGAGACACCGCGATTTTCCTGAACGGGTTCAGAATTTCCGTGGGGATCTGCCCTTTCAGCTCGGCCGCTATTTCCTGAAGCGGCCCTTCCCCGGTCAGCAGCAGCTGCTCCAGATCTTCCTTGCCCTTGCCCTGGTGTCCGAACAGGAGCCGCCTCAGTTCCTTCAGAAGGAGTCTGGCGGCATCGGCCGGCCGCGCATCTTCCGGAAGCGGCACCCGGTGTGCCAGATAAAATTCCCTCTGATGGATGAGCACGAATCCCAGGCGCCCGGGCCGGACATCCGCCAGTACCGCCGTGCCTTTCGGGTCCAGTTCGTAATTGGCCGCGGCCGCGCGGACGGCCGCAAAGCAATCCACGTCTATTTCGCGAATCGTCAACCCAGCCGCTTTTGCGAAAGACCGCAGCACCTGCACCACACGCCTGCGAACCAGCACCTGCAGGAACATCGGATTTCCGGAGGGCGTGGAAAAGGGAAGCCGCTGATGCGTGAGCACATAGTCCTCGACCGGGGAGAGCAGGACCTGTTCTGCCTCCCACCGCATCTGCGACTGAACCACATCATCCGACAGGCCGAGCGCCACCGGTATCTTCTTGATCAGGACCATGGATCCGCTCAGCGCCAGCGAAGCCTCGGTATCTCCGCCGCCCATGGAGGCGCGTACCGAGTCGAACGCGGCGTTCAGACGGCCGACCGCTCCGTCTCCCTCACGAAAAGCCTCCAGACCGCATTCCGGCTCCAGCCCGGACCAGCCCAGCGCCTGCACCTGCCCGTCGTCAATCCGGATCGCGGACAGGTAGTCCGGATGGACGGAGATGAAACACTGCGATTTGTCGGACGTTGCAGCCACGGGATCCCCCGGTGGTGTCATTTGAATATTGATAATCAGCTGAATGCAGCCCGGAATCTCACGCTCGGGAACGTTTGAACGTTCTAACGTGCGAACGTTGAAACGTTCATACGCGGCCCTTTCCTGAACCTTCAGTCAATTCTAAGATAAGGCCTGATCTTTTCGAGTGTCCTGGGACCTATACCCCGTACCCGGATCAGGTCGTCCACGCTCCGAAAACGACCGCTTTCCCTGCGGTAGGCGAGAATGCGTCCCGCCATGACAGGACCGATGCCGGGCACCCGGACGAGCTCGGAGGAGCCTGCTGAGTTGATGTTGACTCCGGCCGCGGGCCGCTCCCCCCCTCCTCCGGCATTTTTCCGCTGAGGGTTCGGCACTTCGAGCGGGACCTGAATCCCGGATTCCGCCGCGTCCGGCAGAGGCCGCGCGTCCTCCCGGACGGCTCTGATCAGCGCGCCGCAGAAGAAAGAGGCGGTCAGGAACAGAATCACGCGCTGTTCGCTTTTCGTGAACCCGAACATGAACCCTCCCAGTTCACGTTTCGGGGGACATCTCCTTCT
>CAZNXX010000083.1:2241-13404 GCA_964577095.1 uncultured bacterium | reverse complement strand
CTACACACTGCGGGGAGAGAAATATGTCATTGCGAGGCCCGCTCCGCGGGGCGTGGCAATCTCAGCTTTACTCCGGCCGGAGGCTCCCGCCTTTGCGCTGCAAAAAGAATCGACCCCGGGGTCCCCTTACGTTTAATACAGAATATCCGGCTCATTTCATCATTGGATCAACGAGACCCCGGGGTCGATTCTCAGTCATCCCCCCTCCTTCTCCTGATCCATTCTTTGTATTCCCTGAACAACTTCGGCTCCGGCTCAGAATAGATCCATACCGATGATCCGCGCTCCCGGAAGTAAGGATTGTCGAACACCGCCTTCCTTTCCGCACGCCGGAAATACGAACCTAAGTGAAGCGTGTCCTGATAAACCGCGATCAGGGATTTTAACCGGAGTGTGTCCGGGGCCCAGAGTACGTAATTGTCGCAGAACGATACAGCTTCCGGAACCCCGTCCCGTCTGCCGTATAATCTGATCGATCCTGCCTGACCGTAATTGTCCGCGTAAATCACTGCGTCTTTCCGTACGTCTTCATCCAACCCCATCCATACATCCCGCACTTTCCGTCCGACTTCGTCCCAACCCATCATATCCGCGAAATCCTGCGGAATCGCGTGCACCTTGCCGTCCTCCCACGTCAGACCGGGCGATCCGATGGATTTGGCGTATCTCTCCATGACCGGGGGCGAAAGCACGGGCATCGTGAAAGGAATCAGGGGAAGCGCCAGAACCACGGCGAACACCACGGCCACGATTCGGAACACCCGGCCCTTCCATCCGGACATTAGCTCCAGGGCAACGGCTCCGAACGCGAAAAGCGCGGGATACAGCCCCAGAGTATAATAGCTCTTTCCGCGCAGGGCCATCATGGCGACGAAAACAATCAGGCAGGCCCATCCGAACGGCCGGTACTGCTTCCATCTCGGGGAAACCAAAAGCGCGGTCAGCCCCGCGAGCCATACCAGGATGCCGGACGGGCTCATCAACAGTTGATCGATCAGAAACCCCAGGCGGCTCACGTTCACAAGCTGGGTCGCGTTCAAAGCTGCCATGTGTTCCAACACAGGAAGATGGTGATTGAACTGCCAGAGGATATTGGGAAGCACGATGAGCAGAGCAATACCGATTCCAGCCAGGCTGTGGCCGGACCACAGGTGTTTTCGATCGCGTGTCAGAAGCGCGGCAAGCACCAGACTGAGCACAAGAGGCGCGATCATGTACTTGTTGAGAAACGCGAGGCCCGCCAGCGGGAAAATCAGGGCCCACCATTTCGCCTCACGCGTCCTCATCCATTTGACGAACAGGAAAATAAGAGCGGTCCAGAACAGAACGTCGAAAGGCACAGGCTGAAACAGTCCGCCTGTCCTGAGATACGCGATAGAAAACATGAATGCGAGGCCTGACAGAAGCACGGCGGTAACGCCTCCTCCGAGCTCCAGAACGATCCATCCCATCAATCCCATGGTCGCCAGGCTCGCCAGAACCGGGAAAAACCGAACCCAGAACGGGGAATCCGTGAACACGTTCTTGATGATCCAGGACACAACGCCGATCATCGGCGGCACGGACACATACCCCCAGTCCATGTGATCCGCGAATGCGAGGTACAGGTACTCGTCCCTGTGCAACCCGGCCTTGCTGTTGAGAAAAAGCTGGAGCACGAGTTTCACGGCCATGAGGATGAGCAAGACGATAATTGCTTTTCGGCGTGAAGAACCGAGATCTGATTTCATCAGGATGGACCTTTCGGGGTTAGAAGGATTGATTTAAATGATTTTACGTCGTTTCGGATGGCAGGTTTCTGATCATTTCAGAATCTCCGGCCGGAGGCTCCCGCATCCCCGCTGCAACCGTAGGGGCAGGAGCCCCCGCGGATAGATATAATTCTTGATTTACACAATTATATGTGTTAACTTTCACACAGAAAGGAGGCCGGAATGGCGACCAACCTGGCACTGGACGACAAGCTCATCATTCAGGCCCAGAAAATCGGAAAACACCGAACAAAGAAGGAAACCGTGACCGCGGCCCTGATGCAGTATATCGCCCATAAAAAACAGCAGGAGATTGTCGAATTATTCGGCAAGATCGATTTCGATCCCGAATACGACTACAAGAAAGCCAGAAAGCGTTGAAAGTGCTCGTGGATACCTGCGTCTGGTCGCTGGTCCTGCGCAGGAAAAAACCAGACACAGCCCTCAACCGGACTCTCCTGGACTTGATTGAAGCCGGAAGAGTGGTTATGATAGGGCCGATCCGCCAGGAACTACTTTCCGGAGTTACGGGAGAAGCACAATTCATTGATCTAAAAGAACGCCTTTCTGCCTTCGAGGATCTAACCCTAATGACCCGGCATTTTACCAAAGCCGCAGAATTCAACAATATCTGTAGGAAGCATGGGATTCAAGGTTCTCATACTGACTTCCTGATATGCGCCGTCGCCCACCTTGAAAAATTGGAAATTCTCACATCGGATTCTGATTTCATTGAATACCAGAAATTGTTCCCCATCAGAGTGTTTCGACCTTTCTGATTGACGGTTTTTGTTACTATTGACGAAAAAACCTCCCGCGGGCTCGTACCAGCCCGCGGGAGGTTTTTTTCAGAGATTCCCAAAGAGTGTCTATGCGAGGCCCGTCCATAGGACGGGCCGTGGCAATCTCAGCTTATTCGGTTTTTTAGATCAATTTCACTCCTCCAGTCCTCTGTGCTCCGTATCCATCTCATCCACCCAATCCTCCTCCGTATACGACATACCTTTACGTCCCGGAACCTGCCGCAACGGTCCAGCTTTATAAAACCGGCAGCTCTTGGGCCCATAACAGAAAGTCTCTTGACGGTACTTGACAAGAGAAGGATTCCACTGGTCTATGATCATCTCCACCGGCATTCGGCAACCCCATATGCAGGTGGTGCATTTGGAATCGTATGTACGGCTGTCGAGCCGCAGATGCCCGCGGGTCCGATACGTCTCCAGGCTCGGCGGGATGCCGAGGAATGGAGGACCTCCTGGAACATTATCCGAAGGTTTTTCAAGAATTTTGATTCCACTTGTCTTATAGTACCCGGCCATTTCCATCGTTGAATCCTGAATCGGTGTCGAAAGACCGCTTAATCGCAACCCTGCCTGAAACTTGTGCTTTTCATGAGCTCCCGGACCCACAGCAACCACAAATTCGCCGGTTTGCCCGCAGCATTGTCCCTCTATTTGAAGATTGTACCCAAGATAGCTGTGTTCACGCTGATCAAAGGATCTCAACAGCCGGATTCGTGGCTGAACGGATTCGATGAGTCCGGACCAGAAAGCTTTAAGGGGATCGTTCGGATTATCCATAAAGAGTCTGTATTTTTAGTTTTCATCGAAGAAATCTTCATCAACCTCTTTAACTTCGTATGTGTCTTTTATTTGTACGCCAATATTATATTGATACATTAAATCTACTATCTTTTTCCCGTCTATTAGTATTATTTTATGATGAGCATCATGCGCTTTCTTTATAGCTAAATCATCAAATGTTGACGTAGTTACGAAAACTCCTTTGCTTGTGTCTCCACTCATCGCACCAATAAAATTGCGTATGTCTTTCTCTCGAACTTTATTTTCATTGTAACGCTTTGCTTGAATGTAGATTTTCTCCAAACCCAGTTTATCTTGGTTGATGATCCCATCAATACCTTCATCGCCAGTCTTTGAAGTTTCGATAAAATCACCATAACCCATTTTTGAAAGCAATATTAATATAATCTTCTCAAAATAGAATGGATCAATATCCTTTAACTTATCAAAAAGTTCATTTTTTGTCTGCATTTCTATCGCAGAAAAACCTGAATCAAGCAGATCTTGTGGAGACGAACTTTTTATTTCTCTGGTTTCAACACTTGTTTTGGTTTCATCAATATAAAAAGTGAGGAAATCCGACGTTACTTCTTTCAACTCAAGTTTCTTATTTAATGCATCTTTTCCCTTTTGGGTAATCTGGACCATTCCGCGTTTTGGATAACTGACATATCCCCCCTTCTTTAAATATGATTTTCCCCATGCAATTCGATTTTTGATCAAGATGTCACCACTTTTGGTTTTCATCTCCAACAATTCAGTTGGCAAATTCGAATAATATTTATCCTCGACTCGTTTAAGCAATTCACTTCGATGAATAATCTGGCCATCACTAAGAATATCAAGGATGGGATTAAAGGTTTCATTAAATTTTGGTAGTTCCATCTGATTTCTCCATTAAAAACAAACTTGTTAGAGCACGTATGCCCTTATTACATTCTCATATTATTTAGCACTGCCTGAAGAGCGTAATCGCAATAAGCTGACAGAATGCACGGCCCAAAGAGCCGCGCCATACAGATTCATTTAAATTCACTCAATATACAGGCCACCCGCCGGCTTGAATTCCCTCCCAATACATATGTGTCAAATGGGTCTGCAAAGTTGCTAAAATATAGAATGTATATCGGAAATAATCAAGTGAAAGATAAATTGTCTTTCATTATACATCTGCCTGATTCCCGCTCATCCGAGCATGAAGATCCGCCTCAACGTTGCGCCCGGGATGCCGAATTTCCCGGGCGATCGGAAACAGAAGACCCCCGCCTGAAAATCGCGGGGGTGACGTGTTTGGGAAACCTCCTGCGGGCCGATGAGTCACGCCTACCTCCAAGAGGTTCCCGCGATGCGGGACCAAACTATTATATATATGAATTATTGAAGGCCTTCGTGGGCGATTCGCCCTTCGGGCGACAAGCCCCACACCCGGCACTCCCTGCCCCACAGAAAGCGGGGCTCAGGACGACAGCCTTCAACCTCCCGCGGGCTGGTAAAAGCCCGCGGGAGGTTCCGTAAATGCATTTTCCCCTTTCCTTTTTCCCTTATTTTTCCTAATTTTACGTATGCGAATGATTACGCTTGAATTCGAGCTCGACCCCGAGGACGCGGGCAGACTGCTGGCCGACGTGGACGATTTCAGGGATTACTGGGCCGGTCACGAGGTCCGGTTCACGATCTTCAGGCACATGTCGAACAGCACGCGGTACATCGGCACTTTCTTCACCGAAAGGACAGTGGACGATGTCGTCCACATGATCCAGACGGACGGTAAAGCAAAGGAACTGTTCGACCGGCTCAAGGAAGCAGACGTGCATCTCGTGCTTTCGGTGCTGGAAGAACTGCCGTGAAACGGTTCATCTGCGAGCCCCTCGGATCGGTTGAAACGGAAAAAGGTGGAGTGCCGGTCTCTTTCAAGTGGAAGAGCCGGGAATTCCGGGTGAATTCCGTGCTCCGCCAGTGGCAGGACTACGATTTCTCTCCCCTGGTTCATAAAAAGACCTGGCGGACGCGCAGGCACCGCAATTATTTCCGCGTGCGTACGGATTCAGGCGCAGACTTCGAGATGTACTGCGACCGCGGCACCAAGCTTGATGATAAAAAGCATTGGGTCATGGCTGCGGAGCTGGGGGACGGGGAGGAGTGACGGACCCTTTAAGAGGTCCTTCGCGGGAGAATCGCCCTTCGGGCGACAAGCCCCACACCCAGCGCTCCCTGCCCCGCAGGTAGGCGAGACTCAGGATGACAATATTATGAAACCCACCCTAAAAACCCCCTCCTGGAAAATCCTTCTCCGCCGCTCAGTGGAGACTCCGAAGGCCCTGGCCGGACGGATTCCGATAGACCCCTTGAAAATCAAATCCGTGACCGACGTTTATCCCATGCGGATCAATCCGTATTTCCTCGACCTTGCAGTGAAAACCGGCAGGCCCCTTCTCGAACAGGTTGTTCCGGACCCCCGCGAGCTCCAGGACACTCAAGGAATGGACGACCCCCTCGCCGAAGACGCCAACAGCCCGGTCCCCCAGATCACCCACCGCTACCCCGACCGCGTGCTGTTCACCGTGACCAGCATGTGCGCTGTGTACTGCCGGTTCTGCACGCGCAAGCGCCGCGTCGGCCGCGGTAAAGCCGTACCGGTGCGGGAAATCGACGACGGCATCCGTTACATCCGCATGACGCCTGCGGTGCGGGACGTGCTGGTGTCCGGCGGCGACCCGCTCATGCTGTCGGACGAACGGCTGGAGTGGATACTCCGCAGGCTCCGCGAAATTCCGCATGTCGAGACCATCCGGCTCGGCACGCGCATGCCCTGCGCTCTGCCGTCGCGCGTAACCCCGTCCCTCACAAAAATCCTGAAAAAAATAAGGCCCCTGTATATTAACGTGCATTTCAACCACCCGGCCGAGCTGACAGAATCGGCGGCCCGCGCCTGCAACCGGCTCTCGGACGCCGGCGCGGTTCTCGGGAATCAGACCGTACTGCTCCGCGGCGTCAATGACGACGCGACCGTTCTGGCCGGCCTGTTCCGCGGCCTTTTGAAAATGCGCGTACGGCCGTATTATCTGCTCCAGACGGACCTCACGAAAGGCACGAACCATTTCCGCACGACCATAGAGACCGGATTGGCGCTCATGGACAGGCTGAGGGGCCACGTGACCGGGCTGGCCTTGCCGCATTACGTGGTGGACCTTCCTGGAGGGGGCGGCAAGGTGCCGCTCGTGCCGGGCTACACCCTGCGCAAGGAAAAGGGGGACTGGATTTTCCGCAATTACCTCGGCGCGGAATACCGATATCCCGCGCCCGCCGGGCCGCCCGATTGAAGAAAAAACGCCTCAGACGGATCATACGGATCGCGGTTCTGACGACAGTCGGAATCGCGGCCGCAGTCACTTTGACCGTGATCGCGTTCTGGCTTTTCTTCCCTGTGGGCCGCATTCTCTCCTTCATCGAATCGCAGAGCCGGACAGCGGGCTGGCCCGTGGAAATCCGGAGCCTCGCCTGGCGCACGCCCGGCCGCCTGGATTTCCGGAACGTGGCCGTATCCGTTCAGTCCGGGCCTGAAACGGAAGCGGTACGCTTTCTGGAGCTGGAGCGGCTTTTCGTCCGTTTCCGAATCGCCCCTCTTCTGCGCCGCGAACTTTCCATCTCCGAAATCCGCGTTGAAAATCCCGACGTCTCCCTGTCGGACAGCTTCATGACCGCGTTGGCCGAGCTGGCGGCAAAGCCGAAAAAGCCGGCCGGCCCTCAAAAACCGCTCCCGCTCGGCATCGGTATCAGGCATCTCGAGCTCCGTGATTTCAGTTTCAGCGCAGTCATTCCCAATTCCCCGTCTTTCTCGGGAATCGACCTGGAGGGCCTGAACCTCGACGCCGCCAATCTCTGGGTGCCGCCCGAAGCCGCCCAATCCGTGGACAATGTTCACGGCACCCTGCGCCTGTTCACTCAAAACAGCCTCCTGATCCTGAACGGCGGACCTTCAACCCTGAGCTTGCGGCCCGAGGCGGACATGCGCTTCCGCTGGGCGGGAAAAGGCAGATGGACTTTCGGCGGAAAAGCGGACATACTGGCCGCTGAGGCGGATTCGAGTCACCTGGCCGGCGTCTTTTTCCGTATCAAGGGAAAAGGCCTGGGGGAAGAGATCCTTCTGGATTCATGCGACGTCAAAGCCGCATCGCGCGTACTGGCGCGCGCCAGGGGGCTTTTCTCCATGCCCGACACGGTGCCGTCCCTGGACTTCACTCTGGAAGGCGCCCCTTTCCCGATCGAATCGCTCAAGCCCCTTCTGCTCCGGTACCTGCCGGACACCCTGGCCGATGCTTTGCGTCCAGTCGAGATCCGCGGAACCGTGGACATAGGCGCCGGCAGCGTCAAGGGCGCCCTGGACGCCATCCGGCTCAGCCTCTCGCCAAGCATCCGGGGACTGACTGTGAGCAGTACGCTTCCGCCGGTCCAACTGGACAACGCCGAAGCAAGCCTGCGATTCAGCGGCACGGCATCGGCCGAAGGGCTCCGCAAGGCCGAAGCCTCAGGCTCTCTCCGCGTTCCCCTGTTCCGGTACAGCCTCAACGATTCCGTTTCAGTCACAGCGGAAGAATCGGGCCTGGATCTCATGGCCTTTGTGAACGAAAAAGGATTGCCGACAGCCGGCACCCTGACCGGCTCCGTTCAAAAGCTGTTCGGCGGATCCGTGAATCTCGACGCGACCTGGGCCGCGAAAGGGTTCGGCAACAAAACGCCCGACTCCCTTTCCATCCTCGGCTCGATCCGTCTGGCCGGCGCCGACCTATCGCTTCTTCCTTCCGCTCCAGCCGGACTCTCGGGCCCTCTTGACGCAGGAGCCGAGGTGAAACCCCACGCCGGCAGGCGCTTCCGTGTCGCGGTGACCGCTTCAGCCCCGTCCGCGCGCTATCCGTTCGGCGGAAAAACGGAGACATTGAAACCCGTGCGGCTCGACGCGGACATGGTCTGGCGGCCCGAGGCCGCGTTCAGAAAGTGGGTGCTCGAGAAAACGGATCTCCGGGCTCTGGACTGCGTCACGGCCGGGCTCTCCGGAGAAATCGACGCTTCGCGGGCCGCCTTCTCCTTCACCCTGAAGGACGCCCTGATCCGGAACGCGGCATTGCCCGGATTTCTGCCCGACACGCTCGCGGAGATTCTCGAAGGCATGGAGGCTTTCGGAACGGAACGGCTGAACGCATCGGTGCGCTCCGTGCCGGGCGGCGGCCCGGACGCTGTGGAAATCAATGGAAGCCTGTCCGTGGAGAAGGCCGGCGTTCTGATGCCGCTTCAATTCACGCGTGTTTCGGGCCTGGACGGCCGCGTCGATTTCAAGGGCAACGCGGCCCGCCTGGAGGGAACCGGTTCCCTGTCCGCGGCGGACCTGACTTTCTCCCGGATGCGGCCCGAACCGATAACCGGTTCGACCGCCTCGTTCGGTTTTTCATTCGACGGCCCGGACCGCGTGTCCGTGCGCGATCTGAGACTGTCCGTGCCGGATCTCGGCCTGCGGGCCGAAGCGGGCCTGGACGCGATATTGGACGGCGCTTTCCCCGGCCTGAGGGGACGGGCCGATTTTGTTTTCTCTTCATCCGATTCGGTGCGTATCACCCCGCTTCTTCTGCTGATCGGAAAAGCCTCCGGGGGCGCGGCCATTTTCACCGAGGGTTCGAACCCCCGCGTCCTGAAAATCGAAGGGGAAATGCTGTCCGATTCCATGGCCGTCTTCAGCCCGCCCCTGGTCGAGGTCCGCGGCATACGCGGCCGCGTTCCTTTCGCGTTCGAGGCGGACCCGCTGAAGGCCAGGCTCGTCGCCCCGGCCCGCAAGACCGTGTATCCGGCCATGGTCTATGAAACGGACCGCGGCCTGTTCATGCGCCTGTTCCCGGGTCTTTCGGAGATCTTCATCCGCTCCGTGTCCGCGGCCGGATATCGCGTCGAGGACATCCGCGTCGACGCGTCCGTGGACCAGGGCATGATACAGGTCCCCCGGTTCAGCGCCAGGCTTCTCGGCGGCAACCTGGCCGGCAGCCTCAGGCTCGACCTGAACGACGGCAGGCCCGAGTCCATGACGTACGCGATACAGGCGACCGCGGCGCGCATCAATTCGGCCTCGCTTCTCGGGACCGCCGTGGCCGGCGAGAAATCGGAGCTGGACGCCTGCCTCGACTTCACCGGCCGGGGCCTGAATCCGGAATCCCTGTCGAACGCCGAGGGCGCGCTCGCCATCACGCGCATCGGCCCGCAGTTCACGGACCGGCTCCTGCAGGGGCTCGACCCGCAGGGCACCGAAGGGTCCATCCGCATGACCCGGCGCCTGCTCAATCTCTGGTACAAGCCGCGCCTCTTTTCCTTCGAGGTGCGCCACGGGTTCGTGTATCCCGCCCTGTTCATCGAGAAGCCGTGGTTCGTTCCGGTGAACATGACGGACAAGATCACGTATGGAAGGCTGTCCGTGGACTTTTTCACGCGGAACATGGCCGTGTTCATGGAGAAATAAACCTGGAGCAGCGATGCGTCCGAAACACCTGATCGGGCCGGCGGTTCTGGCCGCCTGCCTCTCCTGCAGCGTGCGGCTTCCCGAGGTCGTGAACGTGACCGGCGAGAAGACGTCGCTGGAAAAGGAGATACTCGGCACCTATTCCCTGATGCGCGAGGACACCTGGATGGCCGCCTCGACGCGGGCGCCCGCGCCCGCCCCGGAAACGCGGGTCATGTCCCCGGAGAAAAAGCGGTCCCTCGAGGCCCTTCAGCAGCAGGCGTTCAACCGCGACGACGTGGAGGAGTTCAAGGCCAGGGGCTGGGTCGGGGAAACGAACGACGGCCGGGTCGTCCGCCGGCAGACCGGCGACTCCGGCATCAGCCCTGAAGAGCGGCGCTTCGTGGAAGAAATACTCGCCGAGGAAAACAGCGACCGCGAAGTCATCGTGGACCGGGTGGTGGAGCTCAACGACGCCCTGAAAAAGGCGGTCCGTGCGGATGTGGCCGGAGTGTTCGCCAAGATGTACCAGGACAACTCCCCGAACGGCACCTGGATACAGAAACCGGACGGAACCTGGGTCCGCAAGTGAAAGCCGCGGGAATGAAACACTCCGTCTGGCCGGTCCTCGCCTGGGCCTCCGCGGTTTTCGCGGCAGGCGAAATGCCGGAGATACGGCAGGCGACCGTGTACCCGCAGGCGGACCGTTCGCCCGCTGTTTCCAGGGACGGGAAATGGCTCGCGTTCGTGTCCGAACGTTCCGGCAACCCCGACATCTGGGTGAAACGCCTGCCCGGCGGAGACGCCGTGCGGGTCACCACGCACGAGGCGGACGACCTGGAACCGGCCTGGTCGAACGACGGAAGGTCCATCGTGTTCGTGTCCAAAAGGCGCGACGCGGAGGGTGACCTGTGGAGCGTGCGCGTCGATCCCCGCAGGGGATGCCGGCCGGCCGGCGATCCGGTTCCGCTCACGGACCGCCTGGGCCCGGAGCGCGGACCCTGTTTCTCTCCGGCCGGCAGAAGAATCGTGTATGTTTCGGAGGAGAGCGGGCTTCAGAATCTGTGGCTTCTCGACCCGGTCACGAAAAAGACGGCGCCCCTCACGCGGAACGGCGGCACGGACCCGTCATGGTCTCCGGACGGACGGTCCATTCTGTTCACCTCGTTCCTGCGCGATCCGGGCGGCGATATCGCGCTCCTCGAAATCGGCGCGGACACGGACGGTGAAATCGGCATCAACCGGATCACGGCCGTCACGGAAGGCCCGGGCCTCGACAGCCGGCCCTGCTGGTCCCCGGGTTCGGACCGCGTCGCGTTCGTGCGCCGCGATTCGGACACGGACGGGGACGGAA
>CAZNXX010000083.1:0-2141 GCA_964577095.1 uncultured bacterium | reverse complement strand
GATTCGCTCTGGTCGGCCAGGGCCTGGCTTCGCGTCGGCGAACTGGAAACCGCGCTGGGTCATGACAGTCTCGCGGCCGAGGCGTTCGACCGGGTCCTGTCCGGTTATCCGGGCAGAACCCGCGAAATCGAATCCGCGCTTCTGAAAAAAGCCGGCCTGAAATCGGAACCCGAAGACGACCGCATCGCATACTGCAGGCGGCTCATCGCATCCGAATCCGCGGATCCGTCGGTGCGGGCGGAAGCGTGGATTCTTCTCGGGGACCTTCTGACCGGCAAGGGCCTTCGCTCCGAGGGCTTTTCCGCGTACGGCCGCGTGCTCTCCGATTTTCCGCGGCTCCGGAACAGCCGCGGCCAGGCGCAGATGAAAATCGGGGACCTTCTGCGGTCCTGGGGGCAGGAGGAAACCGCGCGGCAGGCCTGGTTTTCCGTGCTCCGCGAACTGGGCGACGTGCCCCTCTGGCGCGAACGGGCCGGGCAGCGCATTCTGGAGCAGGTCACGGGTTCGGACGAGGAGCGCATCGGCCAGTACCGGCGCATGATTCAGTCCTTTTCCGATTACCCGGCGCTCATGGCCCAGGCCCAGTTCGCGGTCGTGGACGTTCTGATGCGTTCCGGGCGGAACGACGACGCGGCCCGCGAGCTCGAACGCGTCCCCGGGCTCGTGCCGGACCAGGCCTGGGCCCACGCCGAGGCGAGACTCAGGAGCGCGGAAGTCAGCCGCCGCAGGGGGGACGAGCTCAGGGCGATATTCATACTGGAATCGGCTCAGAAGGAATTCGGAACGCTGGAAGGCGGCCGTTACGAAAACCGCATCCGTGGATCGCTTTTCAGCGTGGCCTTCGAATCCGCGGAGCGGCTGAAGAACCAGGGCGACCTCTCCCTCGCGGCCTCCCGTTACTGGAAGGCGCTGACCACGGATCCGAACGACATACGGGCCCACCGGGGGTATATCGAAATCCAGTACAGGCTCGGCCGCGTCGACGAAGTGACTCAAAAATACAGCGAACTGCTCGATTATAAACCGAAAAACCCCATTCTCCTGTACGCGTACGGGCTCGCGCTTTCCTACCGCGGCGAATCGGACCCGGAGACGCTGAACCGCTCCAACGCGGCGCTCCTCCTGTCCCTGGAGGAGGATTACCGGGTCGTGTACCCGTACCGGACTCTCGGCTTCAATTACGAACTGCTCGAAAGCCATCAACAGCGCGAAAGGGCGAAAAAGCAGCCTTTCTACGACCGCGCCGTCCGGACCCTGGTTTCCCCGGCCGCCTGGCTGCTCGGCGCGCTTCCCTTCGGGAAAAAACCGCCCGAAGCCGGGTATCTCGAGAAGGCCATCGTGGCGCTCACCGAGGCCATCGCGCTCAATGACGAAAGCGTCGACCCGGCCATGGAAACCGCGCTCACGCAGAATCTGGCGAACAACTTCTACCATCTCCAGGAGTTCGGTTTCGCCCGGGCGCTCCAGCATTACAAGCGCCGCCTCGATCTGGACACAACTTTCGCGACCGTCGCGGAGAAGGCGGTTTTTCACGAACGCGCGGGCCATGCCGCGCTCTACATGGACGACTTCGAATTCTCCGCCCGATGCCTTGAAACCGCCTACGCGGCCTACGAATCCATGGGCCGCGAAGAGGAGGCCCTGGTCAGCCTGGGCCGGCTGGCCCTTCTCCGCCAGCGCTCGGGGCGGTACGAGGACGCGGTTCCCATTTATCTGAAACTCGGCCAGAAGGACGAAAACGCGGGCCGAATCGAACGCCTGGAACTCGATTACCGGAACGTCGCCTACAACTACCTCCAGCTCGGGGAAAACGAGGACGCCCTCCGGTACGGCCAGAAGGCCGAAGCCCTTCTGGCGGAACGTAAAATCTCCTTCAGCAAGCCGGACAGGAACTACCTGCGGCTCGGACTGTTCGGGTTCACAATACCGGTATGGGGCATGGAGGAATTCGGCCGGGCCTCGGCCGCCGGGTTCACGGCCGCGGACGAGCTGGCATTCGTGCTGGGCCTCGTCAGCCGGAGCGCCGAAGCGCTGAACCGTTACGGCGTTTCCATTTCCGCGGAGAGAAGACGGCTCGAACTCTTCCGCGGCGGAAAGGAGCGCCTCGGCGAGCGGATCAGCCTCAACCGGCTGGGTCTGCT
>CAZNXX010000082.1:0-13513 GCA_964577095.1 uncultured bacterium | reverse complement strand
TTTTCAGCAGGCGCACGATTTCACGCGACTGGTGCAGGGGATAGAGCCAGTCCGAATGGAACCCGATGACCAGGAAACGGATTTCGGACGGCCCGCCGCCGCCGAACAGCTTGTCCCCTGAAAGATCGAAGTAGTCCATGGCCTTGGTGATATAAAGATATGAATTCGCGTCGAACCGCTTCACAAAGTTGTCCCCGCGGTACCGCAGGTACCCCTCGACCTCGAAGTCCGTCGCGAAGGAGAAGCTGACCTTCCCGTCTTTCAGCTTCCTGGAGAACTTGTCCTCCATGGAGCGGTCGCTCATGTAGGTGATGTGCCCGATCATGCGGGCGAGGGCGAGACCCTTTTCCGGGGGCTTGCCGCCGTTGTAATTCCCCCTGTTCCAGTCCGGGTCCGCCATGACCGCCTGGCGGCCGACTTCATCGAGCGCGATCTGCTGGGGGGAGTGCTTGAGCGTGGTGGCGATCGGAATGACCGACCGTACGCGGTCCGGAAAGGAGGCCGCCCATTGAAGCGCCTGCATGCCGCCCATGGATCCGCCGATCACGGCGAGCAGTTTCGGGATGCCCAGGTGATCGACCAGCCTGGCCTGGGCCTCGATCATGTCCCGGATCGTCACGACGGGGAAGTCCAGGCCGTAGGGTTTGCCGGTGGCCGGATCCACGGACAACGGGCCCGTGCTCCCGGAGCATCCGCCGAGCACGTTCGAACAGATCACGAAATAGCGGTCCGTGTCCACGGCTTTTCCCGGGCCCACGAGGCCGTCCCACCAGCCGGGGCTGGATCCGTCCGGATCTTCGCAGGACGACACGTGGCTGTTACCGGAGAAGGCGTGGCACACGAGAACCGCGTTGCTCCGGTTTTCGTTCAGCGTTCCCCACGTTTCATACGCGAGCGTGACCGGACCGATGGCGCGGCCGCATTCGAGCTGAAGCCCGGATGCCGCTTCCGATGACGAAACGGCAGGGGACAACGCGTCCCCGAAGGTGAAAAACTGCGTCCTCCCGGATGGGGAGGATTTTGAATCCGTTTTCATTCCCCGTTCCCGAAAAGTCCGGCGGACAGGTAGCGTTCTCCGGAATCCGGCAGAATCACCACCACGGTTTTTCCCGCGAACACCGGATCCCGTCCGATACGAACCGCGGCCGCGACCGCGGCTCCGGAGGATATTCCGGCCAGTATGCCTTCTTCGGCCGCGAGGCGGCGGCTGAATTCCATGGCCTCGTCATCCGAAACGGTCTCGACCCGGTCCACCAGGGACAGGTCGAGGACTTCGGGGACGAAGCCGGAGCCGATGCCCTGAATCTTGTGCGACCCGGGTTTCAGCGGAACCCCGGCGAGCGTCTGCGTCAGAACGGGGCTTGATTCCGGCTCAACCGCCACAGAGAGAACCGGCTTCCCTTTCGTCCGTTTGAAGAACCGGGACGTGCCTGTGATCGTGCCGCCTGTGCCCACGCCAGCCACAAAGGCGTCCACCCCGCCGTCCGTGTCCTCCCAGATTTCGGGCCCCGTGGTCCGCTCGTGAATCGCGGGATTGGCCGGATTCCGGAACTGCTGCAGCAGAACGGTCCGGTCCGGAGCCGCGGCCTGGATCTCCTCCGCCTTGGCCACAGCGCCGGACATCCCTTTCGCGCCCTCGGTGAGCACCAGATTCGCGCCGAACGCCTTCAGTATTTTCCTGCGTTCCAGGCTCATGGTCTCGGGCATGGTGAGCGTCAGCCGGTATCCGCGCGCGGCTGATACGAACGCGAGCGCGATGCCTGTGTTACCGCTGGTGGGCTCGACGAGGTCCATGCCCGGGCGGAGGATGCCCCGTTTCTCCGCGTCCCAGATCATCGACGCGCCGGCCCGGCATTTGACGGAATAGGAAGGGTTCCGGCCTTCGATTTTTGCGAGAATCAAGGCAGGGCTTCCGCCGGTGATTCGGTTCAGCCGCACCAGGGGAGTCCGGCCGATTGACTGCGAGTTGTCCGGGAAGTATTTCGGCATGGCTTTTCCTCCGTCACGTCCGGTTCAGGGCCTGATCCACGTCGGCCAGTATGTCGTCGATGTGCTCGATGCCGATGGACAGCCGGACGAGCTCCGGCGTCAGCCCGCTCTCGGCCTGCTGTTCCTCCGAAAGCTGGGAGTGCGACGTGCTCGCCGGGTGCAGGGCCAGGCTTTTCGCGTCGCCCACGTTGGCCAGATGCGAAAACAGCTTCAGATTCTCGATGAACTTTTCTCCGGCGGCGCGGCCGCCCTTGACCCCGAACACGACCATGCCGCCGAAGCCCTTTTTCAGGTAGCGGGCCGCGGTTTCATGGGAAGGATCGGATTGCAGGCCAGGGTACCGCACCCACGCGGCCCTGGGATGCTTTTTCAGGTGCTCCGCGACTGCCAGCGCGTTGGCGCAATGCCGCTCCATCCGGAGCGGGAGCGTTTCGAGCCCCTGCAGGAAAACCCACGCGTTGTCCGGGCTCGTGCACGCGCCCAGATTCCGGAGCGGCACGGTGCGCAGGCGCAGGGCAAAGGCGATCGGCGCCAGGGCCGGGGGCAGGTCCTGCGCCCATTTCAGGCCGTGGTAGTTTGGATCGGGTTCGTTGTACAGCCTGAACTTCGGATTCTTCCAATCGAACCGGCCCGCGTCCGTGACGATGCCGCCGATGGCGGTGCCGTGGCCGCCCATCCACTTCGTCAGCGAATTGACTACAATGTCCGCGCCGTGGTCGATGGACCGGAGCAGGTATGGCGTGGTGAAAGTGCCATCCACGATGAGGGGCAGACCGTGGTCGTGGGCGATTTTAGCCACGGCCGCGATGTCGGTAAAATCGAGCACCGGATTGCCTATTGTCTCGATGAACACGGCCTTCGTCTTCGCGGTGATCGCCTTTGCGAAATTCTCGATGCGGTCCGGCTTGACGAACTTCACGTGGATGCCGAGCTGGGGCAGGATGGCGTCGAACATGGTGTAGGAACCGCCGTAGAGGTTGTTGGCCGAGACGATCTCGTCCCCGGCAGCCGCCAGGTTGATGATCGAGTAGAAAATGGCCGTCGTGCCCGAAGCGAGGGCCACCGATGCCGCGCCGCCCTCCAGAAGGCTCACCCGCTGTTCCAGAACGTCGTGGGTTGGGTTGCCCAGGCGGGAATAGATGTTGCCGAGTTCCTTGAGCGCGAAGAGGTTCGCCGCGTGCTCCGCGCTTTTGAAAACGTATGAACTCGTCCGGTACACCGGGACCCCCCGGGAGAGGGTTGAAGGCTCGACTGTCTGCCCTCCGTGGAGGGCCAGGGTTTCGAAGGCGTATGTGTTTGACATGGGAATCTCCTTTGTGCGGCGTACGCGCCGTTCAGATGACATAGTGATCTTCGGCCCGATGATCCGTCAGTTCGCGTCCGCGTCGCATGATGTCGGCGAAGGTGGTTCCGTCAACGACGTCCGAAACGGCGTCGGCCACCTTGAGCCAGACCTCCTGGAACGCGCAGCGTCCCTCCTCGGCGCAGCCGGAGGCAACACCCCGCACGCCGCAGGCGATGGGTTCGATTGGGCCCTCGATCAGCCGGACGATTTCCCCGACCGTGATTTCCTCCGGCTTTTTCAGCAGAAAGAAGCCGCCGCCCTTGCCCGTCTTGCTCTGGACAACCCCGGCCTTTTTCAGGAGCAGCATGATCTGCTCGAGAAATGGCACGGGAATGTCCTGCCGGCCCGCGATGTCCGGAATCGATACGGCCTTGCCTGAATCGGACTGTCCGGCCAGATCGAGAATGGCTTTCAATGCATAGTCTGTCTTGAAGGAGATTTTCATGGACTCAATTCTTATTATTATGATCGGAATAGTCATAAAATAGTTCAAAATGCCCGTAAAGTCAAGAGAAAAATTTAACTGTCTCGTAAGTGCAGTAAAATCAGCGAAGCATCAACCCCGGGGTCCACCCCGGGGTCGACCCCGGGGTGGGGGGTTAAAAAAAACTTGACTTTTCCTCTAAAAATGATAGTATAAACGAAAGCCGGCCATGGCGGCCGCATACCTGACACTTTGGAAGGATTCCACAATGCTGTTGGAAGATAAAAAAATCAAAAATCTGATCGGGCTGGCGATCATCGCGCTGGTTTTCTCGGTCGGAATAGTCCTCTGGACCGGGCCTCTGGGCGAGTTCTTTCTCAAGAACGGCATGGGCCCCAGGCCCGAACTGTTCCAGAATCCGCCTGTAGGGCTGACCATCCGCTACCCCTGGAACGGGACCCTGTTCCCGCCGGCGTTTCCTGCCCCGACATTCGTCTGGCACGACTCAACGGGCCGCGCCGCGAAATGGCTGGTGGTCGCGGAATCCGAGGACGGGCGGAGACTGTCCTCGTCCCTGACCTCGAAAACTTTCTGGCGGCCGTCCGAAAAAACCTGGGGAAAACTCCGGAATGCGGGATTGTCCGGCGAAATCCGCGTCTCGATATACGCCGTCCGCGGGGTGTCCATCCTTTCCGGATCCCGGACCGCGTTCCGCACATCCCCGGACTCCGTCGCTGGAAGCATCTTCTACCGCGCCGTTCCGGTTCCGTTCTCCTACGCTCTCCAGCATCTCGACAGCATACGCTGGCATCTCGGGGACGTCGCTTCAGCCGAACCCGCGCCCGCGCTCCTGAAGAACATGGCCCTGTGCGGCAACTGCCACTCCTTTTCGAAAGACGGGAAGACTTTGGCCATGGATGTGGATTACGCGAACGACAAGGGGTCTTATGTCATTTCCGGGATTCTGCCCGAAACGGAGCTGACGCCCGAAAAGGTGATCACGTGGTCCGACTACCGGCGCGCCGACGGGAGGCGGACGTTCGGCCTGCTGTCGCAGATTTCGCCGGACGGCCGCTTCGCGCTCTCGACCGTGAAGGATCGGTCCATATTCGTGCCCATCGACAATGCGCACTATTCCCAGCTCTTCTTCCCTGTGCGCGGCATTCTGGCATGGTATGACCGCGAAACGAAACGGTTCGGATCCCTGCCCGGAGCGGACGATCCGGATCTCTGCCAGAGCAACCCCGTGTGGAGCCCGGACGGGAAATGGGTATATTTCTGCAGGACCAAAGTGTACCGTTCCGAACAGGCGGACGCCTCTCCTGAAGCCGTGCTTCCCACGGCATACGCGGAGGAATTCATCAGCGGTCGGGTGGGATTCAAATACGACGTGTTCCGGGTGCCGTTCAACGGCGGAAAAGGCGGCAGGCCCGAGCCGCTGGCAGGCGCGTCCGGAAACGGGATGAGCAATTACTTTCCCAGGCCATCGCCGGACGGGAAGTGGATTGTGTTCTCGCAGGCGAAAAATTTCATGCTGCTTCAGCGCGACAGCCGGCTCTGGATCGTTCCGGCCGGCGGCGGAACGCCGCGTCTTCTCGCGTGCAACACGGATTCGATGAATTCCTGGCATTCCTGGTCCCCGGACGGAAAGTGGCTCGCCTTCGCGACCAAGATCCGCGGCCCGCACACCGACGTCTGCCTGACGCATATCGATTCCGGGGGAAACGCCTCCCCGCCCGTGATTCTCGAGCGTTTCGCCTTCGCGGACCGGGCGGTCAATATCCCCGAGTTCGTCAACCTGAAGCCGTCCGATTTCCGTTCGCTGAAGGACCGGTTCACGGACCAGGGCCATTATTATGTGACCATCGGCAGAAGTAAAATGGGAGAGAAGAGATACAACGAAGCGATCGAGATGTTCGACCGCGCACTGAAGCTCGACTCCACCGCGGCGGATGCGCATGTGTACAAGGGCCACGTGTACACGATCACGGGCGACCATCCGAAAGCGCTGGCCTCCTATGAAAAGGCGGTTGCGGTGGGTCCCGCGGACGCGGACGCGTGGACGAACCGCGGGTCCGCCCTGTACCATCTGAAATTCTATGAGAGGGCCATCGCCTCGTACGACGAAGCCCTGCGACTGGATCCGAAGAACGCGTACGCCCGTTACGCCCGCGGGAGCGCCAGGGCCAAGAACGACGACCTGACCGGCGCGCTGAAGGATTTTGACGCGGCCGAGAGCCTGGGCCAGCGGTCCAAGGCCCTTTACCTGGAGCGGGGGATGTGCCGGGCTGTTTCAGGGAACCTTGAAGCCGCGTTCGCCGATTTCAACCGGGCGGCTGTTCTGGACCCGAACGACGCGGATGCCAGGGTCAAGGCGGGCAATGCGCTTTTCCGGCTGAAGCGCTACGCGGAGGCGGAAGCCGCTTACACGGCCGCGCTGAAATCCGCGCCCGGGACAAGGGATGCGTTCGTGTTCCGCGCCGCGTGCCGGTCCAACCTCGGCAGGCCGTCTGAAGCCCTCGAAGACTACGACGCGGCGATACGGATCAATCCCTCCTCGGCTGCGGAGTGGCGGCTCCGGGGACTCGTGAAGATCAAACTCGGCGACCGGAGCGGCGCGTGCGAGGATTTCGCGAGGGCCCGGGGCCTGGGGTTGGCCTCCGCGGACGCGGAGATCCGCCGGTATTGCGGGCGGTGACGGAGAAAAGGATGTCCGAAAGCCTCGTCCCGCTCACGCGGGCCTCGGCATTTCGGACCTGCAACCCGGAACCCGGAACCCGGAACTTTATTCAACCATGAACCATGAACTATGAACTCGAGACAGACACCAACCACCGAATAGACTGAACCAGAACCCAAGAAAATCAAAGGGATGAAAAAATGTATCCTAATTTAATCACCCTCGGCCGAATCGTCCTGGCCCTGTTCGTGATTCTGATCTTCGGCCTGGGCTTCTGGTGGCGAATCGCGGCCGTGGCGCTGACCATTCTGGTCATCTACCTGGATTCGCTCGATGGATACGTGGCACGCAAGCTCAAACAGGCCAGCGACGTGGGCGCGCTTTTCGACATCACCGGCGACCGCATCGTCGAGCACATCTACCTGATCTACTACTGCGCGGTCGGGCTTGTCTCGTTCTGGGTGCCGGTCGTGTTCGTGACGCGGAGCTTTCTGGTGGACACGCTCCGGTCCGTGGCGTTCTCGCGCGAGGGCAAGACGCCTTTCGGCCGGAACACCATGATGAAATCTCCGGTGACGCGCTTTCTCACCGCGTCGCGGGTCAGCCGGGCCGTGTACGGCGTGTCAAAGGTCGTGGCCTTCGTGCTCCTCGGCCTTCTGCTCGCGTTCCGGGCCGGATCCGGGGAGGGCATTCGCTGGCTTTCGGATGATCAGATCCGGGACCTGTCCGCTTTCACGAACGTGCTGGTCTGGATCATGGTGGTCCTGAACCTGGTGCGGGGCATCCCCGTGCTCTGGGACGGCAAGTACTACCTGTTCGACAAGTACCTGCCCCGTGAACTCAAGAAAGAGGTCTGATTCCTTGCGCTGGGCCGTGTTCGATGTGGACGGCACGCTTCTGCCGGGGACGTCCATGGAACGGATGGCGGTGCGCAAGCTTTACGGCGCGGGCATCATCACCGGCTCCATGCTGATCCGCTTCCTGCTGTCCGGACTTCGGGACCTGGCGGTCGGGGGCGTTCCCGGTCTTCTCCGGAACAAGCGGTATTTCCGGGGCATCCGCGAAGAAGATCTGGCCGGTTTCTGCGAAACCATGGTCCGTCGGTCTGTGGTTCCGAGGATCCCGTCCGAGGCACGCGGGGAGATGGAGGGACTGCGGCGCGAGGGATTCCGCATTCTGCTCCTCAGCGGCGCCCCGGAATTCATGCTGCATCCCCTGGCCCTGGCCGTGGGCGCGGACGCGGCCATGGGCACCGTGCTGGAGACCGAAGACGGCCGGTTCACCGGAAAGGTCGCGGGCGAGCATCTCTACGGCTCCGAGAAGACAGCCATCCTGAAGCAAAAAGCGGACGAGTTGAAGCTGGATTTCGAGAAGTCCGTCGTGTACGCGAACGACTCGACGGACGCGGAGCACATGCGTCTCTTCGGCACGGCCGTGGCCGTGAATCCCAGGGCCGGCCTGAGGCGCGAGGCGGGGAGGAGGGGGTGGCGGGTGGTGCGGTGGGATTCGGAATGACTCTGCATTACCGTGAATTTTCTTGATATTTTTCTCATTTTATTATCTTTGTTTTATTATCTTTCCTGTGTAAGAATCTCCGACAATTTGATTATTCACTGAAAAAACATTTACGAAAAATGGGACCAAGCTTTCTGACCGGTCCATACTCTGAACGAGTTTGACTGCGGATAAAAGGGAGGAGTCATGACCAGCCTGTTTTCATCCAAACGCTTCGTCACACTCGTCCTGATCTGCGCGCTTTTCTCCATCCCCTCAAAAGCGGGGTGGAATCCGGATTCAAGAGAATCACCCCAAAGTTACCAGCCGTCTTCCATACGCATGATTGACGTCAACAATATCGTGATGTCAGTGCAGAATGACGGCATGTTCGCGGATGCCGAGTACGCCAATGGGGGGATGTTCCTCGATCCTGATCCGCCTTTTGAATCGGCGGATTTTATGAACAGGCTCCTTTTTACAGCCGGGCTTGTTCTGTCCGCGGAAATGCGCGGTTCCACGCGCGTGATGGCTTCGTACTATTTTCCGGACGCGGTGCCCGGAGCCGTGGACGCCGCCGGCCTGCCGTACGGTCAGGATAATCCGGCATTCCGTGTGTATAAGATCGGATCCGCGGACAGCCTGAACCACGGCCCGGACTGGGATGAATGGCCCGTTTCCCAGGGCGCGCCGGCGGACGACGGCCGGCCCGTTCTACTCGGCGACCAGACCCTGTTCTGCTCCTTCACCGACGCCGGGACCGTGCCGGACGGGTTTCCGGAAAGCGACACCGAGCCCCTGGGCGCGGAAGTGCACCTCACGGTTTGGGGATGGGAATCGGTCGACGACATGGTTTTTCTCAGATGGAAGATTACCAACAAGAGCGGTCAGATCTGGAAAAACGCCTATGCCGGCCTGGCCGGAGATCCGGACCTCGGCGGCGGCAGCGGCGATCTGATCGGCAGTGACAGCCTTCTCTCCCTGGTTTACTGTTACCACTGGACGAATTACGAATCCCATTTCGGCCCCCGGCCTCCGGCCGTGGGGTTTCAGTTCGTACAGACACCGATGATCCCCTCACCCGGAGACACGGCTCGGGGCTGGCGAAGCCTGACGCCGGGATTCCGCAACAGCCCGGCGCTTTCACCGATTGTCATGAAGCATCACTCGGACGGACCGTTCCCGAGTCTAACCAGCATGGACGCGCAGGGTGTGTACGACCGCCTCCGGGGTCTGGATGAGGACGGGAATCGGATGATCGACCCGTTCACGGGCCTGCGGACGGACTGGGGCTTTTCCGGGGATCCGGTCGCAGGCACGGGCTGGCTCGATCCGAACCCCAAGGATCGCCGGTTCCTGATTTCGTCCGGACCTTTCGATCTGGCGCCGGGCGAAACACAGACCGTCGCGATCGCGGCTTTGGCCGGCAGAGGCGGCGACCATCTGGACAGTGTGACACGCCTGAAACGGACGGGCCTTGCGGCCCGGGCCCTGTACCGGGCCTCTGCCGCGCTCGTCGCGGGTGAAGTGATCGCGGACCCACGCACTCCCTCGTTCGACATGCCGGTCTGGCTGTGCAATCCGGACGGATCCATCCGCGATCTGTCGTTTTCCGTACGCACGGATCCGGACCAGTTGAACGTCATCGGGGCGGAGGCCGCGGGACGGGCTTCCGGACTGACGGTGCGGACGGTTTCGGAAGGGGCGGACAGGGTCCGCGTCGCCGTGCAGGGCGAAATCCCGAGGGGCGCCGGAGACATTGTCCATCTGACTCTGGGGTGGGGCCCCTCCCCGGCCGGCCGGTCCGTGACGGTTGAATTGGAGAATGCTTCGGCGTCAGCCCTGATTGAGACGATACCCGGTTCCGTGACCCTGAACCGGTCCGCCGTTCCGGTGCGGCTTCTCGCTCCGCAGGACGGAACCGTTCTGCAGTCGCCTCTGCTGGAATTCAAATGGACGCGGTCCGCGGATTCGGACGGTGATTCCCTGATATACCGCTTTTACTGGGGCGGTGCGGATGCTCATTCTTTCTCAACCGTTGACACGTTTTATCACATGACCGGTTTCGGGCGTTTTCAAGGGGGCGAATCGGTCCGCTGGACCGTGACGGTGTCCGACGGGATTCATGAAATCGCAAGCCCGGACACGTTCGAGTTCCGCGTGCCTCCGGAGGAGCAATGGGGGCGCACCTTCCATCTCGGGAAATTTACCGCCGCGCCGGAAGAGCATTCGATTTATAACGTGTGTGTTGACGGTGAACGTCTCTTCGCTTCGAGCGGTATCTACTATACCAGCCCATTGGTGTCCGCCTATGATCTGTCCCGCGATCCGGCGGCTCCCTGTTTTCTGGGTTCATTCGTTTTTCCGGACAGCTTGTCTTCGGTCAGCCTGTCAGGCCTGGCGGCCAGGGAAGGGTTCCTCTATGGTTATGCCAAGAACGCCCGCAGCGGGACCTATTGCCTGACAGTCATCGACTTCCGGAATCCGTCGGCGCCGGTATTGCGGTTAAGCGGCGGGCTGGACGAAGGAAAAGAGCCGGATGAGATTGCCTTCTGGGGAAAACGCCTGGTTCTCATGTCAAAGTATTGGGATAATACGTTTTGGGTGTTCGACTTGACGAATCCCGGCCGTCCCTTGAAAATAGGCGTTTTCTCCATGCCGGATATGCCCATCGGGTCCGTCCTTTTTGCCGACTCCGACCTGTATTACCGGTATCGCCGCGCGGGAGGCAATTCGTCCAACATCGACGAAATCGAAATCGGCAGAGTGCGGTCAGACTGGACTGTCGAGGTGCTCGGTCGGCTCGGACTCGATTTCGGCAACGCTGATTCAAAAAGCAGGCTTGCCGCGGAGAACGGACTCCTGCACTGGACGGAGACATTCGACGACGGTTTGCAGTATCCGAGTGGCTTCAGCCAGGCCGATCGGCTGAACGTGGCGGATGTCCGGGATCCGGCCCATCCCGTGCTCCGCGGCACGACCCTAGCCGGGTTTAGATGGGATGCCGTCACGTGCCGGGACGGGATGCTGGTCACGGAAGGCGAAATATTCGACGTCCGGGATCCGGACCATCCGGTGCCGGCCGGTTATTCCAGACATCTGGGATGCGATCTGGCCGTCCGATGGCCGATGCTTTATGGTTGGGCCTCGGGGCACAGCAATACGGTCCGGGTCGTGCAGTGCGGCCTTTCCGCCACGCCCGCGGGATACCCCTCCGGTAAAACATCCCCGCGTACAGGCCGCGCGTTCCCAAATCCGTTCAACGGAACGGTTTCGGTCTATTACGGCCTCGATTCAGGCGCGAAGGTGTCGGTCGAGATCTTCAACGTGCTCGGCCAGGCCGTGCGGCGTGAAACTCTCGGTGACCGGACGTCCGGGTCGCACCTGTACCGCTGGGACGGTCTCATGGATGAAGGAACGCCCGCGGCCGCAGGCGTGTACATCCTCAAGATCACAGCCGGAAAACAAGCGGCCGGAGTCAAGATACTGAAGCTGAATTGAAGGAAATCCGATTATGCAGTCTCTCCGTCCGGGTTCGGCGTCTGTTTTGTTTTCGACCATTTGGGCCGCTTCGCTCGCGTCGGCATCCGCAATCATCCCTTCCGACCGTCTCACGGAATGGAATCCCGGGCTGACCGCGGTTGGGGGTATTCCGCGGCGGACGGTCATCCACCAAACGCTGAATCCATCCGGCGGGGACGACACGCCCGCGATTCAGGAGGCGCTCGATGCCTGCCCGGAGAATCAGGTTGTCCTCCTGGGCCCCGGGGACTTCCACATTTCCTCCGAAGGCCTGCTGATGAACCGGTCCGGCGTCACGCTGAGGGGTTCAGGACCGGATCAAACTCGCCTGCTGAAAAATCCCGAAATCAACTGGTATCCCGTGATCGTCATCGGCAACCGGTGGGCAGGCGGCGACCTGATGGGCGTTTCCCATCCCCTCGCTGAGGACGGCGCCAGGGGATCGAGAACGATACGGCTGGCGGCTGCGCCCGATCCGCCTCTGACCGCGGGAGAGCTCGTTCTGCTGGACGAGGAAACCGATCCGGAACTGACCGAGTGGAGCCCGGATTCGCCGGCCGAAGACGATTCCCGCGCCTGGTTCTGCCGCATGAACCGGCCTATGTCCCAGGTGATGGAAGTGGCGTCCGTGTACGGGACGTCCGTCACATTCACAACACCGCTTCACATCGCCTTTCGGACTGCCTTTCACGCCCAGCTATCCCGTTACGGCGAGGACTGGATGGGCACGGATCCCAGGCCCGCGACGAAATTGACGGGGGTCGAGGACCTGTACCTGCAGAAGGGAAGCGCGGGCAACATCCAGCTCGAGACGTGCGCCTACTGCTGGGTGAAGAACGTCGAAAGCAGCCACACGGACGGATCGAGCATAGACCTGACGAGCTGTTTCCGGTGCGAGATCCGGGACTCCTACATCCACACCAGCGACAATCCGAATCCCGGCGGCGGCGGGTACCTGTTGAGCCTGTCCCGGGGCTCCGCGGACAACCTCGTGGAGAATAACGCGTTCTGGAACGCGAACAAGGTCATGGTCATGCGCTCCACGGGCGGAGGGAACGTCATCGGGTACAATTACTTCGAGGACGGGTGGATCGAGTACCAGCCGAGCTGGGTTGAGTCCGGAGCCAACGCGAGCCACATGACCACGCCCCATTACGAGCTGTTCGAGGGCAACCAGGCGTTCAATTTCGACGGTGAGAGCACGTGGGGCAATTCCATTTTCATCACCGTGTTCCGCAACCACCTGACCGGGAAGCGGCGATCCATCCCCCCGCTTCAGCTGACGGACGAGGGATTCCCGCGCGCCGCGAGCCTGTCCCACGGCCACTGGTGGTACACCTTCGAAGGGAATGTTCTGGGAACTGAGACGATGGATCCTGCACCGTATACTGCGTACGCCTACGAGACCTTCTTTCCATGGGACGACGATCCGGTCGGGTTGTGGAAGCTGGGCGTGGGGCAGGAGTGGGGTCCTGCGGATCCCAAGGTCCTGTCCACGGTCATCCGGCACGGCAATTTCGATTATGTCACGCGGGAAGTGAAATGGGACGAATCCATCCCGGACCGTGGACTTCCTCAATCCCTGTACCTCTCCGGCAGACCCGGATTCTTCGGGGATCGGCCATGGCCCTGGGTCGATCCCCTCAGCGAAGTCAAACTGCACGGCCTTCCGGCCCGGGAGCGGTTCGACGCGGCGCACGGGATCACTGCGGTTTTTCCGGACAACCAGGCGTCCGGATCCATGCCCGGGTTGCTCCGGCTGACCGCTTTTCCGAATCCGTTCAATCCAGCGGTGCGGCTGGGGTACGAACTGCCGGCCGCGGCCGGGAAAGCCCGGCTCTCCGTTTTTGACATGAAAGGCCGCCGGGTTTGTGAACTCGAAGCGGGGGAGTTGGAACGGATGAAGGGGACCGCGGTCTGGAACGCGGAGGCAATGCCGTCCGGAGTCTACCTGGTCCGGCTGGAGGCGGGAAGGGACATGCTCTCCAGGAAAGTTCTCCTGGTGCGGTAATGATCGGGGGGTGTCATTCCCGGATTTTACAGCCGGGAATCCGGGGGG
>CAZNXX010000081.1:0-13519 GCA_964577095.1 uncultured bacterium | reverse complement strand
CCGCCCGGCACGATCAGGGACGGGATAAGGCGGTTGCCGGATATCCGCTCGTTCAGGACGAGGAGTTCCTCCCGGTACCGCCACGCCCACATCCACAGGGTGTCAAAACCCGCCAGATGCCCGAGTGTGGCGAACCACAGCAGGTGCGACTGCAGCCGTTCCAACTCGCATGAAAAAGTGCGGATGTACTGCGCCCGTTCGGGCGGCCGGACCTCGGCCATTTCCTCGACGGTCCGCACCAGCGCGGCCGGATGGCTCGCGCTGCAGATGCCGCATATCCGTTCGAGCAGGGGAATGAGCCGGCTCCAGGACTTCGTTTCCGCCAGTTTCTCGATTCCGCGGTGCCGGACTCCAGTCACCACCTCAAGCCGGACGACCCGGCCCTCCGCTGCATGAACCCGGAACAGGTCACCGGTCCAGAATTCCGGACGCGTCATTTCAATCGTGCGGCCGGAAGCCTGGTCATTCTGGTTCAATTTTTTCCGAATAATCGGAGATTGGGCTTCTGGCCGCTCCGACGGGTTTGATTCCCCGCCGCTTCCGGCGTCCATGATCCAGGTTTTTTCGATACCCCGCTTTTTACGGCGGGGTCCATCATTCACCGCGGATTCCGTCATCCGGTCTTCTCTTTCTGTCTGCCGCCGCTCCGGGAGGCGCCTGCGTCTTTTCTGAACCGGATACCGAAAGCCCGCGCCGCCTCCTGCTCGCTCCACCCGGCGTTCGGCCAGAACTCCGAAATGGAGGGAAGAACCGGGTCGTCCTGCGGCGCTGTGACCCGGACGGAAAGCACCTGCGCGGTCTGAAAAAAATCGAAATGGTACCAGACATCCACGGCACCGGCCGGGGTCGGCAGAGCCGTTGCGGAAATGAACCGGACGCGGCCGTTCTCCGCCAGGAAACGCGCCGCTGCCGGCAGGGCTCCGGGTCGCAGGCGGGCCCGGACCCGGCTGGTCCCGGACCATTCCCACCCGGAGAAATCATCTCCGAACCGTTCGAGCAGATCTTTTTCGATTTCCTTCCAGCTCATTGATCGGGATTCTGCCGGATCAATCGGATGAGTTTACCGAATCCGGCGATGACCGCCTCCGGCCTCGGTGGACAGCCGGGTATGTGCAGGTCGACCCGCAGGATGGAATCCGCGGTGTGGGTCTGAACCGCCCCGCCCCTGAACTGTCCCTGATCAAGACTGCAGGTGCCGACGGCCAGCACCAGGCTGGGTCCGGCCATCTCGATCACCATGCGTTTCAACCGCCTGTCGTCCGGATGAATCAGGGATCCCGACACCAGGAGTGCGTCCGCCAGGTTCGGCGACGGGGCGATGCGGACGCCGAACCGTTCCAGATCGTATTTCGGTCCCAGGCAGGCCAGTGTCTCCAGGTGACAGCCGTTGCAGCCCCCGGCCACCACCGGATAAATCCAAAGGGAACGTGTGACGATTTGCAGACGGATGCCCATGGGTCACCGTTGGATGAGGGCCAGCGCGACAGCGGCCAGGGCCGCCAGGGTCAGGGGACCGAGATGCGCCCGGAGCGACCGGCCCCGGGTTCTGGCGGGGCCGAGATTCGGGATCACGATCAGAGCCAGAAAAAGCGCGATATACAGTAAAATCGACACCGTGCGGCCCGTCGCGGCGGCGCCTCCGGTGAACAGCAGAACCATCGCCTCCGGTACGGTAAACAGAAGAATGAGACGGCTCATACCGGCCAGTGCGATCCTGATTCCCGGATGGGGTTCGGCCGCGGGTCCCGTGATCCGCATCCCGGCTTCGGACCCTTCGGAATCGCCTGAACGGACCGCGGCAAAAACCGAGATGAAGGACACCACGAAGGCGATTCCGCCTTCAGGCGAGAAAACCGCCGGACCGTAAACAGACTGGGACCGGATCAGATCCGGAATGCAGAACGAAGAGCCCGCTCCGAGATGGGGAACGCCCCACGCGATGAACAGTGGAAAGATGGATGTCGCGCGGATATTGAAGGCGCCCGGCCCGCACCGGGAACGGCCCCGGCCGGCCGTATCCGCGAGGTCCGGCAGCAGCGAGGCCGCGGAAAAGCAGACCAGCCAAGCGAAGAAATCTCCGGTAAAGCCGTTGAACGGGATGAACCGGTCCTGCCAGACCAGTATGCCGAAACCGAATGCCCCGGCCAGTCCGGCCGCGGCCGCGGCCGTCCGCAGCAGGCCCCTCAGGGACCGGCGGCCCTCGGGCCGTTTGATCGAAAGCTTGATCCAATCGTACAGGGGCTGCAGCGGCGGCGGACCCTGCCGGAATTCAAGCCGGGCGCGAACCTTCCGTTCGATCCATCCCGCGAGGAGCGCGCCTGCGAGCACGAAAAAAATTCCGGGTAACAGAACGCGTGTCAGGACGAACCCGTTCATTCAGCGGCCCCCGTCTTTTTTCCCCGGGACTTACCAGCCGCGAAAAACGAGCCGGACGCCGCGCGCAGTTCGACGCCGGCCGCGTTCTCCCGCGGGACGAACGTAACTGCCCCGCGGCCGCATCCGCCGACGCAGACCGGACTCTCTCCTTCCGAGAGCCGGCCCGCGCACAGGTCGCACACGGATTCGGGTGAGACCAGCACTTCCGTCGGAATGGCGCCGAACGGGCAGGCGAATGCGCAGGATCCGCACGTCACGCACCGGTCCGGCCTGCGGGTGATGAGGCCGTCCGCGGTCGAACGCTGAAGGGCGGATACCGGGCAGGCCTGTACACATGGCGGGCGAACGCATCGCCTGCAGGACAGGGCGAATTCCGCGATCTCTCTCAATCGGAGAATCCCGTTGTTCTCCGGATGCAGGGTATAACTGCAGGGGACCTGACAGGACCCGCATTCGCGGCATCGATCGATGTCAATGACCAGAACCCCGCTCATGCGGCCCCCGTCGCGGGAATGTCAGGGATAAGCAGCCGGAACGGGAGAATGGGACCTTCAACGCATGTGAACACGGGTCCGGCCGCGCAGAGACGGCAGTGTCCGATGCCGCAGGCCATGCGCTTTTCGATCCGGCCGAACATCGAATCCCCTGCGAATCCGGCCGCGGCGAGCGCTTGACCGGCTTCCATCAGTGGCCCCCGGCCGAGAAACAGCAGGGCGACGCTGCGGGAGGCATTCGGAAGTCCATCGGGGAGGGCGGTCGGGCCCTGTGCCGCGGACACTTGAACGCCGGTCAATCCGGCCGCGGTTTCCGCGGCGAATGCGTCATCCTCTTCCGGCGCGGTCAGGAGGACCAGCCGCGTCCTCCCCTGCCCCTCCGGCCGCGCCGCGCTTTCGATCAGGAGCGGTCTGGCCGCGGCGAGTCCGGCCGCGTCGCAGAGAAACAGGAAATCCTTTTCGGCGAACGCATCAAAAGAAAACGGTCTGCCGTAGGGGCCGCGGATTCCCACGGTTTCACCGGCTTTCAGCTTCGCGAACGGCTGCTCCGGGCCGTTCATCCGGGAGATGATCTCGACCCTCTCCTCCGCGTCCGCGGCAGAGAACGGACTGAACGGCGCTTCAGCAAGACCCGGTATGGAGACGAAAGCGAACTGCCCGGGACGGAAACGGAATCCGCCGTCCGGCCTGAACCGGATCCGGACGGACGCGCGCCCCATGACCGCCGACTCTTCCACCACCGCTTTCCGGGTCGAAAATGGATTCCTGTTTCCCGTGCCTGATTCCTTTCCAACGGCCGGCGGCCGGCCGCTCAGCCCTCAAAACCCGATAGATCCGGTTCTATGGATTGTCTGAAGATTCCGTCCACGTATCCGCTGAAACCGGAGATCCGGCCAGACGCCGGAGCGCCGTCCGCATGTCGATTCCGGCCGGGCAGGCGTCGATGCACCGGCCGCATCCGGTGCATCCCGAGAGTCCGGTCTGTTCCGGTTGATGCATCAGCTTGCAGACCAGTCTGTGCCTGAACCGCAGGGCCGTTGAAGTCCTCTCCTCCTCCCCCCCGGCGGCCCGGTCATACCCGGGTATGAGGCAGGAATCGGCGACGCGTCTGCGGTGAAATCCCCTGCCGCCGGAGCCGCGCAGGTCGAAAAAGTAGGAATGGCAGGTCGGGCAAACCGCGGTGCAGGCCCCGCATTCAACACAGTCTGCCGAAGCCTCCTCCCAGGACGCTTCGTCTCCCCGCGGAAACCCGGAGTGTTCGGAAAATCCGGGCACAGGCCCGCCCGGATTTCCGCGGTTGACGCGCAGAACCGTCTCCCGCCGCCATTTGTCCTGGGCGGCCTCCTCCTCTTTCACCGTGGGTTTCAGCGCGCGGTCAAAGTCATCCAGCAGGGCCCGGCCGCGATCCGTCCCGACTTCGACCACCATGCCGTCCCACAATTTGGACACGTTCAGGTCGAATCCTTCGGTCGGATGCGGCAGTCCGCCGGTCTGGACACAGAAGCAGGTCTGCCGCGGCTGGGTGCAGTCCGACCCGACCAGCACGATCCCCTTCCTCCGGGTTTCGTAAAACGGATCAGCCGTCGGGCCGCCGAACGCCCGGTCCAGCACGGCCAGGGCTTTCAGATCACAGGCACGGATCCCCAGAAGAATCCGGAGCGGGCCTGCCGCTTCCGGCGCGGACGGGAGCTCTTCGACCAGAGGGAACAGAAGGTCTTTGGGGGATTCTACGGTCCTGCATTGATCCATGACAAGCGAATGGAGATTTTCGACCGTGATTTTTTCCATGTGGAGGCCGGCCTCCCCGGGCAAGGGGCCGAAAAGGGCATGCGAACGCATCCAGTCGGTCAGCGCATTGTGCCAGTGCGCTTTGCTGATGTAGTATCGCTCGTGGATCATGGCAGTGCATTAAAAGTAGATATAAATCATATGGATGTCAAGGGGGTTTTCCGGTTAATGCCGGTTCCGGGTTCCGGGTTTCGGGTTCCGAGTTCCGGGTTCATGAGAATAAGCATCGCGCAGAGTGCATAGGGCATAGGAAAAAAGAGGCATTCTTACTTACCCTTTGCGCTCCGCGCTATGCCCTTTGCCCTTCACGCTTCCGGGCACTGCAGGATGATCCGGGAATCTTCGAATTTGCCGTCAAAATCCCGCAACCCCTGCTCCCCGGCCGCGTATACACTCCTGAAACCGGACAGTCTGAAAGCCGCAAGGAGGGCTTCTGCCATGAGAAACGGACTGATTCTGCTCTGCATCATCCTCATCGCGCTCGCCGCTGGCGCGCCGCTTCTGCACGGCATTCTGGGTCTGCTTGGCGGGCTGATCATCGCGCCCATCGCCGTGGTCGGAACGCTTCTGCTCGTCGGATTCGTCCTGCTCCTGGTCTTCGGCGGAGTCGGAGTCATCGGGGCCGCGGTTCTGGGCCTCGTCGGACTGATCCTGTTCGTGGTGCTGATCCCCCTTCTCCTCCCCCTGCTCATCATAGGGCTTCCGATCCTGCTTCTCGTGAAGCTGGCAAGGTAAAAACCGGCCGTCGGGGCTTTCCCGGGCGGCTCCGATTCCTCTTGACAAATTCGATATTTTTCTTATATTTACCTCTGTAATGAACTGATTTCAATCGGTTTACTACTCATTTTATTATCATTCAGGCTCCTGAACCGTCTCTGTGCCGGCTGCGAATGTTCAACCGACCGGGAAAAACCGCGCGGTTGCCAGCTGAAAAAGGGTATCTCCGTTTTTCCCGGATATCCGGCAGGGGATCCCCGCGTAACGGAGTCCGCTATTCGGACAAAAACACCACTCATCATCATACCCACAAGGAGGGTCACATGCGCAAGATCGTCATCCTGCTGCTCGTCTCGGTACTGGCGGCCCAGTTCATGTCGTGCGCCAGCATGAGCAAAGCCACGCAAGGCACGGCCATCGGCGCAGCCGCGGGCGCGGGCATCGGCGCCGTCATCGGAAAGCAGACCGGCAACACCGCCCTGGGCGCCATTCTCGGCGCGGCCGTGGGAGGCGCGGCCGGCGCCTACATCGGCAATTACATGGACAAGCAGGCCGCTGAGATCCAGAACGACATCGAAGGCGCCAAGGTGGAGCGCGTCGGCGAGGGCATCAAGATCACGTTCAAATCCGGACTCCTGTTCAACACGGGCGAAGCCACGCTTCAGGAACAGGCCCGGGCCGACCTGACCAAGCTTTCCGCCACATTGAACAAGTACTCGGACACGGCCGTCCTGATCGAAGGCCACACGGACGACGTGGGAAGCGACGACTTCAACATGCAGCTGTCGCAGAAACGCGCCCAGGCCGTTGCCGCCCAGCTGGGCGCCAATCAGGTGGACGCGACCCGTCTCACGCTCATGGGCTACGGGGAAGCCCAGCCGGTAGTGGCCAATGATTCGCCCGAGGGCCGTCAGGCCAACCGCCGCGTCGAAATCGCCATCATGGCGAATGACAAGCTGAAAAAAGCGGCCGAGTCCCAGGCGAAATAAAACACATACGGGTTTCATGTTCCGGGGAACCGGGTGGAGAATCGATCCGGCCGGCGTGCTGAAACCGTATCAAAAACCGGACCCGGCAGGGTGAGGTTGGCATAAACAAGGAGGAAGAGGAATGGGCAACAATCTGACCAAGATCGTCGGTGTCGTCCAGGGGCTGTTCGGTCTTCTGGGCACCGCCACCACGGCTGATGCGGCGCTCCAGACCGCGCAGGGCGGCAGTATTTTCAACCTGATTTCCGGCGCTGCGCTGTCGTTTCTCGGCATGAAGGGGAGCGCCGGCCAGAAAAAGGTCGGGCTTCCCGCAGTGGCCGGCCTGAACGGCGTGGTAGGGCTTCTCGGGCTTCTCGGCGCCAACAACCCGCTCTCAGCCCTTCAGATGGACAACGGCACGGGCGGCAGCCTGATCAACATCGCGATCGCGGTTGTCGGATTCATCGCATCCTTCATGAAGAACAAGTCCGCGAAATAACACCCGGCTTCCAGCCGGTCAAGTTGTCAACGACAAGAGGGTCCGGACAAAGCGTCCGGACCCTCTTGTTTTTTCCTGCCTGCGCGGGGCTCCCCGCGTCCGATCCGTCACTCCGCCCATGCCGAAAGCAGCCGAACCGTGTCCAGAACCTCCGGCGTCATTTCCCCCATGGGTTCCAGTGATTTAGGCTGTATTCCGAGAAGATAAACATCCTTGCGACGCGACGCGATCAGGCCCATGAGCAGGTCCATGGGAACATGATGGGTGGACAGCGCTGGCCTGAAGAGTTCCTGGTCCGCGATGCCGAACAGCCGGAAATCTCCCGGTTTTCCGCCGAAATCCGCCGCATCCACAAACAGAAAGGCGTCCGCGTCCGGGTCGGACAGATGATCCAGAACAATGGTTTCCGAGGACGTCTCCGTATCGAGAAAGGCCCGCCTTCCAGGGCGGGCCTTCCATTTGCTCACGATTTCGATTCCCGCTCCGTCGTCGGCCCGGTCCGGGTTCCCCAGTCCGATGACGACCGTCCGCCCGGATCGGATCAGCGCCCGGATCCGGCCTTCCGGATCGGGTGAAATGGCGTCAGACGCGCTCAATCCGGACCATGTGCGTCGAACAGCTGATGCAGGGGTCGTACGCGCGCACGATGATTTCGCACTGCATGCGTATCTTTTCATCGTCCGCCTTCTGCTTCAGCATATCCTCGACCGCGATCCGCAGGTACTTGTCGATGTCCTCGAGGCTCTGTCCGGTCGGGATGATGAGGTTCGCCTCGGCCACCAGTCCGTCCTTGAGACGGTAGTTGTGGTACAGGGTGCCGCGCGGCGCCTCCACCGCGCCGACCCCTTCCCCGTCCAGGCGCGACGGCTTCACCAGGGCCGGGTCCTCCTCGATCTCGAGGATGGCATCGACCAGCACCGGGATGGCCTCAAGGCACCAGACAATCTCGATGGCCTGCGCCAGGTTGTTGAACACGGGATTCTTCAGCCAGCGCTTGTTCCAGTACTTCTCGTACAGCTTCAGGGACCGGCCCTTGAACCTTTCTCCGAGGTTGTTGAGACGGGCGATGGCGCCCACGGTGTAGGGCTTGCCCTGGTAGAGGCAGTGCTTGGCAGCGGAATGCGGCGAGAAGAGTTCGTTCGTCAGACTGCGGTACTCCTCGACGGGGACCGTTTTACCGTCCGAGATCCTGATCTGATCGCCCATCACACCGAACTCGCCGTCTCCGGGCTCACAGCACATGAACACCGTTTCCTTCTCGAAAAACGAGGGGATGTCGATTCCGCCGACAAGCTGGACGCCGAGTTCCGCGAATTCCATCTGCTCCTGGGCTTCCTTCTTGAGCTCGAGCAGGGTCTCCCTGTCCAGATAACGGCCGAAACCGCCGATGGTCGGGTTCTCGCCGTGGATCATGCGGCCGGTGGTCAGGCGCATGATCTTGTTCCCGTACTTCTTCAGCGCCAGGGCCTTGAGCACCTCATTGCCGTACTTGCCGGCCATGGCGATGGCCGAGGGAAATCCCAGAAAGTCCGGGAGCGCCAGCACGAACACGTGCAGGGACTGACTCTCGATGAATTCACCCATGTGCATGAGCGTGCGCATCAGCTGGGCCTTGGGCGGCAGTTTCGTGATTCCGAGCGCCTTCTCGAGGCCGCGCAGGGCCGCGTACCGGTGCGAGATCGTGCAGATCGCGCAGATCCGGCAGGCGATGGACACGTCCTCCTCGGGCGTCTTGCCGATGACCAGGGTCTCGACCAGACGGGTGCCCTCGAGTATGTTGAAATTCACTTCCTTGATCTTGTCGCCGTCAATGCGGACGGAGATGCCGCCGTCGCCCTCCACCCGGGCCATCGGTTCCACCAGAATTTCGCGCATGATCTATGCTCCCAGCAGTTTTTTGACGGATTCGGGGATGCCCGCGCCCGCGTGCATGCCCATCCGGTTCTGAATCGCTTCGGCCGAATACCCCTTCTCCTTCAGCAGTGCGACATGGGAATCGGCGTTCCCCTCCTGCACCGGGCCCCAGCAGCCCAGGCAGGGCAGGTTGTGCGACGGGCAAACGGCCTGGCATCCGCCCGCCGTAACCGGACCGACGCAGAAAATGCCCTTCAGTAAAAGGCACTCGTTCTCCTTCCACCGGCATTCCGCGCAGACCGGGTAATCGGGCATGGCGGGAGTCTGGCCGCGCAGGAGCTGGCCGAACACATAGAAGAACTGGTCCGCGTCGATGGGGCACCCGGGCAGGCTGAAATCCACCTTGACCACTTCGCCCACGGGCAGAGAGGGCGTGGGTGTTCGCAGCGCCAGTTTGTTGTTCCCGTACACCTTCTTGAACCGTTCTTCCCACGAGGGCTTCACGTGCATGCTCTGGATGCCGCCGTACACCGCGCACGAGCCGATCGCGACGAGCATTTTGGAGCGCTCCCGGATGTGCCGGATGTGCTCCGCCTGCTCGCGATTCGCGATGGACCCCTCGATGAACGCGATGTCGAGCGCCGTTTCGTCGTTGTCGCTCTTGGCGAGGGAGAACGACTTGATGTTCGCCGCGCCGAAAAAGTCGAGCAGTTTGTCCTCGCTGTGCACGATGACGAGCTGGTCGCCGTTGCAGCCGGTGAACCCGTAAAGGCCGATGTCCAGTTTCTTGCGTTCCAAGACCGTCTCTCCTGCGGTTAGATGAGACCCTTCATGTGGACCACGTCCCAGTACGAGAATGTGGGGCCCTCGAGGCAGGTGTAGATGTAGCCGCCGATGATGCAGTGGCCGCACTTGCCGATGCCGCACTTCATGCGGCGTTCGAGAGACATGAGAATCTGGTGCTTGGGGATATTGAGCTTGAGCGCCTCCGCGACGATGAACTTGTACATGACCGGGGGGCCGACCACGACGAGGTTCGTTTCCTTCGGATCGAGCCCGGTGAGGTGCTTGAAGAGAACGGTCGGCAGGCCGACGTGCCCGGGCCACTTGCCCGTGTCGTCCTTGTCGACGGTCAGCAGGCACTGGATGTCGTCGCGCTCCATGAGGCTCAGAAATTCCTTGCGGAACAGCATGTCGGCCGGGGTTCGCGCGCCGTAGATGAGCGCCAGGTGGGCGAACCGGTCCCGGTTGTCGAGCGCGTACTGCAGGAGGGAGCGCAGGGGGATGGCGCCGAGGCCGCCCATCACGATGACGAGGTTCTTCCCCTCCATTTTCCCGATGGGAAAGCCGGTCCCGTAGGGGCCGCGCACCCCGAGGACGCTGTTCTCCTTGAGCTTGAAGATCTGGTCGGTGATGCGGCCCACCCGGCGGATGCCGAATTCGATCAGCCCCGGCCGGGACGGGGTCGAGGAGATGGAGAACGGCGCCTCTCCCATGCCCGGAATGGACACCATCATGAACTGGCCGGGCGCGTACTGGAGGGACAGCGCCCGGTCCATGTCCACCGCCCGGACCTGGAAGAAGTGCACGTCGTCTGTGAGCGGGTACCGCCGGATGAGCCGGTACGGCTCCGGAAGGTAGGGATTCTGGATTTCGACCGCCGCGCTCATGAGCGCACCTCCTCGCCTTGCAGTTTCTTGACCATGGTGAAGATGTCGATGTCCACCGGGCATGTGGCGATGCAGCGGCCGCATCCGGTGCAGGCCGGCTTTCCGAACTTGCCGACGAAGGACTGCAGTTTGTGGGTGAACCTGAGCTTCAGGCGCTCGGCCCGGGCCTCGCGGAAGTTGTGGCCGCCGGCGACCAGCGAATACTCGCGGAACATGCAGGAGTCCCACTGCCGCATGCGTTCGCCCGACGGTTTGCCGAGGTCGGTTTCGTCGTTGACGTTGTAGCAGGGGCACGTCGGGCAGACGATCGTGCAGGCGCCGCACGACAGGCACTTCTTCCCCTCCTGCTCCCAGACCGGGCTGTCGGCGCTCAGTTCCACGATATCGGGCATGCCGGTCAGATCGACCTGATGCTTGAACTGCTCGGAACGGTGCTTCTGGAACTGGATGTACTTTTTCAGGTCCTCGTGCCCCACGTTTGTGTCGATGAGTTTCGGGCATTCGCGCACCATGTCGTCGCCGAGGCTCGACCCAACCCAGACCAGGTAGAAATCGCCCAGGTCGCTGAGAAAGAGGTCGAATCCCTCGGTGACCGTCTCGTTATCCGTTGCGTTGCAGAAGCACTTGTCATCGGGGATGCAGGAGTGTCCGATGATGGCGGTGCGGTTCCGGCGCTCGTAGTAGTAGGGGTCCTTGTACTCCTTGGCGAAAAATTCGTCCATGATGCACAGGGCCTTGATGTCGCAGGCATGAAGTCCGAAAATCACGCGCTTCGGAATGGCCGACAGGGTGTCCTGGTAGCCGTTCGCATCGTACCGGAACATGCTGAATTTAGGTGGGAACAGCAGTTTCTTGAAGGGCAGGGTCGTGCGCAGGGCTGTGAGGTCGATGTCCTTGATGTCTTCGATCGACTCCAGGACATGCCGTCCGTTCCGCTTCACGGGGCCATAGAGTTCCCCCCATCCGCCGACGCAGGTCAGAAAGCCCTTCAGGTGGCTCTTCTTCAGCTTGACCGCTCTCATCCCGTTCTCCAATCAATCGGGCCGTCAGAAGCCCGCGTTTTGTCCGTTCAAATCGTTTGATCCGCTGCCGCGGGTTTCTGACCGCACCCTCGGGTTTCGTTCATCCCCTGCCGCGCCGGTCCGGATCGACACCGGCGGCGTGCATTCTATTTCCCCTTGATCTGCTTCGCCAGCGTATTCACGAAATAGATCACGTTTTCCAGTTCATTCTGAAGGTTGACGTTGTTGACGATCACGCCTTCTTCCGCGCGCAGGACAATCGGCGCGAAATTGAGGATGCCCCGGATACCGGTCGCAACGAGCGTGTCGCACACGGCCTGGGCCGCGGCGTCCGGTACGGCGATAATGCCGATGGCCACATGCTGTTCCCGGATGAAGTCCGGCATTTCATCCGCCGGAAGAACGGGCACCTTCAGCTTGCGGTTGACCTTCGCCGGGTCGAGGTCGAACCCCGCGACGATCCGAATACCTTCATCCTCGAATCCCCGGTACTTGAGCAGGGCGGTTCCGATATTGCCGATGCCCACGACAATGACGGGCTGAACGCGGTCCTTGCCCAGCAGGGACTGGAGTTTCTCGATCAGTACATCGGTCTGATAGCCGCCCTTCTTGTTGCCGGAAATGCCGAACAGGGAAAAATCTTTCCGGACCTGGGCGGAGGTGGCGCCGACGGCTTCGGCCAGAGTGTCCGAAAATACCTTGACGAAGCCGAGTTCATGGAACCGGAGAAGCGCCGTCCGGTAACTGGACAGCCGGGCAACCACCTTCTTATTCACCATAATAATGAGCAACCGATCATGTCAGAATTGAAAAAATGTAAGGATTTCAAGAAATAAAGTCAAGGATTATTGTGATAAATTTCACTAAAAACCCGAATCCCTCCCCCTTCCCGCCGGGTTGCCTCAGCCCACGGCTTTAGCCGTGGGAATGTCCACGGCTTTAGCCGTGGGAATGTCCACGGCTTTAACCATGGGAGTATCCACGGTTTCAGCAGGAGCCCATGGCTTCAGCCGTGGGGATACAATAATTACGAACGTAGCCCACGGCTTCAGCCGTGGGTTTGCGGGGAAGAAAAACATGGAAATCCTTTCAAGGATTTCTCTGCGGATCCCGATCCCCTCGGAAAATAACTGAAATTCTGATAAATAATGATCCGGAAACATTGAATTTAACATCATGTCGCGGGCAAAAAGAAAGCCCTCCGGTTTTCGCACCGGAGGGCTTTCTTCAATCCCGCGAATGGCAGTTTACTTGGCGCCCAGAACGGCGTCCTTGCAGGCCTTGGCGACTTTGAATTTGCACACGGTCTTGGCCGCGATCTTGATGGTTTCACCGGTCGCGGGGTTGCGGCCCATGCGGGCTTTCCTGTGCACTTTCACGAGTTTCCCGAGACCGGGCATGATGAACTGGCCCTTCTTCTTGGCCTCCCTGCACGCGGTATCGACGAGGAGATCCATGAACGCGACGACATCCTTCTTGGACATCCCGGTTTTCTCCGCAAGCACGGAGATCAGCTGGGACTTGGTCATGGGACTCGCTTTGTCTGCCATTTTTATCTTCCTTCTCCTTGGGGTGAGTGAAAAGATCCAGTGACTCTGATTGGCCTTGTACTTGAATAAAATAGTGAAAAAATGCCCATAAATCAAGCATTGAATGCGACGGGGCCTTTCAAACGGCACCGGAATGCGACCGCATCAGCGCCTGCCTCCTTTCGCGTAAAAGTAACAGAACGCGCACAGCGCCGAAAAACAGATCAGGCTGATCCACTGACCCGGTCCGGACTGATAATAGGAAGCAAACGACGCGATGTCCCATATCGTTCTGCCGCTTTCGGGAAGGACTTGAGATGCGTATTCCGCTCCGATGGAGAGGAAGCGGACCGGCTTTCCGATTTCGTTCAGGTTCAGCACCGCACCGACCACGCCCATCAGCGCGCCGCCCGCGATGAATCCCGAAGCGATGAGAATCCCCCGCTCTTTCGGAGACTGGTCATTGCCGTTTTTCTTTTCGGAACCCGGAACTCGGAACCCGGAACCTTTCATGACCGCCCACGACACCAGTCCCCCGACGAGCAGGGGCATGTTGATCTGAATGGGCAGGTACATGCCCAGCGCGAAGGCGAGCGGGGACA
>CAZNXX010000080.1:0-13820 GCA_964577095.1 uncultured bacterium | reverse complement strand
GTGCTGCCCTCCTTGCGGCGCTGGCAGTCGTCGATCGCCGCGCGAAGCGGCTCCTCGCGGTTCCGGAACTGGCGAAGCAGAAATCCGCCCCGGTCGAGCTCGAACGCCTTCAGCCGCTCCTCGAGCACCTGATAATGCCGGGCCTTCTGCACCTGCCGGCCCAGCGACCGCACCGTCCGGTCGATTTCGCCGATGATGTCGTTCACCCGGAGCAGGTCCTGCTGGGTGGCCTCGAGTTTGCGTATGGCCGCCTTGAGGCGGTGCTTGTATTTCGTGACCCCGGCGGCCTCCTCGATGAGTTTGCGCCGGTCCTCCGCCTTCTCGCTGATGATGTCCTCGACCATCTTGAGTTCGATCACGGAGTACATGCCCGTCCCGATGCCCGTGTCCATGATCAGGTCATGCACGTCCTTCAGACGCACCTGGGACTTGTTCAGCAGGTACTCGCTCTCGCCGGACCGGTACAGACGGCGGGTGATGATCACTTCCTTGTAGTCGATGGGGAGCAGGTGGGCTGAATTGTCGAAGGTGAGTGAAACCTCGGCCATGCCGAGCGGCCGGGAGGACTGGGCGCCTCCGAAAATGACGTTCTCCATCCTGTCGGCGCGGAGTACGGAATAACGCTGTTCGCCGAGTCCCCAGCGGAGGGCATCCACGATATTGGTTTTGCCGCAGCCGTTCGGTCCCACCACAGCCGTGATGCGACCGTCAAAGCGCAGTTCCGTCTTGCGGGCAAACGATTTGAATCCGAGGATGTCGATCTTCGATAGTATCATGACAAACGGCCGATTCCTTGTTGAGAATAAAAATCCCCCTGCGGGAATGATTGGGAGGGGGTGTGAGATGGTCCGGTCGGAAAATCCTTCAAATATACCCATTCGTCAAAACGTTGTCAAGGAAAATATTCCCATGAAAAACAGGGTTTTCAAAGGATTTACGTCAACGAAAACGATTTCGTAGCGTATCGGCACCCTTCTCATTGACCATGTCGAACAATCAGCATTAAATCAGTTTAACCAGCCTGGTTTTCAGGCCTTCTTGCATCTCCATGACTCAAATGAGGGCCGCACGATTAAACAAAAAGGGTTGCTTTTGTGACGGGAATTCTCTAAGTTAATCCCAATAGGGACAATAATTTGTTATTGAAGGACGGGAAATCAGAATATCTCCTTGATTCTATTCGTCTTGCAGGATTCGCCGGTCATCCTCCCGGAACCCTGTCCGGGAAATTGGTCGTCCATTCCCGTGACAGCGCCGTGTCCGGGAAATTGGGTCGCTCATTCCCGTGACAGCGCCGTGTCCGGCAGCTCGAAATCCCGCACCCTATCCTTCAATGATCCCGTTCTTCATAATGATACTGGCGCAATGGCTGTCGATCAATTGAATCCGCGTCCGACACGGCGATCGCGGGATCTCAGCATCCGATACGGCTTAACTGGCCGGATAGAAAGGGCGGAAACCCGGAATGGACACTGAGGCGCTGTCCACCATGCGCGACGCGGTCCGCCGGGAACTGCTCGGCAACATTCTGCCGTTCTGGATGCGGCACGCGCCAGACCCCGTTCGGGGCGGCTTCCACGGCCGCGTTTCGAACGATCTCGTGCCGGACGACGCGGCGCCTCGCGGGCTGATCGTCAACGCGCGCATTCTGTGGACCTTCTCCGCCGCGCACCGCGTCCATCCGGATCCCGCCTTTTTGGACATGGCCGACCGCGCGGCAGACGGCCTGATGACCGGTTTCTGGGACGCCGATAAGGGCGGCGCGTTCTGGATGCTGAACCCGGACGGTTCGCCGTTCGACGTGAAAAAAAAAATCTACGGCCAGGCTTTTTTCATCTACGCCCTGGCCGAGTATGTGCGGGCCACCGGTAACGCCCCGGCCCTGGAACGCGGCCGGGAGACGTTCGGACTGGTCGAGCGGCACGGGTATGACGCCGCGAACACGGGATATTTCGAGGCTTTCGAGAGGGACTGGACGCTCGCCGCTGACCTTCGGCTGAGCGCCAGGGACCTCAACGAAGCCAAATCCATGAACACCCACCTCCATCTGATGGAGGCGTACGCAAATCTCTACCGGGTCTGGAAGGACGGTTTCCTGGCCGGCCGGTTGCGTCAGCTCATCCTCGACTTCAGGGACAGGATCATCGACCGCAGACATCACCGGATGACCTGTTTCTTCAACGAGACCTGGGAGCCCCGCTCCGATCTGGTCTCCTTCGGTCACGACATCGAGGCGAGCTGGCTGCTGTGCGAGGCCGCCGACACCCTGGGCGACCCGGCCCTTTCCGGAGAGATCCGCGCCATCGCGATCCGGATGGCCGAAGCGGTGTACCGCCACGGCCGCGACCGCGACGGCAGCCTCTGGTACGAGGCGGACCCCTCCGGCATCGTCGATTCCGACAAGCACTTCTGGGTGCAGGCCGAGGCGGTCGTGGGTTTTCTCAATGCGTATGCGCTGTCCGGCGACAGCCGGTACCTCGAGGCTTCCCGCCGGGCCTGGATTTTCATCGACCGACACCTGGTCGACCGCGCCTATGGAGACTGGGTCTACCGGGTGGACCGGGACGGGAAACCGGCCGGAAATGAGCCCAAGATATCGGAATGGAAATGTCCCTATCATTCCGGGCGCATGTGCCTGGAGGCGGAGGAACGCCTGGGCCGGATACTGCAGGGAACACCCGCGTGAAAGACATCGGACGGATCACGCTGCAGCGGACCGTCAGCTGAACCTTCAACCATTGTCCGGGACGCCTTCAGTCGCGCCGTGGACGAAACGATTCAATACAAAATAGGAGTCACACGCATCATGGCTTCAGAATTTCCCGGCACCCGCCGGACCGAATCCGCGGGCTACACCGACTGTCTGGTTCTCGAAAATGCCGAAGCGCGCGTGGTTCTCGGGCATCAGTCGGGAGGCCGCGTACTGGAATACGCCCTCAACGGGCAGAATGTCATCTATCTGGATCCGGAGCAGAACGGAAAGACCTGGAAAACCGGCGAGCCGCCGTACCATCCGAGGGGCGGACGGTTCGACATCGGACCGGAGAAACTCATGCCCCCGCATCCCAGCCTGTGGATCGGAGAATGGTCGTCCGCAGCCACCGGGCCCCGAACCGGACGGATGATGAGCGTCGTGGATCCGGACACGGGCATTCAGATCATCCGCGATTTCAAGCTGGACGAAGATTCTTCCCGGCTGTCCTGCCGCCAGACCATGATGAACAAATCCAAGACCGCCGTGGCCCGTCTCTGCCATTGGGGAAGAACCCTGGTGACCGGCGGCGGCATCGTCGTCATGCCCCTCGGTGAATACAGCCGGTTCCCGAAAAAGTACGTTCTGTACGGCCCGGACGATTCCATTCTGTTCAATCCGTCCGATCCCAACGTGCGCGAACGCGACGGATACCTGGAAATCCTCGGACCGCCGAAACACCCCAAAACCGGCATGGATTCCGCCGAGGGCTGGCTCGCCTGCCTGATGCCCCAGAACCTGATGTTCCTGAAAAGCTATGCGACCTACCCGGAACGCGGTTACAATGAAATCGCGGGGCTCACCGTGTCGGTCTGGATGCCCGCGGACGGAAGCATGATCGAACTCGAGCCCATCGGACCGATGGAAACGCTGAAACCCGGCCAGTCCGCGGTGTTCGAGGAGGAATGGTGGCTGGTTCCGTTCGAGTTCCCGCAGGACCGGAACGTCGACCTCGCGTCCCTTGAAGAGGCCGTGCAGAACGAACTCTGACCGGTTCAGCCCGGTTCCGATCGAAAGGGGCCGTCCGCAGGCCGCCGGTTCCGCAACCGGTCCTGAGGACGGCCCCGCCCGTCCGGATCTCCTGCGTTTTTCCCCCGCTTCCGTTATCTCCCTTATTTCGCCTGAGAGCAACCATGACCGACGGCATTCTCATACGGCCGATCCGCAGAACAGACGTGCCTTCCTTCAGGGAACTGCTGGACGCCGTCTGCCGCGAAAGACGGCACCTCGCCTTTACGGAAGCGCCGCCCCTGGCTGAAGCTTACAGGTATGTGACCGGTTTGATCGGCAGAAAAGACGTTCAGATCGTGGCGAAGAGCGGGAATGAGTTGGCGGGATGGTGCGATGTGACGCGGCTGGAATTGCCCGGTTTTGATCATTGCGGCAGGCTCGGCATGGGAGTGGCCAAGTCGCTCCGGGGTCGCGGGATCGGAACTGCGCTTCTGAAAGAGGCGCTCCGCCGCGCCCGGGAGAACGGCTTGAGCCGCATCGAACTCGAGGTTTTCGCGTCCAACGAAGCCGCGATCCGGCTTTACCGAAAAACCGGATTTGTCATGGAGGGCAGAAAGATAGGGGCGCGGAAACTGGACGGGAGGACCGATGATGTGTGCCTGATGGCGCTGAACCTGGAGGACACCGGGGGAAAAGCCCTTTGATGACCGGTTCTTCAAGGCCTGCGTTTCGACTGATCTCACCCGGGCGGGGAAGCGGCCGGAACCGGATTATCCGGCTTTGGGAAAGGAGCCCGCGAGCACCCGCCGGACGACGGGCCCCAGGGTCGCGTTGAGGTCCACGGGCTTGGCGAAGAAGGGATATCCGTATGACTTCTGCTTCTCGAGCGCCTCGATGTCGTTGGTGAACCCGGACATGAGAATTATTTTCTGACCGGGGTTCCGTTTCCGCACCGCGTCGGCCAGCGCGAACCCGTCCATGCCCGGCATCCGGATGTCGCTGATCAGCAGGTCGGGCCTGGCGGCCTCCCATTTCGCGAGTCCCTCGATGCCGTCCATCGCGGTCAGGACCCGGTACCCCTCCGTCCGGAGATACCTCTCGAACACGTACAGAATGGGTTCCACGTCGTCCACGACGAGTATGGTATGGGCGCTTTCGGTTTTCATCTCGCTCTTATAATAACACAATCTCGCTTGAAATTCAAGCGGAAAAACCCGGGGAACCGCTTTGAAAAAGGTGCGGGTTTTACTATATTCCGGTAATCGCGCATCCATCCACACCGACAGGAGGATTCCATGAACGGTTCAATTTTTTCGCATCCGCTGTTCTGGCCCGTTGTTCTTTTTCTGGTGTTCTTTTTCCTGATCGGCATCCGCATCGTGCGGCCCACGCACCGGGGCCTGATCGAACGGCTGGGCAAATATCGGCGCTTCGCGAATCCCGGTTTTCACTGGATCGTGCCCGTCATCGACAAGATGTACCGGGTGAACATCACGGAGCAGATGGTCGACGCCGAGCCCCAGGAAATCATCACCAATGACAACCTGAACGCCGCGGTGGACGCGCAGGTCTATTTCAAGGTCAAGCAGGACGAGGAAAGCGTCAAAAATTCGCAGTACAACGTGAATCACGTCAATTACCAGATCGTCAACCTCGCCCGGACCACCCTCCGCAACATCATCGGCACGCTCACCCTCAAGTCCGCGAACAGCGAGCGCGGCCGCATCAACGACGAACTGCACAAGGTGCTGATGAACGAAACCACGAACTGGGGCATCGAGATCGTCCGCACCGAGCTGAAGCAGATCGATCCGCCCAAGGACGTGCAGGAGACCATGAACAAGATCGTCAAGGCCGAAAACGAGAAGATCGCGGCCGTCGATTACGCCACGGCCGCGGAAACCGTGGCCGACGGCCAGAAGCGGGCCTCCATCAAGCAGGCAGAGGGCATCCGACAGGCCCGCATCCTCCAGGCCGGCGGCGAAGCCGAGGCCATCCGTCTCGTCAACGAGGCTGCGGACAAGTATTTCGTGGGCAACGCCCAGCTCCTGAGACGGCTGGAGATGGTCGAAAAATCGCTCCAGGCCAACGCAAAAATCGTGGTCCCGTCCGGAACCGAACTGGTGAACGTCATCGGCGAAATGGCCGGCGTCCTGCCCCTGAAACGGGACATGGAACCCGATCCGTCGCGGAAGCCGTCGAAATGACCGCCGCTTTCAGGACAAACGGAAACCGGCCGTCCCGTTTCCTCCGGGCGGCCGGGACTTCGGGGATACTCGCCGTGCTTTTGGCCTGTTCGTGCGCGACGCTTCAGCAGATGGCCAATCTGCAGGCGCCCACGCTCTCGGTCAAGGGGGTCCGGATGTCGGGTCTCTCGTTCGATTCTGCGGACCTCGTGCTCGATGTTGCGGTTTCCAATCCGAACATGGTCTCCGTTCCGCTATCCGGATTCGATTACGACCTTCAGGTCGAAAGCCATTCGCTGTTCAAGGGGAAACAGGCCTCGCAGCAGACCATCGCTTCCGGCGGAAAAAGCGTGGTTCAGATTCCCGTGACGCTGATTTTCCGCGACCTCTACAACGCGGTCGCGTCGATGAAATCGAGGGACAGCGCGTCCTACAAAATCGACTGCGGCCTGTCTTTCGACGTCCCGGTCCTCGGCCCGGTACGGGTTCCGGCCTCCTTTTCCGGCCGGCTGCCCGCGGTGAAGGTCCCGTCCGTGAAAATCCAGTCCCTGAAGGTGAAGAAGACGGGTCTGACCGGCGCGGACCTGGAACTCAGTCTGAACGTGTCCAATCCGAACGTTTTCTCGTTCGGCCTTCAGAAACTGGCGTACGATTTCAAAGTGAACGGGCTGTCCTGGGCCGCGGGAACCGCGTCCGAAACATCGTCCGTCTCGGCCAAGGGAAAGCAGACCGTCCGCATACCGGTTTCCCTGAATTTTCTGCAGATGGGGCAGACCGTGGCCGGCCTGCTTTCAGGCGATCGGACGCTGGACTGCGGACTGACCGGGTCCCTGGACGTGGGCACGTCCATCCCGGAATTCGGCCGGGCGTCGGTGCCCCTGCAGCTGGCGGAGAAGATCCGGCTGACGAGGTGAGGAGCGGAGAAGTTCATAGTTCCGTAGGGGCGACGCGTCGCGTCGCCCCTACTGTTTTCGGACTATTTGAAATATCTCTTCCGGGTTCCGGGTTCCGAGTTCCGGATCAAGTTCATTGTGAAGCTGATTCGATCCCTCCGGGTATCCGCGTTTTAAGTCGGTCCGATATGCCGAGTCCCGCCCCGGATCAAGTCCGGGGCAAGCTTTACGGGACGGGGCTATCGGACTTTTTCCCGGAGATGTCCGATAGCCCCGCGTTGCGGGGCATATCGGACCTACAACTGCCGTTGATAAAAAAAGGAGGGAACCTCCCCAAGAAGGTCCCCTCCTTTTTTCTTCCTGAAAACCGAAACACGGAATCCAAAATTTTCATTCTTATCCGCAGCCTGAAGGCTGCGGCTACCAATCGCTTTTCTCGCTACGCGACTTCAACCCGGAACCCGGAACCCTGAACTCGGAACCGTTTATTTCGCGACATTGAATCGGAATTCGACGATATCCCCGTCCTGCATCACGTACTCCTTGCCCTCCAGCCGCACCTGACCCTTCTTCCTCGCCTCCGCGTGCGAACCGGCGGCCGTCAGATCCGCGTACGAAACGACTTCGGCGCGGATGAACCCCTTCTTGATGTCCGAGTGGATGGCCTCGGCCGCGTCCACGGCCTTGGTGCCGGTCCGGATGGTCCAGGCCCGCACCTCGTCCTCGCCCACGGTGAAGAAGGACATGAGGCCCAGGAGGGCGTAGGATTCGCGGATCACAACGGTCATGGCCGATTCCGTTATCCCGTACTCCGCCAGAAACTCCTTTGCCTCCGCCTCCGGCATCTGGGCCAGTTCCCTCTCCACCTTCCCCTTGATGGAGAGGCCGCGCTCGCCGGCGGCGGATTCAAAACCCGCCGAGGACGTGTCGCCCTGATCGGACGTGTTCAGAACGGCCAGGACCGGTTTGGCCGAAAGAAAGGTGAACCCGCGAAGCGCGGGCGCGAAAGCCAGGTGCGGATGCTTGCGGAGGGGCTTTCCCGCGTCCAATACGGCCTTGCATTCCTTCACCAGTTCATGCTCCGCATCGTCGATTTTCCGGTTCTTCTTCAGGTCCGCGTCGAGCCGCTCCAGCCGCTTGTCCGCGACGACCAGGTCCGCGAAGATCAGCTCCTCGTCGAGTTTCCGGAAGTCTGCGATCGGGTCGGGCGGGCCGAAACCGCCGCCCTCGAAGTTCCGCACCACGTGGATGAGCGCGTCTGAGTCTCGCACTTTATTCCAGATGGACTGTTCGCGGTTCTTTTCGTCCTTCGACACTCCCAGGCCGGGGAGGAAGTAGTCGATGACAGCGTAGGTGGTCTTCTTCGGTTTGTACATGCCGCTCAGCGTGTCGATGCGGCCGTCGGGGACGCGCACCGAGGCCATGCGGTTTTCCATCTTGGATTCCGCTGCGGATGTGGTTTTCGTCAGCGCCTCGAACAGCGTGTTCTTCCCGCTCATCGAAAGGCCGATGATGCCAAGTTTCACAATACCTCCTCAATAAAGTTCCGGGTTCAGAGTTCAGAGTTCAGGTTTCGGGTTCCGTGTTGGGACGGTTTTTTAACTCGGAACGCGGAACCCGGAACTCGGAACCGGTTGAACCCGGAACAGGGTTATTTCGGAAAAGCCGATTCGACCGCCGCGATCATGCGGTCGAGCGTCCGTTCGTAATCCGGGTCCGTCTGCCGCCGTTTCGGATCCCCGTCGTACCAGGCGAGTATCTCCTCCGCTCCGCGCGCAAACGGAATCGAGGGATTAAAATCCGGAACCAGACGCCGGATCTTCGAATTGTCGAAAATCATGCTGTGTGTCTTGTCCCCGAGCAGGCTGTCGCCCCAGTCCGGAAAGTACGCGGCGATGAGTTCCGACGGGACGTGCGTGATCTTCGGCTCCGCGCCGGCCGCCCTGCCGAGAATCGACAGGATCTGGTTCCAGGTCAGGGATTCGTCCGACGTGGCATGGAACGCCTCGCCCAGGGCCTGCGGGTTGCCCAGCAGGCCGACCAGGCCGACCGCGAAATCCGCGTGGTGCGTGAGCGTCCAGAGGGAGGAACCGTCGCCGTGCGCCACGACCTTCTTTCCCCTGCGCATGCGGTCGATGTCCGTGTACCGGCCGTGCGTGGGCAGGAGGGTGCGGTCATAGGTGTGGGAAGGCCGCACAATGGTAACCGGAAACCGGTCGTCCCGGTGCGCCTTCATGAAAATTTCCTCGCACGCGATCTTGTCCCTCGAATAGGCCCAGACCGGATTGACCAGGGGTGTGGATTCGGTCACCGGCAGGTGCGACGGAGGGGTCTGGTATGCGGATGCGGAGCTGATGAACACGAACTGCCCCGTCTTTCCGGCGAACAGCCGCAGGTCGGTTTCGGCATGCCCGAGCGTGAAGCAGACCCAGTCCACCACTGCGTCGAAAGTCCGTCCGGACAGGACAACCTCCACGGACGCGGGATCGCGGATGTCCACCTGCAGCGTCTCCACTCCTGCCGGAACAGGACGGCTTGTCTGACCCCGGTTGATCAGGGTCAGACGCATGCCGCGTTCCGCGGCCAGGGCCGTGCTGGCCGAGCTGATCACGCCCGTTCCGCCGACGAACAGCACCTTCATGGCATCCCCTTTCGGATGAAAGCAAGAAATAATATACGATTTTAACCGGGTTTGTCAACTGAAAAGGCGGGTCAGCCGATGGGATGAAATAGAAAAGGATCCCGGCCGGGGAAACGGCCCCCTCGGCCGGGATCCTTCAGATCGGTTGGATGAAAAGACCGACCTAAAAAAGCATGCGTATCACGATGAGCAGGATCACCGCGCCGAGAACCATGAATCCGAAACTCTTCCAGTCCAGCTTTCCTTTGGTGACCGGCTTTCCGACCTTTTTACTGATCCAACCACCCAGCAGGGATCCGAGTATGCCCACAATCAGAGTGCCGAACCATCCGATGGGATCCACACCGGGAAGCAGGATGCGGGCCACCACTCCGACCAGCAGACCGATACCGATGATGTACAGCGCGTTCTTCATCTCTTCCTCCTCTTGGATGACGTTTCATCCGTCATGAAATGAACCGACCGGACGAAGGCCGCGGCATGCGCAATCCCCGTCCAGCTGAAATATAACGCATCCATATCCGGGAATCAAGCCGGTTTTAAAAAGCTCCCCTTCGCCCATTGTCGGATTCGGGCGCATGGAGTCCTTCCATCCCCCTCATCACTCCCCGGTCAGCGCGGAAGTCTGGGCCAGCAGGGCCAGGGCCGCTGTCTCGGCTCGCAGGCGGCGGGGTCCCAGCGACACGATCGCGAATCCCGCGCGCCTGAATGCTTCAATTTCGCCGGGAAAAAATCCGCCCTCGGGCCCCGTGACCAGAAAGCCCCGCTTCACCGGAGGCGGAACGACGCGCACCGCGTCCCGCAGGGACACGCAGTCCGGACCCGCGTGCGCGGCGACGCGGAGTTCGTGGTTCGCCGCGCGGCGGACGACCGTCTCCAACTGAACCGCCTCCTCGATCTCAGGCCTCAGGCACCGTCCGCTCTGCTTCATGGCCGCGAGCGCGATCTTCCGCCAGCGCTCGGTCTTGGCCGCGGACGGGCTTCCCACGGCCGACCCCTGGGACAGAAACGGGACGATGCGGGAAACCCCGAGTTCCACCGCTTTTTCGATGAGCCAGTCAAAACGGTCGCCTTTCAGCACCCCGGCCGCCAGCGTGATCGCAGTCGCGGGTTCGCCCGCCCCCCTCTCAGACCGGAGTATGCGGCCCCTCACCTCCCTGCGACCCACGGAAACCAGCGTGACTTCATGCGCCGTCCCGGCGCCATCCGCGGCCCATACAGTGTCCCCCGCCCGATGCCGCAGAACCACGGCGATGTGCTTCGACTCGTCCGCCGGAAAGCGGATTTCATCCCCCGCGATCCCCCCGGGGGGGGCATAGAAGAACTCGATATGCGGCATGGGGCTTTCTCCTGATGGATCTCAGATCAACGATTGCAGATATTCGATCTGCGACCCGGAACTGGATCCGGTTTCATTCCTGTCTGCCCATTCTGCTCTTCACCTCTGTGATCGTTGATCTGCAATCTGACATCTGAGATCCGATCAAAACTTCACCCCCGACGCAGACGTCACGAACACGCCTCCGTCCGCGCGCACGCCCCACTCGGCCCGAAGAACGATGGTGTCCCAGATGAAATGAAAGCCGGCTCCTGCTGCGCCCGCATTCGGAGCGAGAGCGCGGGACCTCTCCGAGAAACGGATCGAGGCGCAGTCCGCGAAAAAGACGCCGAAAACGCCCGCGCTCCGCGCGCCGAGCACGTCGGGCTCAAGCAGAACGGGGAATCGCAGTTCCGCGCCGAACGCCAACAGGCGGTCGCCCGCGAGAATGCCGCTGTCGTATCCGCGGAGCGTGCTCGATCCGCCCCAATGGAGCCGCTTGATCACGGGCACGCATCCGTCCAAAAACTGACCCGAGGCCTGTACAGCCAGGCGAGCCCCGGCTGCCGCGGGCGCGTACGCCCGGCAGTCAAAATACGAGCGGCCGAAACGCCTGCCGGATCCGGTTTCCCCGGTCCATTGCCTTCCCGCTTCCGCGAACAGGCCCGACAGGGGATACTCGGGCCTGTCACGGTCATCCCAACGAAGGAAGCATTCGTCCGATATGAACCGGTCCACTCCGCCTCCGGAAACGAGTGCCGCCGGTTCTCCGGATTTCACGGTTTCCAGGGTTCTTCGGACGCCCACGGCCAGAGCGCGGCCGAAACCGCGGCCCAGCGCAACGGAGGCCGCGTCCGAGAGCACGCGGAAAACCGGCCTGTAATCCGGATACCGATAGGGATAGGAGGCATGCGTGGCTTCCATTTCCGCGAACAACCGGAGAGAGCCGCAGAACCAGGGATCGGTCCAGGAAATCCCGGCCTTGTCCAGGCCGCCGGTCCTGAATCCGGCCCTGACCCTCTGGTTCCGGCCGAACAGATTGTACCGGACTGCGGCCAGACCCGCGGTCCACCCGAAAATGCCGTCATAGGACAAAGCCGGGTCGAGCGACCAACGTCCCTTCTCCCTCAGTAGAACGGCCAGTCGCGGAACCGGCCCGGCTGAATCCCGCACCGTCAACACCACCGCGGTCCGGAAAGGACCGATGCGTTCCAGCCGGTCCGCCTGCTTTTTCAGCCAGGTGTCGGAGGGGACGCCGGACGGCAGTTTCCCCATTTCGCGGAGCACGATGAAATCCCGCGTGTGGCTGTTCCCGAACAGAAAAACCGCCGGCCGGGATGGATCGGATCCGCCCGCCTCCCCTGCCCATGAAACACCCGAAGCCGCCAGCATGCAGCCAAGCGCGAAAACCGGCCCCGCCCGGTACGGGACGGAACGGTGAGGGTGAGAACCGGCGGCCGTCACCCGTCCCCGCCCGCGCTGAGGAGCACGATGCAGGACGGTTGCGGATGCCCGTCCGGGTAGCACAGCACGAGATCGGAGCGCCCGTCGCGGTTCAGGTCCCCGATCCGGACATGGTCCGTTCTCGGAACCCGGAGCCGCACGGTCCGCCGGACGTCCATCGGCCCCCTGGATCCGGCCGGCATGAGACGCAATTCGTCTTCAGAAGCCCACAGCCCCACATCCTCCCTTCCGTCCCCGTCGAAATCCCCGGCAAACGGCCGGACGACGAGCGGTTCGGTGAAAAGCGCGGACAAGGTGCGGTTGAACGCGACAGTCACGGACCGGCCGGGTTTCGCGGGAAACCGGCCGTCCGGCGGGCAGAAGTGAAAATCAAAACGGTTCCGCACGCGCCGCGTCATGCCGTACCGGATGATGTCCGCAGGGCTCGATTCCAGTGAGACGAGGCACAGATCCGGCCGGCCGTCTCCGTTGAAATCCCCGACCGCCCGGTCTCCGAAGAATCGGTTCCGCACCAGCACCTGATCGGGCGCGGCATCCCATCCGGTCTTCCGGTTGAGGTGCAGCCTCGCCCATCCCGGCGGCGTCAGGAGCCCCTGGGCCGGCGCTTCGATGACCAGCACGTCCGTGAGCCCGTCCGCGTTAAAGTCCCTGAATTCATAATCGCGCGTGCGGGGACGCCGGGCCGGATCTCCGCCCCATCCGGATTCGAAAGCGGGCGCGGAGTCGCTCCGGAAAAAATCACCGTCACGGAAGAGCAGCGCGGCGTGGCCGTCCAGCACCAGGGCCGCGTCCGGGGTTCCGTCCGCGTTCCAGTCGCCCGTCACCGGGACCGGAAGGCTGAACGAAAAAACAGGCGCTCCGGACCGGATCGCGGAGCGGAACAGGCCGAACCCGCCCGGGATTCCGCAGGAATCCGCGGATCCGGACCGACCGGGATTGAAAAGACGCAGACCGTTTTCAGCGGGGATCAGAAAAACCGGGTTTTCAGGCAAGGAGAGTGCGGAGGCAAAGGGCCATGCCTCGGGGCGGCCCGCCGCGATTCCTGGAAATGCGGTGCGCACCGCGAAAACGGTATCCGCGAAAAACCCGGACCGTTCCGGTTCCGGAAAACGCATGGAACGGACTTCGGACGGAGTCAGTATCCAGAGCGATGATCCGAGGCCTCCCGGAAGGGGAACCCGATCGAACAGAACCGCGTCGCCGGGCAGGCGCATGGACGAATCCGGAATGGAAGCGAAAGAACCGCTCCGGTTCCGGAAAAACGCCAGGGTCGCGGCCGGGTCTTCCGGGCCGCGCCATGCCGCGGTCAAGTCGATCCATCCGTCCCCGTCCGCGTCCGCAAGAACCGGAAGGGACGTCGGGCCGCCGAAGCGCAGGGTGGTGGAGCGGAAGGACATCGGGACCTGTGCCGCAGAAGAAGCGGCGAGGATGATAAACATGAAAACGGCCGTGGGCATCAGGCCGTTGAAGCTCCCCGCGGCCCCGCTGCGCGGGACCAAGCAATTATATGCCTTCTGGTTGAAGGCCCCGCTTTGCGGGATCAAGCGATTATATTTATGAATTATTGAAGACAAGCCGCGGGCCTTCAATCAGAAAGAATCTTGTTGCTTGGTCC
>CAZNXX010000079.1:0-13910 GCA_964577095.1 uncultured bacterium | reverse complement strand
TGCTGGACTATGCGTGGGCGGATTTCGGCGTGCTCAAGGAGATCCAGAAGTTCTCACTCGGGCTCACGTTCTGAAAAGTTCCGGGTTCCGAGTTCCGGATTCCGGGTTACAAGAGAATAATCAGTATAAGGGTTGGGTGTCATCCCCGAATTATTCTGTCGGGGATCCGGGCTGGGGCGGAAAAATCCGTGAAGGATTATAAAAGAGACCTGAAAGGTCCGAAAACCTTTCAGGTCTTTTTCTACGCGTCGGTAAGACCATGAGCAAAGATGATTGATGAAAATGAGGGACTGATTCGTCATTAAAAAATATGGTTCTTTCATCATGATTCATAAAATCGATCCATGGTTGAGCTTACGGGTTAAGCAGTTAAATATCATTAGTTTGGATGATTTTGTATGATTGCATCTCAAACCGGCATAGGAGTCTCAGGAAAACCGATGCTCCGGAACCAGAGACGATAAAAGCAGTAAAATTAGATAGAATATCCCTGAAAAAGTTGTTACATTGTTTCGATTCCGGAAACGATTCCGGAAACGATTCCGTAAAGAACAGTCTATACTCAACCTGATCAATCACTTAACAACTATGGGACAACTTATGCGATTCAATCGTGCCGCAGTTTTCTTCACGGTTCCTGCCGCCATCCTTCTGATCGCCGCGGGATGCGCCAAGAAGGAACAAGAGGACCCCGTCCTCGCCCGTATTGGGGACAGAACCATCACCAAAAAACAATACCAGTACCGGACCGAGCTGACGATCCGGCCGAAGTATCCCGGCCTTCAAAGCGACTGCACGAAAGTCGAACTTCTCAATAATTTGGTGATGGAAAAACTGTTCGCCATCGAGGCGGGAGATGATTATCCCCTTCTGAAACGCCGTTCCTTCCGCGATCACATCCGCGGCATCCGGGAACAAAGCATGCGGGAGGAACTGTACGGGGAAGTCGCCACGAAAAAAGTGAAGGTGGACACGTCGGAACTGAAACAGCGGTATCGTCTGGCGGGCCGCGAATACGAGGTTCAGTTCTATACGATCCGGAATAAAGAGACAGCCAGAAAAATTCAGGAACAGATACTGCTGAATCCGCAAAAAGCCGGTCCTATTTTCGACGGGCTCGGGCCGGAGGGATCGTCCATCCCCAAACACGCGGTGAAGTGGAAGGATCCTGAAAACGACCTGGTGCACGAGGCCCTGTTCCGCCGGCCTGTTCCCGTGGACACGGTCATCGGCCCCATCCGCGTCGGCCCGAACGAGCACCTGATCATGAAGGTGGCCGGGTGGACGGATCATCCGGTCATCGGCGGGGAAGAGGTGCAGATGCAGTGGAACGAGGTGAAGGAGAAAACCGTCCAGCGCAAGGCGCGGGCGGAGTGGGAACGGTATATGGGGCGCCTGCTGGGCGGAAAGGCCATCAAGTTCAATCCCCCCGTTTTCCGCCGGATGGCCGAAATGGCCTGGATGATGTACGGCGCCACCTCCGATTCGCAGGTTCAGGAGATCAACCGGAATTTCTTCAACGCCCTGAAGGATTCAGCGGCGGTCGACCCGTACGGGAACGAGGAGGCTTTCCTGAAGGCGTCGTTCTTCGAAGTGGAAGGCAAAACCTGGACCGTCGATCAGTTCAAGCGCGAGCTTTCCGCGCATCCCCTGGTGTACCGGAGAAAGGACATCCCGAGAGAGGCCTTCCGCGCGGAATTTAAGAACGCGGTGACCGATTTCATGCGTGACCAGTTCCTGAACCGGGAAGCCTACAAGCGCGGCCTCGACAAGCGGGATTTCGTGCGCTCGAACGCGGCCGAATGGCAGGACGCGCTGGTCGCGAATCACTTCCGGAACGAGACGCTGAACCGGCTGGCGGAGAGGCACGGACTGTCCGGACAGCCGACCAAGCTGAAGCCCGTGTATGAGGCTTACGTGGACAGCTTGTGGGCGGCCAACCGGAGCCGGATTTCGTGGGACGCGGAAATCCTGAAGACGATCCGGCTGTCCAACATCGACTTCTACGCGTACAAGCCGGGCGTGCCGTTCCCGGCCGCGACGCCCCCGTTTCCGACACTCATCACGAAATCGCGCTGACATGGCGGCTGCGGCGCGGCGGGCCTGGATTGCGGGCGTGACCGGAGGCATCGGGAGCGGTAAAACCGCTTTCAGCCGACGGCTCGCGGGCCGGTCCGGGCACGCCGTGGATGCGGACCGGATCGCGGCGCGCCTGACGGATTCGGACCGGGCCGTGAGGAAAAAACTGGCCGAGGCTTTCGGGGAGCGGATTTTCAAGGCCTCCGGACGCCTGGACCGCAGCCTGGTCGCCTCGATCGTCTTCGACAGCCCGCCCGCGCTCCGCGCGTTGAACCGTATCGTCTGGCCGCCCCTGGTGAGGGCCATACGCGCTGAGATCCGCCGCCTCCGAAAGGAAGCACCCGACCGTCCATTGGTACTGGACATGGCCGTTCTTTTCGAAACCGGCTGCGACCGTCTCTGCGATACGGTGGTGACCGTGCGCGCGCCGATCAAGGCGCGTCTGAGACGTCTGCGGGAGTCGCGCGGATGGAACGAAGCCCACATCCGGATGAGAATGGCCGCGCAGATGACCGACGAGGACCGCGCGGAGCGCTCTGATTTTATCGTGCACAACGACGGAACCGTGCCGGAACTCGGCAGGAAGGCGCTGGATTTCAGACGGCTTCTGAACTCGGCCTTTCCCGGAAAGCCGGTGAAAAAACCGGCCCGGCTTTATCCGCGCGGAAGACGGGAACGCATTTCCGAATACGCTTGATTTTCTGATAAATTCTTTTTATTATACGATGTTACCCCGTTCGTTCTCCGGCATGATGCAGCGGTTCCGGCATCCAGGCCTGGACCGCTTATCGACAGGCGGATCGTATCACTCGAATTCGGCTCCATACGCACTTCCCCATTGAGGCCTTGCGGCCCTTCGCCCGGTTTCTCTCCCGTATCCGGGGAGCGGCCCATCCGGCAATTTCACATGTGGATCAGAAATCGGCCATCGGCAGAAGGCTTCACGCGCAGCCCTCTTCACGGCCGTGGATCGGAGGTCCGATTTGTACGCCGTGATCATGGCCGGCGGATCCGGGACGCGGTTCTGGCCCAGGAGCCGCGAATCGAAATCCAAGCAGTTTCTGAATATCATCGGCAGAAAGACGCTTTTCGAACAAACCCTCGATCGCTTCGCTCCCCTGGTCGGCAGGGACAACCTGTATGTGGTCGCGAAAGCCGGTCAGAAATCCCAGTTCCGTCCGTTTTCCGGCCGAATTCCCAAGTCCCATTATATCTGGGAGCCGATGGGCAAGGATACCGCCCCGTGCATCGGCCTCGCCGCCGTGGTTCTGGACCGTTCGGAACCGGACGCCGTGATGGCGGTCACTCCGGCCGACCACCTCATTCTGGATCTTCCGAGGTTCCGCAAATCCATACTGGCGGCCGCCCAGCTGGCCCGGGAGCAGGATAGTTTCGTCACGCTGGGCATCGTGCCCGACCGGCCGGCGACCGGGTACGGGTACATCCAGATCGACGGAGGCCAGGGGTCCTTCTACGGCGTGGAGGCTTTTAAAGTGAAGACCTTCGCCGAGAAGCCCAATGCCGAAACCGCGGCCATGTTTCTCGCCAGCGGCGATTTTGTCTGGAACAGCGGCATATTCGTGTTCCGGACCTCGGTCTATCTCAAGGCCGTGGAGGAATTCCTGCCCGACCTGTATGACGGGCTCAGCGAGATCCGGGGCGCGCTCGACAAGCGCGGCTACGTCCGGGCGGTCCAGCGCGTATACCGGCAGATCCGGAGCATCTCGATCGATTTCGGCATCATGGAGAAGGCCACCAACGTGCTTTGCGTGCGGGGCGATTTTCGCTGGAGCGACCTCGGCAGCTGGGAGCAGGTGCACAAGCTCAGCGAGAAAGACGCGAAAGGGAACTCCGTGACGGGGGACGCGGTGCTCGTCGATACGACGCAGTCGTACGTGCACACGGACGGGGGCGTTGTGGCGGTTCTCGGACTCGACCGTGTCGTGGTCGTTCAGGAGAAGAACGTCACATTGGTGTGCCGGATGGACCGGTCGGAGGACGTCAAGCAGGTCGTGGAGCGGCTCAAGCGTAAAAAACTCGATTCGGTCACGTGACGCAGGAGAAGCAGTGATGAAGATCAACGAACTCGTCAAGATTCTGAAACCGGACCTGTTCATTCCGGCGATGCAGGCCGGGACCAAGCCGGCGGTCCTGGAGGAGTTGGTTCAGCCCCTGGTGGCCGGCGGATTCGTCAGGAGCAAGGGACTCGTGATCGAGACCCTCTTGAAGCGCGAAACCCTTGGCAGCACGGGCATCGGGAAGGGCGTGGCGGTGCCGCACTGCAGGACCCTTGCGGTGTCCGACCTGCATATCGTGGTCGGCATCTCCAAGAAAGGCGTTGATTTCGACGCGCTTGACAAAAAGCCGGCCCAGCTGTTTTTTCTCATCGTGGCGCCGCCCCTCGACGGGAACAACCTGTACCTTCCGGTGCTCGGCAAGGTCGTGGAATCGGTCCGGGATTCCAAGCTGAGGCAGGCCATGATCGCCGCCCCGGATTTCGGATCTTTCCTCAAAGCCATCCAGGGAGGCTGAACCGATGACCCGCAACCTGATCGAAATGCTGGTTCTATACCAGGACCTGGACCTCATGCTGAAGGAAACGGCCGAAGCGGAAGCCACCATGGGTTTCGAGATGGAAGGGCGTGAGAAGCTCCGCAAGGCCATGGACGATATCGCCAAGAACATCTCTCCCCGGTTCCTGCGCACCTACCAGCGGCTTCACACCCGTTTCAAGCGGCCCATTGTGCCGGTGCAGAACGACGTGTGCCTCGGGTGTTTCGCCAAACTGCCCACGTCCTACGGGGAGAAGGGCCGCAAAGACCAGATGATCTACACCTGCGAGCAGTGCGGCCGCATCCTGTACTGGGTGGAATGAGACGGTCCGCGGAGTGAAGGACGGAACGGACAACACCGGCCCCGCGGGCGGGAATGCCGGTGTCCAATCTTCCCGCATCCGGTTCTGCGATTTTCACTGCCCCCATGCGGACTTCCCGAAAGAGCAGGCGCTGGACGGTTCGGACTCATGCCGGACTTTCATCGCGGTCTGGTGCCGCGAGCTCCAGGCCTACACGACGAAAAACGCGCCCTGCGCCGCGCTGTTCGGAAAACGAAGGCCGAAAAGCAACTGGTGATTGCCATCCCGAAGACGGGGCTGTCTCAGAAGTCGAATTTCCACGAATACCGCTCGCCGAGCGGAGTCGAGGCGAGCTGTAAATCCGTCACTTGGCGCCCTTCGACGGAGTCTACCCCCGACTTGATCGAGGGCTCAGGGCGCGGGTGAATCCACTTTTCGGACACACCCTTTCTGAGATTCAGAACGCAACTTTCCCCTCCCCGCGTCCGTATCCTCTTCAGAATCCTTTCAGGTATTGCCGTCCCAATCAACCGGAGGTTTTTGTGAGAAAAACCATGTTTTGCATCGCCCTGGCATTCGCCGCGTCCGGCGCGGCGCTGTCCCAGACGCCTGCCGCGGCCCTGGAAAAGCCGAAAGCGCCGATTCTCGAATCCGTGCGTCTCGTCCCGGTGGAGGCGTTTTCGTACGCCGCACTCGAGATGAAGGGGAGTTACGATCAGCACGGGAACGCGTTCATGGAACTCATGCAGAACGCGGGGAGCCAGGGACTTTCCATGGCGGCCGCGCCGTTCGGGCTGTATTACAACAGTCCGGACGAGACGCCTGTGGATTCGCTGGTCTGGGATCTCGGCATCCCCTGCCCGGACACGGCGAAGGTGACCGCTCCGCTGGTTCTGAAAAAGTACACGTATCCTTCGACCGCCGCTTTGTTTTTCGAGGGTGTCTTCGGCTCGCCTGAGCAGAACGCGGCGACCGCCGCGCTGTTCGCCTGGATCCCCGCGAACGGATACCGGCCCGCGGGCCCGATGATGGAGCGTTTCGTGTCCATGCCGATGCCCACCGGAGACGGGGGGTTCACCGGCCGCGTGGAGATGGTGATTCCGGTGGAGAAGGTGAAGTAGGGTATTTAAAAAATATTCGGCACAAAAAATCCCGGGCTCGATGCCCGGGTTTTTTATTGGAAGCCTATGGCGGGAGGGTTGTATCATGCAGGGGCGACGCGCCGCGTCGCCCCTGCGGTGTTTTCGCGGTGCGCGATTAACACTTTTGTCCCCCCTCGATTTTTCTCCGCGGACCAGTCGATCCAATCACGAAAAATGGAAGGTCCGTCAGGGGAACCCGGTTTTTCTCACTCCTTGAACCGCTTGCCGTCTATCCCGTAATTCCGGATCTTATATCCCAGGATGCGCTCCGTCGTGTCGAGCAGGCGCGCGGCCCTGGCGACGTTCCCGCGCGTGGATTTCAGCGCATCCTGGATGAGCTCCTTCTCGAAAGTCGCCACCGCGTCCCGGAGCGACCGCGTGTTCGTGGTGCCGCTGCTTTCCGCGGTCTGCAGGGTGGGGGGCAGGTGGTAGCTGTGGATGACCTGGTCCTCGCACACGAGCACGGCGCGTTCGACGCAGTTCTCCAGCTCCCGGACGTTGCCGGGCCAGTGGTACCGCATCAGCATGTCGATGGCCGGGGTGGAGATGCGTTTCACGGACTTCGCGTGCTGGCGGCTGTATTTCAGCATGAAGTGGTCCGCCAGCAGCAGGAGGTCGGTCTTGCGTTCGCGGAGCGGCGGCAGGACGATGGAGAACACGTTCAGCCGGTAGTACAGGTCCTCGCGGAACCTGCCGTCCGCCATGTTCCGCTCGAGGTCGGCGTTCGTCGCGGCGATGACCCGCACATCCGCCCGGAGCGTCTCCGTTCCGCCGACGCGTTCGAATTCCTGCTCCTGCAGCACGCGGAGCAGTTTCACCTGGGTCATGGCGGAGAGCTCGCCGACCTCGTCCAGAAAAATCGTGCCGCCGTCCGCGAGCTCGAACCGTCCCTTTTTTCGGCCGACGGCGCCGGTGAACGCGCCTTTCTCGTATCCGAAGAATTCCGACTCGATCAGGTTTTCCGGAATGGCCGCGCAGTTCACGCGGACGAAGGGCTTTTCGGCGCGCGGCGAGTTGTAATGGATGGCCTCGGCGATCAATTCCTTGCCCGTTCCGGTCTCGCCGCGGAGCAGGACGGTCGTTTGCGTCGGGGCGACCGTGGCCACCTGCTCGTACACGTCCCGCATCTCATTGCTGTTGCCGATGATGTTGTGGAAGCTGTACTCCTCCTGCAGTTTCCGCTTGAGCGTCACATTCTCATCCAGCAGGGTCTGGCGCTGGTTCTCCATGACATGGCGGACCCGGATGGGCTGGAGCAGGGCCGAGGCGACCAGGGTCAGAAACTGCAGGGTGCCGTCGTAGTCCCGCTTGGAATGGTAGGCGAAATTGACGATCAGCACACCGAGGGCCTTGTAATCGAGCATGACGGGGATGCCGAAGAAGCTCTGCTCGCCGGCCTCCTTGTCCCACGACGCCATTCGGTTCAGAAACAGGGGCTCCTTGCTGACCTGCGGAACCACAATCGGCTTGCCTGATGCGACGACCCGGCCGGTCAGCCCGTCTCCCACGGCGAAACGGGTGTCGAGCACGTTCGATTTGTAGCCGATGGATGCCTCCAGGGTCAGCGTCGTCCCGGAATCGTCCATCAGAAAGATCGCCCCGGACCGGATTTTGTAGGAATTCAGCAGAATCTGGAGGGTTGCGTGAAGCGCGTCGTGAAGCTCGAGCGTGCGGCCGACAGCCTGGTTGATCTCGATCAGGAGGGGAAAACTCTTGGCGGTGACAGTGTTCATGATTCACTCCTCGCGACAGGGGCGGAACGGAGCGCGCCTCAAATGTAAGACGGCCGGTTCCGGAGGTTCAATCGGGCGGCCAGAAGTCCGTTTTTCTGATTGCTCATTTTCCGGAATACTTGGAGAATGGGCTTCTGGCCTCTCCGACGAGTCGGATTCCCCGCCGTTTGCGGCGCTGATCATCCAGATTCCCTGTGATACGCCGCCGCTTGCGGCGGGGTCATTCAACGGCAGTATGAGCATGGACAAATATGTATCACCCCTCCCCAAAAAATACAAAATTGTAAACCACAAATCAAGTACTTCTTGACATTACGGATTTATTTGTTTATTTTAGACTTGTACTAAACGGTTTAGCATATCCTGGAGGAACCGTGGCCAAAAAAATCTTCCGCAACTACCGCTGGGTCATCTGCGGGCTTCTTTTCGTCGCCACCACCATCAATTACATCGACCGGCAGGTCATCAGCATACTCAAACAGAATGTGATCCTGACCTGGCCCGGCTGGTCCGAGCTGACCTACGGCCAGGTCGTCGGTTATTTTCAGCTCGCCTATGCCGTGATGATGCTTTTCGCGGGCGCCCTGATCGACCGGATCGGCATCCGCAAGGGATTCGCCATCGCCATTGTCTGGTGGAGCCTGGCGGCCATGGGGCACGCCCTGTCCGGCACGGTGTTCGCATTCGGAGCCGCGCGCATCCTGCTCGGACTGGGAGAGGCCGCGAATTTCCCCGCGTCCATCAAGGCCATCGCCGAATGGTTCCCGAAGAAGGAAAGGGCATTGGCGACGGCTGTCTTCAACTCCGGCACAAACATCGGGGCGTTTATCACGCCGATCGCGGTGGCCTGGATCCTGGAGTCGCTCGGGCACTGGCAGTGGGTGTTCATCCTCACCGGCGCGCTGGGATTCATCTGGCTGATCTTCTGGCTGCTGATGTACGACCATCCGGACCGGCATTCGCGCGTTTCGGCCGCGGAGCTGGCGTACATCCGGAGCGAGCCGCCGGAGAAGGAACAGCGGCAGTCCGTTTCTGAAATGTTCAAGACGTGGACGGGCCTGCTCGGGCACAAGCAAACCTGGGCGTTCGCCGTCGGCAAGGGCATCACGGACCCGGTCTGGTGGGTGTGGCTGTTCTGGGTGCCGGGGTTCCTCTTCAAGAAATTCGGCGTCAACATCAAGGACCTGTGGTGGCCCATACTCATCATCTACACCATGGCCAGCGTGGGCTCCATCGTCGCCGGATGGCTGCCCGGCGTGTTCCTCAAGGCCGGGTGGACCACCAACCGTGCGCGCAAAACCGCCATGCTGATCTGCGCCCTGTGCGTGGTTCCGGTGATTTACGCGGGCGTCACGGACAACATCTGGACCGCCGTCCTCCTCATCGGCCTGGCCTGCGCGGGCCATCAGGGATGGTCGGCGAACATCTTCACCCTCAGCTCCGACATGTTCCCGAAGCGCACCGTGGCCTCGGTTGTGGGCATCGGCGGATTCATGGGCGGGCTGGGCGGATACTTCATCTCGAACATCGTGGGATGGATACTCGACAAGAATCCGAACAACTACCTTCCCATTTTCATCACGGCGGGATGCATCTACCTGGTCGCGCTCGGTGTCATTCACGCGTTCGCCCCGAAACTGGAGCCCGCGAAACTCAGATAACGCCTGGCCCCCGGCCGGTTGATGCGGCCGCGGGGACATCCGGAATTAAAAAGCCGGGAGACCGCGTTCCGATTTCGGGACGGGCTTCCGGCTTTTTCTTACGGAAAAGTCCCCGATCCGGCGGCATCCTACAGAATTGTTTTTTACCGCCCGTTCTCCCTCAATCCCCGTTTCCCCTGTAACCCGTTGATCCCGCGTGTCTTGAGCGCGGTCACGCGCCCCGGTTCCTGACTGGCACCGGCTTTGCTTGTCTCCAAGCGCGAGGGGCAGCATTGCCATCCACCCGTACAGTCAAGGAGTCCGACCATGCACCTTCCCATTCAACCGGGCGACGTCGCCTGGGTTCTCATGTCCGCCGCGCTCGTTATGAGCATGACCGCGCCCGGCCTCGCGTTCTTCTACGGAGGGCTCGTACGCCGCAAGAACGTGCTCTCCACCATGATGCAGTCGTTCTTTCTGCTCTGCCTCATCAGCATCCAGTGGATCCTCTTCGGTTACAGCCTCTCTTTCGGTCCGGACATCGGCCATTTCATCGGAGATCTCTCGTGGTTCGGACTGAAGGGCGTGGGCGCCGATCCGAACCCCGATTACGCGGCGACGATTCCGCACAGTCTGTTCATGGCGTACCAGATGATGTTCGCGGTGATCACGCCCGCCCTGATCACGGGCGCCTTCGCCGAGCGCATCCGTTTCTCCACGTTCGCGGTTTTCAGCCTGCTGTGGGCGACGCTCGTGTACGATCCGGTCTGCCACTGGGTGTGGGGCACGGGCGGGTGGCTGCGCTCTCTCGGTGCCCTCGACTTCGCGGGCGGCACTGTGGTCCACGTCTCGTCCGGCATCTCGGCGCTGGTCTGCGCGCTGATGCTCGGCCGCCGCAAGGGTTTTCCGCACCACACCATTCCGCCGCACAACATGACGTACACGGTGTTCGGCGCTTCGATGCTCTGGTTCGGATGGTTCGGGTTCAACGGGGGCAGTGCCCTGGGGGCGAACGGCCTGGCCGTGTCGGCGTTCATCGCCACGAACACGTCGGCCGCGGCCGCGGCGCTCGCGTGGATGGCCATCGAGTGGGTCGTGGTCGGCCGGCCGACGGTTCTGGGCGCGGCCACAGGCGCGGTGGCCGGCCTCGTCGCAGTGACTCCGGCCGCGGGTTTCGTGTCCCCGCTCTCGGCGATCGCCATCGGCGTTCTGGGCGGCGCGGTTTGTTATGTGTCCGTCTCGGTGATCAAGACGCGGTTCAAGTACGACGACAGCCTGGACGCGTTCGGCGTGCACGGCGTGGGCGGCACGGTCGGCGCCCTGGCCACGGGCCTGTTCGCGCAGAAGGCCGTCAACCCGGCCGGCGCGGACGGCCTGTTCTTCGGGAACGCCGGGCTGCTCGGAAGCCAGGCTGCGGCCGTGGGCGTCACGGCGGTCTACGCGGCGGTCGTTACCTGGATCCTGCTGAAGATTCTCGACAAAACCATGGGCCTCCGCGTGACCGAGGAGGACGAGGTGATCGGCCTGGATGACACGCAGCACCGGGAGAGCGCGTACACGCTGCTCGACTGAACGGAGGATTGTGATGGGGCTGTCCAAAAAGTCGGTTTTAGCGACTATCCGCTCGCCGAGCCCTTCGCGAGGCGAAGGATAAACTCCGTCGAGGCGAGCTGTAAATCCGTCACTGAACGCCCTTCGACCCCCGCTTAAAAAAAATGCGGGGGCAGGCATGCTCAGGGCGCGAGTAAAATGGACTTTTTGGACACCCCGCTGGGGTTGAACGTTAATGGGACAGGAAACGCATCGCACGACGCTTCCGGATCCCGGGGAGAAGTAAAATGAAACTCATCATCGCCATCATTCAGCCGCACAAGCTTGACGACGTGATGGAGGCGCTCGACGAAAAGGAGATCTATCTCAAGACCGTCAGCAATGTGCTGGGCTGCGGCCGGCAGAAGCGCATTCCGGAGACGTACCGGGGCGTGGTGGAATCGGGGAAGCTCACCAAGAAGGTGAGACTCGAGATCGCGCTCAATGATCCGTACGTCGAGCCGGCCATCCAGGCCATCATCAAGGCCTCCAAGACCGGGAAGACGGGGGATGGGAAAATATTCGTGGTGGACATGCACGAGTGCGTCCGTATCCGCACCGAGGAAAGGGACGGAGTCGCGATCGGCTGATCGATTGAGTAGGTGCGTCGCACGTGTCAACACGGTGACGCGGGGGCGGGGGCCCCTGTATGGAATGAAATACCCCTCACAAAGGAGAAGGGGCGGCATGGCGCGCAAGTGTCTGTCCGTCCCTTCGCCTTTTTTATCTCAAATGATTGAAAAAACAGCGGATTTGACCGGATTTAAACCATCCGGCTCTTCTTTTATGTTTTTTCTCTTCCTGTCAAATCCACCTATCTCTAAATAAAACAAGTCGATAAAAACATCCCTCCGCCGAATCGTTCTGGCATTGATCTTGCTTTTTAATTTAGTTTATTTTAGATTGTTTTTCCCGGAAACGACCGACCGTTCTTTCGTCCCGGCACCGGACAAAACACACCTGGTTCGGAGAATCTCTTGAAACGAATTCTGATCGTTTTATTGTCCGGCGTCTCTTTCATCGCCCCGCTGGCCGGCCAGAACGGCGCGGATTCCCTCTATCAGCGCGTCCTGTCCCGAAAAGAAGACAACCGGCTTTCGCTGATCATGATCGATCAGGCGATCGCTGTGGAAAAACAGCAGACCGCGCCCCGTCCGGACCGGCTTGCCGGCCTTTTCCTTCTGGCCGGCGGTTTGATGCACGAGCAGAAAAGACTCGATGAAGCCGTCTCCGCCTACTCCTCCAGTCTGAATTTTCCGGGCGATTCCGCGACAGCCGCAGCCGCGCATTTCGGCCGTGGCACGGCCTACGACACACTCGGCGCCAGGCGAGCGAGAAGGCGCATCGAAGAGCGCCTGCTCACGTCGCAGATGGTCTGGTTCGGACGGAGCCGGCAGTCGGCCGGATGGCCCCAGGAACTCGGAAGGGCAGAGGCGGATTACAGGGCCGTCTATTCACTGGAGGCGGCCGAGAGCCTCATGCAGCTCCTGCTGGTTTCCGGCAGAACGGCGGAGGCCGAGGATCAAATGCGGATGCTGCGGATCCGGCCCGAGGCCGCGGACCGTTCGGTCGGAGAGCGCCTTCTGGCGTACGAGATTCTGCTCTGCGAGGCGAGGGAGAATTTCGCGGAGGCTGAGCGTCTGCTCGCGTCCGTGCCCGGAGACCCCGGCCTGCGCCTCCGGCTGAACGCCTTCCTCGACGGGCTCCGGTCCAGGCGGCTGGAGCGGCTGGTCCGCTTCGAATGGACGGACCGGACGGATCTGGAAACGGCCGTTTCCGCGGGCCGGCTGCAATCCGGACTCGAGACCGCGCCGCAGGCGATTCTCCGGGGCCGGGCGGTCACCAAGCGGTATCTGTTCGAGGGTAAGGGAGGCGGTTTCCTGGTGTCCGCGAAAGCGGATGCGTTCGGCCTTTTTCATGACCACCGCGGCGGGGCGGGCGTGAATGCGGATGTGCTCGGGACCTTTCTCGGTCCTCTCTGGTCCGTGCCGGGCGCCGGGATGTCCTTCGACTTTTCGCGGTACGGCGGGGACGGCCGGCGCGTCATCAAACGCGGCCGCGGCTTTTTCTCCGAGACCGGCGCCTCCGGATTCGGGTTCAACCTGAACGCGGGCGTGCGGCACAAACTGCTCGCGACGGTCTCATACGACCAGGCCGGGCACTGGATGCGGGGCCTGTCCGGCCGACTGTCCGACGCGGACGCGATGTTCGCCGGTCTCGGCGTTTCGGCACCGGACGGCCGTCCGACGGACGGCGTCTACGGCATGGGTTTCGCCGGCTCCGGATGGTGGCCGGGTAAAACCCGTCTCGCGGTGTCCGATTTCGGACTCAGCGTCGACACGCGTCTGACGGCTGCATTCACCGCGGGCGCGGCGGGCCTCATGCGGACGGTCGAACTGACCGACCACCTGGAATGGACGGCGGCCGGCGCGGGCCGCACTTATGCCCACCGGATCATTCTCACGGAGCGCACCGGCCTGCTGAGGCTCAACGCGGCCATCCGCCTCGACGCGGCCGGTTTCCGGATGGAACTGGGCGGCCACCACACCTTCCACGGCGCCGGCCGCGTGATCCGAAATGACCGCTCCAGCCAGGTCGTCGAATCCGACGCGGGCGCCGACGGCGTGCACCGGCTGTACGTGAACGAAATCGGCCGGAAACTCGCGGGATCCGGTCTGGACGAAGCCCGGACACTCGCCGCCTATATGCCCTCAGCCTCCGGCCTGACCTTCGGCCTGCAGCGGGCCAATGTGTTCCTGCTGGCCCGGTACCAGGTCAACGGTCTCCGGGCCCGGAACCGCGACTGGCTCTTGACCCTCGGCGTGAAACCCCGGCGCCGGACGCTGTCCCAGTGCCTCCACGACCTGGCGCC
>CAZNXX010000078.1:11735-14137 GCA_964577095.1 uncultured bacterium | reverse complement strand
TGAAGCGCAGGCTCGGCATACCCTGGGTCGCGGATTTCAGGGACAGCTGGAACCGGGAGTCCTTTGACCGGGTTCCCACTCCGGCCCACCGGAGGATGAACGAATTCCTGCTCCGTCTCGCGCTCAAGCACGCGGACAGGATCACCGGGGTCTCGTCACGTGTGCTCGATGACATGCGGCGCCTCAGCCGCAGACCGGCTGAGCATTTCAGTTGGAACCCGAACGGTTTCGATCCTGAGGATTTCCTGGACTTCAGACTCGAACGATCGGTCCGATTCCGGATCACGTACAGCGGTACGGTCAATTCCGTTCATCCTCCGGACGCTTTTCTCGCGGGTGCAGGCAAAGCGATACTCAGGGAACCCGCATTGCGGAAAGCGCTGGAAATATGCTTCGTTGGATCAGTAACGGATGTGAATCTGGATGGGTTCATACTCGGTAACAGCCTGAACGGACTTGTGAAACAGACCGGATACGTTCTGCACGCGGAAAGCCTGAAGCATCTGTCCCGTTCGGACGCGCTCCTGCTGGTTCTTCCTCCGGATTCAGGTCCGGGCGTCATTCCGGGCAAGCTGTTCGAATATCTCGCATCCGGCCTGCCCATACTCGGCGTTCTGCCTGACGGTGAGGCGGCCCGAATCGCCCTCGCCAGCGGAAGGGCGCAGGTTGTCCGTCCGGGTGACCCGGACGGTATCGCGTCCAGCCTGATCGGGATGTTCCACGCGTGGAAGAGGGGAGAGGGGAAAACCGCACGCGGTTTCCGGATGGATCCCTGGACGGAACAGTTCAGCCGCAAACTGCAGACGGAGAGGCTGGCGGGGATTCTGGATGAGCTGGTTGTGTCGGGCGGAACGATCGAGTTCTGTAGGGTGGGCCGCAGGCCCACCCATTAATCCCGCCGGGGAATAAAAAAGGCGGGCCTGCGGCCCACCCTACAACTTGAAAATCACATAATAATTTCTTAAATAAGTATTCTTTCCGCTTTTTTTTACACCGACGCACCTGCATCAATTGGACAACCAAAAGCCGTAGGGTGGGCCGAAGGTCCACCGATTATCCGTTTGGATTCGATACAATGTCCAATTACCATCGAGTGTATGTTCCCGGCGGGACTTATTTTTTCACCTTGGTTACCTATAACAGAGCCCCTTTCCTGACCTTGCCGAAATCCCGTGATGCCTTGAGGGAATCATGGAAGAAAGTCCACGATTCTTTTCCGTTCGAGCTTCTGGCTTTTTGTCTGCTTCCGGAACATCTGCATTGCATTTGGAAACTGCCTGAAAATGATTTCAATTATCCGCTTCGATGGCAGAAAATCAAAGAGGGGTTCACGCGACAAATCAACAAGGGCATGTTTCCGGAATCGGGAATATCGAGATCAAGAAGACTGAAACGAGAGGCTTTGGTGTGGCAGAGGCGTTTCTGGGAACACACAATCAGGGATCAGGAGGATTTCAGGCGGCATTTCGATTATGTGCATTTCAATCCAGTTAAGCACGGTTTGGTCAAAAAAGTCAAGGATTGGCCCTGGTCAACATTTCACAAGCATGTGTCGTGTGGAATTTATCGGGAGGATTGGGGAAATAGAACGGATGAATCTGCTTTTTCATTGAACATAGCAGGAGAATAGAGCTGGTGGGCCTGCGGCCCACCCTACAAAAATCGAAATAGTTCAGCCGTAGGGTGGGCCGCAGGCCCACCCATTTATCCCGCCGGGGAATAAAAAAGGCGGGCTTGCGGCCCGCCTTCCGATACCAGAGAACGACCCCGGGGTCCGAAAACCCCGGGGTCTTCTGTCTTTAAACGTTGATCACCCCGTTCTCCACGATGCGCTTGCCGTCCACGTCAAGCGTCGGCTTCAGCAGGATGCCGTCGAGGTGAAAGGCCGCGGCCGTCTTTCCGTCGAAAGTCTGGCTGTCGCCGAACGCCACATGCGCGGTGCCCAGCACTTTCTCGTCCTCCAGGGTCACGCCGGTCAGAACGGCATACGGGTTGGTGCCCACGCCGATTTCCGCGACCGTGCGGCCGGGCTTGCCCTGCCTGCGCATGAGCGTTTTCAACTTGTCCGCTTCCTTGCCTCCCGAGATTCTCTGCACGCATCCGGACCGGATCGTCACGCACATGGGACGGGTCAGCGGGCCGATGTCCGGAAACGATCCGTCGATCACGACATGCCCGTTGACGCTTTCCGGAATCGGGGACACACTGCCCTCGCCGCCGGGCGCGCAGGCGACCGATCCGGGTTCGGCGGCGATACCCGTGTCCGCCAGGCCCCGCATGCGCGTGATGGAGAACTGAAGCGAGGTCCCGGCGGGCGTGGTCAGGACGCCCTGTCTGCCGATTGTGAAGATGTCCGCGATTTTGCGGCTCTTCTCGACAATGGCGGCGTACTTTCCGGTCAG
>CAZNXX010000078.1:0-11635 GCA_964577095.1 uncultured bacterium | reverse complement strand
AGATGTCCGCGATTTTGCGGCTCTTCTCGACAATGGCGGCGTACTTTCCGGTCAGAGTGCGGCAGAGGGCGTCCGGTGTCGCGCCGGGGAGGCAGAGAAAACGGGTGCCGTGCCTGCTGGCCTGGCGTCTGGCCTCGGTGTGGAGCCAGGACCGCCGCGTCAGCAGGATCACTGCGTCGAACTCGGACATCAGGGCGATCAGGCCCTTGGACGATTCTGCGTACGATTCCGGGTCCGGGGGCAAGGTCAGCAGGCAGGTCCCGGTCGCCGAGGTCCTGAGCGCCTCGTGAAAAGCACGGGCCAGTTCCGACCGTGTTTCATCGCAGAGCACCAGCACCCGCTCATCCCGCGAAACGGAGAGGCAGTCGCGTATCGCGGACCACACCGCGTTCTTCAATGACACCATCCATTCACCCCTGAAGGGGCTGTCCAAAAAGTCGGTTTTAGCGACAATCCGCCCGCCGAGCCCTTCACAAGGCGAAGGATAAACTCCGTCGAGGCGAGCAGTAAATCCGTCACATTGCGCCCTTCGACGGAGTTTTCCCCTCGACTTGATCGAGGGGCTCAGGGCGCGGGTATAATGGACTTTTTGGACAGCCCCGTGAGCCCGTCCGTGTGTTCCGTTTTTACCGCTTTCTGCGGGCCGATCCGGATTTCAGTGCGCGCAGCGGCGCGCCGATCATCAGGACGCCCAGCAGGCCGAACACCAGCAGGCCCAGCCACCAGAAACCCTGGAACGATTCCGAGATGCCGAGCTTGATGTTGAGGACGACGAATGCGGCCAGCAGGATTCCCACAAGCGCCTCTCCGGCGATGAGCCCGGACGCGACCAGGAGTCCCGTGTTGTCCACGGTCTCGCGGTCCTTGTCGCTGCGGATGCGTTTTTTCGCGAGCGTGTCCGTGAGGTACTTGAAGAGGCCGCCGATGAAAATCGCGGCCGTGGTGTTGAACGGCAGGTACATGCCCACGGAAATGAGCATGGGAGAGGGTGAATTGATGAGGATGAGCGCAGTCGCGAACAGCATGCCCGCGATGATCAGGGGCCAGGCCATCTCGCCGCCGACAATGCCCTTGGCCATCATGGACATGAGCCCGGCCTGTGGCGCGGGCAGGGCCTCGCTTCCGATGCCATTGGCCTTGTGAAGCAGCATGATGGGGAGCACCATGACCAGCGCGGCCGCGACCACGCCGATCAGGCCGCCGACCTGCATCTTCCAGGGCGTTCCGCCGAGCATGTACCCGACCTTCCAGTCCTGGAGCATGTCGCCCGCCACGCCCGCGACACAGCAGACCACGGACGCGATGCCGAGAACCGCGGCCACGCCGGGATCGCCCTTCATCCCGACCATCACCATCAGAAGGGCGGCGATCAGGAGCGTGGACAGGGTCAGGCCCGAGATCGGGTTCGATGAGCTGCCGATGATGCCGACCAGGTAGCCGGCCACGGCCGCGAACATGAATCCCGCGAAGCCCATGACGACTGCGGCCAGGGCCGCGGAGCCCCAGTCGTGGCTGAAGCTCTGGTACAGCAGGACCATGCAGAAAATCAGGACGCCGACGGAGATCAGGACCAGGCCGAACGGAAGATCCTTGTCGATACGCGACGTCTTTTCGCCGCCCTTTCCCGCCTTGAGAATGTCCTGGATGCCGTGCTTGAGGCCGCCCGCCAGGTTCTTGCGCATCTTGAAAAGCGTGTAGAACGCCCCCACGAGCATGCCGCCGACCGCGATGGGCTTGACCGTGGCGTTATACGCGGATTTCGCGACCGCGGTCCATCCGGAGACGTCCGCGAAAGGCTGAAGATCGCCTCCCATGATGAGCAGGACCACCGGCATCAGGAAGAGCCATCCGAACACGCCTCCTGAAAAATTGATGGCCGCCAGCCGAAACCCGATGATGTATCCGACACCCAGGAAGGCAGGAGACGCGGCCGGTGACTGGAACAGCATGCCGCCGTTGTACCCGAATTCCGCCCGGGTCGCGTCCGCGGACTGGAGAATGCGGCTTTTCGAATCCAGCAGGCTGATCTTGGAGGCTGGGAAACGGATGAATGCGGTCAGCATGTCCCGGATGAGCTTGAAGCCGTTGTCGTTCCGGAAGAATTCGATGAGCGCGGCCACGCCGAGGGAGCTGAACACGTAGGCGGCGCCGGTCTGGCCGCCCTGTCCGGCCTTGACGATTTCCGCGCAGGCCTTGCTCTCCGGGTAGGGCAGGGAGGTGTCCCGGATCATCGTTTTGCGCAGGATGATCACGAGCAGAACGCCCAGAACGCCGCCCGCGAGCATGAGGAGCGTGCTTTTAGTGTAGCTGAAGCTGTCCCAGACGCCGGATATGACGAACGCGGGAATGGTGAAAATGGCGCCTGCCGCGAGCGCCTCGCCCACGGCCCCCGTGGTTCTGGCGAGATTCTCCTCGAGAATCGTTCCCTTGTTGCGGAAGAGCCGCAGCGCGAACATGGAGATGACCGCTGCCGGAAATGTCGCGGCCACCGTCATGCCGGCCTTGAGGCCGAGATATGCGTTGGCGGATCCCAGCACCATGGCCAGAACCACGCCGATCACGATGGAACGCAGAGAGAATTCACGCATCTTGGAGGATTCCGGTACGAAGGGTCGCGAAGTTTTGGGTGCGGGTGGTTTCGCCTTCATGGGGCCTTCTCCTCGCTGTTCAGGGGGTGAAAAACGGTTTTCGGACGGGGGAAAAATCGTTTTAACATAACCGTAAAACCTAAAAAAGTCAAGGGTTTTCTCGTTTCAGGCCGGATTATCCGGTTGACTTTCTATTAAAAAATCGTATATTATTAGGTTAACTTTCACGAAAACTGTTATTTAAGGAAAACGCGCCCCACATGGCCCTGCGGGACATCACTCTGGGACAATACGCGCCCCGGAATTCACGGGTGCACAGCCTGGATCCGCGCTCCAAAATTCTTCTGTTCGGAGCGGCCATGACGCTCTGCCTGCTCCTGCGGAACGGCCTGGTGCTGGGTTGCTTCGGACTGGCCGGCCTTGCGCTTTTCAGGCTGGCCGGGCTTTCTCCGGCCATCGCTTTCCGGAACATCCGGTCCTTTCTTTGGCTTTTCGGCCTGACTCTTCTGATACATGCGTTCACGACCGAAGGAACTCCGTGGCTCCGGCTCCCGGCCGGAATCGGGACCGTGACCCGCGAGGGACTGGTGAACGGCCTTTTTTATTCGCTCCGAATCGCAGTGCTCCTCATTTTCGCGAACGGACTGACTCTCACCGCCTCTCCGATGGAATTGACGGACGCGATTGAACGCTTCCTGAAGCCCTTCCGGCGCTTCGGAATACCGGCCCACGAAATCGCGCTGATGATCTCGATCTCCATCCGGTTCATACCGCTTCTGATCGACGAGGCCGACCGCATCCGCAAGGCCCAGCTGTCCAGGGGAGCCCGGACCGGGGGGGCTCTCCAAACCCGGATCCGCGGCGTTTTTCCGGTGGTCATTCCGCTCTTCGTGTCGAGTTTCAGAAAGGCCGGGGACCTGGCCATGGCCATGGATGCGCGTTGCTATCAGGGCGGAGAGGGCCGCACCCAGTTCCGGCCCCTGGCTTTCAGGCGGCCAGACCGGATGGCGCTCGCGTTTGCGCTCTGTCTCGCGGCCGCGACGCTGACCGCGGACGCGCTTCTCGGCCGTCCGTCTTTCTTCTATGCGGGATGAGGCTTGAATCTGATAGCGAGCGCATTCCCCGCCGCTTGCGGCGGGGTAAGCGAGCGAATATAAAATGTTTTCTTCTTTACAGATAGAAGATTCCCCGCGGCTTGCCGCGGGGAGCTTCAACCGCACCTATAAACTGGTGCTCGAATACGACGGGTCGGATTTTCACGGCTGGCAGCGTCAGCCCGGAGACCGCACCGTGCAGGCGGAATTGGAAGCGGTGCTGGCACGCCTGTTCGGAGGTCCGGTGCCCGTTACCGGCGCCGGTCGGACGGACACCGGCGTGCATGCGCTCGGACAGGTGGCGAGCTGCAGGGCGGAGGACAAGTACCCGCTGGAAACGCTGCAACGCGCACTGAACGGCTTGCTGCCTGCCGACATCCGCGTCCGGTCCGTGGAAACGGCGGAGGACGGTTTCGACGCCAGGCGGCGCGCCAGCCGCCGCGTTTACCGGTACGTGCTGTCGCGCACGCCCCTGGCCGTGGGAAGACACTACGCCTGGCATCCCCGATGCCGTTTCGATGTGGACGCCATGGCGGCCGCGTCCGAATGCCTGAAGGGACTCCACCGCTGGACGGCTTTCTGCAAACGGGACCCGGAGGAGGACCGGTACGAATCGGAAGTGCATTCGGTCCGGTGGGAGGCAGAGGCGGACACGGTGCGGTTCGAGATCGCGGCCGTGCGGTTCTTTCACCACATGGTCCGGATTCTCGTCGGCACGCTGGTCGATGTGGGCAGGGGCGCCATGACGCCGGCCGATTTCCGCGCCGTTCTCGAATCCGGAGACCGCGAAAAAGCCGGGCGCACGGCTCCGCCGCAGGGCCTGTTTCTGGTCCGAGTGGAATACTGAGTCGCATGAACAATTACCGGAAACGAAGCATGATGAATCGCCTGTCCCTTTCTGTTCTCCTGACCGTGTCCGCGCTGTTTCTCTTCACCTGCGGGCGGCAGTCGGGACCGCAGGCCCTTCCGCCCGCGGCCGGGCAGGCCGCCTATGCGCAGACCCGGACGGATCTTAATGACGCGGTCGGTCAGTCGCGGCGGAACGCCATCACCCGGGCCGTTGCGGATGCCAGCCCGGCCGTGGTCGGCATCAACGTGACCCAGATTCAGCGGGTCGAGACATCGCCGTTCGATGATCCGTTCTTCCGCATGTTTTTCGAACCCCGCGAGATGACCGAACGGGTGCAGGGACTCGGGTCGGGATTCCTGATATCACAGGACGGCTTCGTCCTCACGAACGAGCACGTGGTGCACGACGCGTCTGAAATCATCGTGACGACCACGGACGGCAAACAGTTCACGGCCAGGCTGGTCGGGTCGGACTTCCTGTTCGACGTCGCCCTTCTGAAAATCGAGGGAACCCGCTTTCCGTTCATTCCGCTGGGCGATTCGCGCGACATACTCATCGGCGAATGGGTGATCGCCCTGGGCAATCCGTTCGGCCTGTTCGTCGTCAACTCCAAGCCGACGGTCACCGTCGGTGTCGTCAGCGCGACCGGCATGAATTTCAAGGGCGACCTGCGTATCGAGGGCCGCTCGTACGGAGACATGATACAGACGGACGCGGCCATCAACGGCGGTAACAGCGGGGGCCCGCTCGTCAACAGCCTGGGCGAGTGCATCGGCATCAACGCCTTCATCATATCCGGCAGTAATTACGAGAAGACCTCGATCGGCATCGGATTCGCGATTCCCATCCACCGTGTCAAGGCCATTCTGCCCGCCCTGAAGGCGGTCGGACGCGTGGAGCGCGAGTCGTGGACCGGAATCAGGATTCGGGCGCTGAGCGCGGCCGAATCCCGGCGTCTCGGCATCTCCAGCCGCGACGGAGCGCTGATCGAGAGCATCCGGCCCGGAAGCCCGGCCGGCCGTTCGGATCTGCGGCCGGGGGATGTCCTTGTCGCCGTCAACCAGAAGCCGGTCCGCGGCGCGGACGCGGTCCGGGATTTCACCGAGTTGTTCGACCCGGACGCGGTGACGCCCGTCGATCTGGGGATTTTCCGGAACGGCAGACTGTACCGACTGGTGCTGAGCCCCAAGCCGGGGACGGAGGAGCGCTGACGTGATCGAACGCTACACCCTGCCCGAAATGGGCGCCGTCTGGAGCCTTGAGAACCGCTACCGGAAATGGCTGGATGTCGAGCTCGCGGTGTGCGAGGTCCAGGCCGGCCGCGGCGTGATTCCCCCGGCAGCGATGGAGGTCATCCGGTCCAGGGCCGCATTCGACGAGGCCCGCATCGCGGCAATCGAGGAAACGGTGCAGCACGATGTCATCGCTTTTCTCACCAGCGTGGCCGAGAAGGTCGGACCCGAATCCCGTTTCATCCATATGGGCATGACCTCGTCGGACGTCCTGGATACGGCCACTTCGCTTCAGCTCGGCGAGGCCGGACGGCTCCTGCTGAGCGGCCTGCGGGGGCTCCGTGAACGCGTCGGCCGCAGGGCGCTGGAACACAAGGATACGGTCTGCATCGGCCGCACGCACGGCGTGCACGCGGAACCCGTCACCTTCGGCCTCAAGCTCGCCCTGTGGTACGACGAAATCGGCCGGTCGATCGGCCGGCTCGAAGCCGCGGTTGAGAGCGTGTCCGTCGGCAAGATCTCCGGCGCCGTGGGGACATTCGCACACCTGGACCCGGAAGTGGAGGAGGCGGCCTGCGTCCGGCTGGGGCTCCGTCCGGCGCCCGTGTCGAACCAGGTCGTCCAGCGCGACCGCCACGCCGAGTACCTCGCCGTTCTGGCCGTGCTCGCCGGCACGCTCGAAAAGATGGCGGTGGAGATCCGGCATCTGCAGCGGACCGAAGTGCTCGAGGCGGAGGAATACTTCGCCAAGGGCCAGAAAGGGTCCTCGGCCATGCCCCACAAGCGGAATCCCATCGTCTGCGAGCGCATCGCGGGCCTGGCCCGGCTGATGCGCTCCTACGCGCTTTGCGGCATGGAAAACCAGCCCCTCTGGCACGAGCGGGACATCTCCCATTCTTCGGTCGAGCGCGTGGTGCTTCCCGACGCCAATATCCTGATGCATTACATGATCTCCAAGACATCGACTCTGATCGAAAAGCTGGTGGTCCACCCCGGGCGTATGATCGAGAACCTGGAAAGAACCGGCGGCCTGGTTTTCTCCCAGACTCTGCTTCTGGCGCTGGTTTCGAAGGGACTCGTGCGGGAGGAGGCGTACCGGATCGTTCAGGATCTCTCCATGGAATGCTGGAACAGCGGCGCGTCATTCAGGTCGGCCGCGGGCCGTCACCCGGAGATACTGAAAACGCTGACGCCCGCCGAAATCGAAGCCTGTTTCGATCCCGGCGCCCAGCTTCGCCACGTGGACAGGATTTTCCGGAGGGCCGGTCTGATCCCCTGGTGACACGGCGCGACCCGTCCTGTCGGCGGATTCAATAACGAGGGAGGTTCGCTTTGGACATTCGAAAAGGGAAAATGCTGCTCGAAGGCAGGACCAAGCGCCTGTACGCCACGAACCGGGACGACGCCGCGCTGCTGACGTTCAAGAACGAGACCACGGCCGGTGACCGCAGGGAGCCCGTCAAGGGGAAAAACCTGGGTAAGCATGCCTGCGCGATTTCGGGCCACCTGTTCCGTTTTCTGGAGAATTATCATATCCCGACCCATTTCGTATCCGTTCCCAGGCCGGGGGAAATGGCGGTGCGCAGGCTGGACATGATTCCGCTGACGGTCTGGGTCTGGAACGCCGCGTCCGGCAGCCTGTGTAAACGCTACGGATTCGAAAAGGGCAGGGCTTTCGAAACGCCCCTGCTGGAGTGGGCCTGGAAAAACCCGGCCCTGCATCATCCGATGGTGCAGGCGGATCACATCCAGACCCTCGGCCTGGCAAGGCCGGAACAGGTTCAGGAGATGGACCGGCTGGCGCGAAAAATCAATGTGGTGCTCAAGGATTTCTTCGGTCGCCGGAACCTGCGGCTCGCGGACATGGTCCTGGAATTCGGCGTGCGGAGCGATACTCTGTCGCTCGGCGACGAGATCAGCCCGGAAACCTGCCAGTTCTGGGACGCGGACGCGGACGGGCGGCTGGACATGTCCCGTTTCCAGATCGGCAAACGGGATGCGGACGAGGTGTTCGAGGATCTGGCCGGACGCATTGAAGTGCGGTGACAGGACTCCGGACCGGGAATCGGTCCGGCCGGAGGCCTATTCGGAAAACTGAATCTGTCAGCGAGCGCATTCCCCGGCTTCGTCGGACCAAGCTATCGGATTTTTTCATTATTGAAGGCCCGCCGCTTGCGGCGGGGTAAGCGAGCGAATATAAATTGATTTCTTCTCTACAGATAGAAGATACCCCGCGGCTTGCCTTCAACCAGAAGGCGTATAATGGCTTGGTCCCAAGCAGCGGGGCCGCGGGGAGCTTCAATTGATGACAGGAGGACGGTTGTTCAAGGAATCATTGCCTGCGCTGGCCGTTTGTGCCGCCGGCGCGGTCCTCATGTGGGTAATGTTCCGGTTCACCCACTGGAGGATTTTCATTGTTGCGGGGGCGGTCTTCGGTCTGCTCCTGCTGTTCACACTGTATTTTTTCAGGGACCCGCAACGGATCGTTCCGGAAGGCGGTCACCGCATCGTCTCTCCCGCGGACGGACAGGTCGTGGACATCTCCGAGGTGGAGGAGGCGTCCTTCATGGGCGGGAAGGCGGTCCGGGTGGCGATTTTTCTCTCGGTCTGGGACGTGCATGTCAACCGCGTGCCCGTGGACGGCCGCGTGGTCTATCGTTCATACCGGAAAGGCGAATTCCGCAGGGCCTTCGAGCCCGAAGCGTCCGCGGTCAACGAACGCATGGAGATCGGAATCGAGAGCCCGGCCGGCCGTTTCCTCGTGCGGCAGATTGCCGGCATCCTCGCGCGCCGCATCGTCTGCCGCGTCCGGGAGGGGGACACGGTCGCGCGGGGGGCGCGCTTCGGCATGATCAAATTCGGCTCCCGGACGGAGCTTTTCCTTCCTGCGGGCGTCACCCTGCGGGTGAAAACCGGGGAACGCGTGAAGGGGGGAGAAACCATCATAGGAGAATTCCTGAATGCATCCTAGAACAACGGCCATGATTCCGAGCACCTTCACCTTCCTCAATCTGTTCTGCGGGTTTTTCTCGATCCTGCAGTCCATCGAGGGCAATTTCCAGCTGGCCGCCTGGCTGGTCGTCATCTGCGCTTTACTCGACGCGGTCGACGGAAGGCTGGCGCGATGGACGGGCGCCGAGAGCCGATTCGGCCTCCAGCTCGACTCGCTTTGCGATATCGTTTCGTTCGGGTTGGCGCCCGCCGTTTTTCTGCACCAGGCCGTTTTCACCGCCCTGCACCCGATGATCGGCATTCCCCTGAGCTTCTTCTTTCTGTTCGGGGGCGCCTACCGTCTGGCGCGGTACAACGTGATGAACGCCGAAACCGAGGACCACGAATATCTGGGGCTCACCATCCCCATCTCCGCCATGACGATCACCACGTTCTGGCTTTTCCAGAGCGCCTGGTTCGGATCCAATCCGCCGCTCCCCTGGTTTTTCATTGCGGCCGCGGTTCCCCTGCTGATGATGAGCACCATTCCCTACAACTGGCCCAGGGTGTCCTTCCGGGGCGACCGGTGGCAGAGCATGAAGTCGGCCTCCATTCTGGCCGGCCTGGCTCTGGCCCTGGCTTTTCCGGAGCGGACCCTGTTTCCGATGTTCTGCATCTTCATCGCCTCCGGTATTCTGCAGTGGACCGTCTCCATCGTCCGGGGCGAGGAATCCTTCTTCAGTCTGTTCATCGCGGACAGCCGCCGGGAATCCTGACCGGGAAAGGAAAACCGCATGTTCGGTCCCGTCGGCATGGGGGAACTGCTTCTCGTTCTTCTGATCTTCCTGCTGCTTTTCGGCAGCCGCGAACTGCCGCAGGTGGCGCGCAAGCTCGGGAAGGGGTATCGCGACCTGCAGCGGATGACGCTGAACGCGCGCGAGGAAATGCGCAAAATCATCGATGAAAACGATGTGGATGAAAAAAAGAAACTGAAAGGATGAACCGGCGGCGGCCGTCCGACCGTGTGCCGGCATCCCCCATAGAGAGGAGACCCAATGCCCAGTTTAGGCGTGCCCGAACTTCTGATCATTCTTCTGGTGGTGCTGCTTCTGTTCGGATCGAAAAAGATCCCGGAGCTGGCCCGGGGTCTGGGGAAGGGCATCCGTGAATTCAAGGATGCCACCAAGAATCCCGATCCGGACGACCGCAAAAACGACGATTCCGCCAAGCCCTGAACGCATGTCACATCCGCAGGCTCCTGAATTTCCGCGGGATTACTCCGCTGTCCGCGAAGACGTTCTGTCCGGCAAAATCCGGATCGGGACGCTGGCCGAGCATGCGCTCCGGCTGGCTGAACACCGCGCCGGGCTGAACGCGTTCACGTCCCTGTGCCGCGATCAGGCGCTGGAAGACGCGGCCGCGGCGGACCGGGCCGTGGCCGCGGGTCGCCCGGGACGGCTGGCGGGACTGATACTGGCGGTGAAGGACCTCATCGCCATGGAAGGCCTTCCGGCCACCTGCGGATCGCGGATGCTGGAGCGGTACACCTCGCCGTACACGGCCACGGCTGTCCGGCGCCTGCGGTCGGAAGGGGCGGTGGTCGTCGGCAGGACCAATATGGACGAATTCGGCATGGGGTCCTCCAACGAAAACTCCGCGTTCGGCCCGGTCCGGAATCCCGTCGATCCGGAACGGACGCCCGGGGGATCGAGCGGCGGATCCGCGGCCGCGGTCGCGGCCGGAGCGGTCATGGCCGCGCTGGGTACGGATACCGGCGGATCCGTGCGGCAGCCTGCGGCGCACACAGGAACGGTCGGTCTACGTCCGACGTACGGACGCGTCTCCAGGCACGGTCTGGTGGCATTCGCCTCGTCCCTCGATCAGATCGGCACTCTTTCCCGTTCCGTGGAGGACGCGGCCCGCATGCTTGAGGTCATGGCCGGACCGGATCCCCTGGACGCGACCTGCTCCGGAGAACCCGTGCCCCGATACGCGGAGTCCGTCGGCAGGGAAGTGACGGGGCTGACCGTCGGATTGCCCGGGGAGTTCCTGGACGACGGAGTGGACCCGGACATCCGGGCCGCGGTGGAAACCGCGGCCGGCCGGCTGGAACAGGCGGGCGGCCGGCTCGTACCGGTCTCCCTGCCTCATGCCGCCCGCGGCATAGCAACCTACTATCTGATCTGCACCGCCGAGGCGTCCTCGAACCTCGCGCGGTACGACGGCGCCCATTACGGGCTTCGCGCCGGAGAGACAGAAGGGCTCGACGCCATGACGGTCCGGACCCGCCACGCGGGTTTCGGGAACGAAGTCAAGCGCCGCATCCTGCTGGGCACCTACGTTCTGTCGGCCGGATATGTCGAGGCGTATTACCGCAAGGCCCTGAAGGCGAGGACTCTGATCGTCCGTGATTTCAATGAGGTGTTCCGGAATTGCGACGTGGTACTGGGGCCGACGACGCCCACGACGGCGTTTCGTCTCGGGGAAAAATCGGACGATCCGATGGCCATGTATCTGTCCGACATCTTCACGGTCACCGCGCCGCTGGCCGGGCTTCCGGCGGTGTCCGTACCTGCGGGACGCGACCGCAACGGGCTCCCGGTCGGCGTTCAGCTGACCGGAAAGCGTTTCGGCGAGGCGGATCTCCTGGCCGCGGCCGGATGCCTGGAACGGTCGCCCGCGTCCGCAGGCGCCGTGTCATCGAGCGAGGGAGGCCCAGCGTGAATCTGGAATGCGTCACAATCGAGAAGCCGGAATCCGTCAACTTCATCCTGGGCCAGTCCCATTTCATCAAGACGGTCGAGGACGTGCACGAGACGCTGGCGCAGGCGGTTCCGGGCATCCGTTTCGGCCTGGCTTTCTGCGAGGCTTCGGGGCCGCGCCTGCTGAGGCTCAGCGGAACGAGCCCGGAAATGACCCGTTTGGCCGAGACCAACCTGC
>CAZNXX010000077.1:0-14209 GCA_964577095.1 uncultured bacterium | reverse complement strand
GCGTACGATCTGATCGCGGACACGGTGGCCGGGTTTCTGGCGGACCGTCTGACCCCGGGGTCTCGTTGATTTGAAACTGATTTCCAGCGGTCTGTTATCGGGCTCTCCGCTTCGGGACCCCGGGGTCTCCTGCGAGGCGGTGACGGGGTTTCTGGTGAATCAAGACCTGAAAGGTCGGTGAGACCTTTCAGGTCTTCGGGATCGCCCGAGGGCGGAGCCCTCGGTGATGTGCGCCCCGGGGTGGAACCCCGGGGCGATCAAACAGCCGAGACCGTTGCGCGGTCCCGGCTTTTCGGACCTACAACCGAATGACCGTCTGACCCCGGGGTCTCGTTGATCCAAAACTGATTCCCAGCGGTCCGCGCTCGGGCTCTGCGCTCCGGGACTCCGGGGTCTTTCGACGGTCTTTCACTTCCGCCACACCGTTCCGGCGACGAGAGCGGCCAGGGCAGCGAGAACGAGCAGTCCGGTCACCCACAGCGCCCAGCGGTTCAGCACGCGCGACTCCACCCGCATTTCATACGGCTCCATCTGGAACCGCTCCCCTTCGAACTTCCATTCCGCCCGGCTGCCCTCGACCGAGGTCGCGTTCGTGTCCATGATCAGACCCGGCACGCGGACCGCAGCGGTGAAGGAATCGGATCCGGTTTCGGAATACGCCTCCCAGGTCGCCTGAATCTCCGCCTGGAGGCTGTCGAGCGGATCCCGCCAGCTTTCGAAGCGCCGGCCAGGAAAACGGGATTCGAGCATCCGCGCCAGAACCGTTGAATCCTCGGCCGCAGCTTCCATGTTCCGCGTGAGAAAGCTTCGGATGCTGTCCGATTCGGCTCGGATCTGTTCAGACACCAGCCCAGGCACGGGGCGCGTCTCGGAGATCCGGACCAGCCGGTTGACCACGAACCGGGTGTATGCCTCCATGAACCACGCTTCGGTCTTTTGCTTCAGGTCGAGCGTGTCCTCCTTCTGGTAATAGAGATCGAGTTCCTTCCGGGTCAGAAAATCCGTGACCGGAACCTCCGCCAAAAAGGATCGGACGAAATAGGTCTCGCGGTAAACATACCGTGTGTGGAACCATCGGAATTTTCTGTCCAGTGAAACCCGTGTGAAAAGCCGGGGCCCGCCTGCGGTGTCCACGGCCAGGCACGCGTCGAGGTCGCGTACGCGGGGGAATGTCCGGGACGCGCGGAATTCGTACTTTTTCTCCCCCTGAACGGCCTTGCCCTCGCCTCCCCGCACGGTCCGCTTCACCGTCCACCCCCCGCCCGGGGCGAACACCGACAGATCGGCCATCGCCTTCGTCGAGTCGTCCGTATCGCGTATCACGGCCACGGACCGCTCGCAAGACCCGTCGGGCCTGATGACCGTCTCTGTCTCGTATTCCCTGCACCCGGCCATGAGCACGAGCAGTACGGCCGGGACCAGTTTCGATATCTTCCTCAGATTCGATTCCATGGCAAACCTCCGCGTTTTTCCAGATTGCGCTTCCATTCCGCTGTCAGCGGATCATTTTCGATTTTTCGGATCAGTTCATCGATCCGCATTTCACTCCCCGTCAGGTCATCGCTTTTCAACCGCCCGGCGAGAGACCGGAGCACAGGGTCTTCGGGGTGACGGTCGGCCAGCGCCTGCAGGTCGCTCTTCCGAACCGTCACCCAATCGTCCGCGGCCGGGCCGCCGGACACCATGCCGCGGATTTTTTCCATCCTGCTCTCCGCACCCGCCTGCCTGATGGAGGCGTTCGCGGCCATGCGGTCTTCCAGCATCGCCACCCGGCGCAGGACCAGGGCTTCCTGGCCCGCGAAGAAAAGGACCGCGCAGGCCGCTGCTCCGGACAGAACCATCCGGCCCGTCCTCTCGGGGAGAAACGCGAGGATCCGGGATGGACGGACAGGACCGGTCCGGCCATCTTTTCGAACGGCCGCCATGATGCGGTCCGTCATGCCCGCGGACGGAATCGGCTGTGTCTGCCGCATCCGTTCGGCCGCGAGGGCCGCGAGACGCGTCCCCCGGTCTGTCTTGAGCAGGGCCGCGCGGCATTCGGGGCACGCGGCAAGATGCCGTTCCAGTTCCCGGCCGGACGCTTCGTCCAGTTCGTCCGGCCTGTTCAGGAACATCCATTCCCGGTAACGTCGGCACTTCATGGTTTTCTTTCCCCTCTTTCCAGAGCCTCGAACCTCGCGGCCAGGGCTTTCCGGCCGAGGCACAGGTTGCTGATCACCGCGCGCCTGGACATGCCGAGGGCTTCGGCGGTCTCCTCGACACTCATGTCCTGCACATCCCGGAGCACGAACACCGTTCTCTGTTTCGGCGGCAGGCCCGGCAGGAAGCGCTCCAGCCAGCGCACCAGGTCGCGGTCCTCCGCTTGACGCGCAGGGTCATCGTCCGACCGAAGCCTGTCCTCCCAGGCGGAAGGCGGATGCGACGCCCGTTTCCGGTCCGGGGACTTCAGGCGGTCGAGGCAGACATTGGCGGTTACCTGGTACAGCCAGGCGGCAAAAGGCTTGTCCGGATCGAGACGCGGAAGACCGCGCCAGACCCGAACAAAGGCCTCCTGCACCGCGTCCTCCGCTTCCGCGGCCCGGCCCAGCGTCCGGAGCGCCTGGCTGTAAACCCTTCCCTGATGCCTTTCGACGAGCCTCCTGAAGGCCTCTTCGTCGCCCTGCTTCGCCAGATGGATGAATTCCCGATCCGTGGTTTCCAATGGCCTTCCGATCCGGGTTGCGGTGATGGGTTGCCTGTGTCTATATATAATACGACGGAAAGGGCTTCCGGTCAAATTGAAAATCCCCGGGATTGACCCTGGGGATTTTCAGTATTTGGGAATATTCGGTTTTTCACTTGACTATTTGAAAGCTTTACCCTATGTTAAAGCAGGGAGGACAGCCCCACCCCTTCGATCCCCTTGAAGGATTCCGTGCATGGCCCAGAAGACCATTCTGCTCGTGGAAGACGACCCGGACGACGAACGCCTCGCCGTGCGCGCCCTGGCTTCCGACCCGGCCCGGCCGGGCGTGGCCGTGGCTCGGGACGGCCGGGAGGCGCTCGACTTCCTGTTCAACCGGAGCGAAACCGAGTCCGGCGCGGTTCGCCTCGGCCCCCTGCATCTCGTGCTCCTGGACATCCGGCTCCCGGGTATGGACGGCCTGGAAGTGCTGCGCCGCATCCGGTCGCACGAAAAAACCCGCCACCTGCCGGTGGTCATGTTCACGTCCTCGGAAGCGGGACACGACTGGACGGAAAGCTACCGCCTGGGCGCGAACAGCGTGGTGCGCAAGGCCCCGGACGCGTCGCAGTTCGAGGCTGACGTGCGCCAGCTGGCGGGATACTGGCTCACCGTGAACATGCCTTCGCCGCTCGGCGTCCAGGAGGCCTCGTGAACACCGAACTGCGCATCCTGCTCGTGGAGGACTCGGAGGACGACGCTTTTCTCCTGCTGAACGCCCTTGAAAAAGGCGGAGTCAAGCCGACCGTTTCTCGCGTGGAGACGGCCGAGGCCATGCAGGCGGCCCTGGATACGCAGGAATGGGATGTGGTCATCTCGGACTATTTCATGCCCCGTTTCAGCGGTACGGACGCGCTCGCTGTGCTCAAGGCGAAGGGCCTGGACCTGCCTTTTCTCATCGTCTCCGGAGCGGTCGAGGAGGAAACCGCCATTCTGGCCATGCGCGCCGGCGCCCACGACTACATCATGAAGGACAATCTCGCGCGGCTGATCCCCGTCATCGAACGGGAACGCCGCGAGGCTGAGATGCGCCGGAACCAGAGGCGCATGGAGGAGGAGAAGCGCAAGATCGAGGCCCAGCTCTTCCAGTCCCGCAAGATGGAAGCCATCGGCCGCCTGACCGGCGGCGTGGCCCACGACTTCAACAACATCCTCACCGCGATCCGCGGGTACACCGACCTGGCCATCCGGCACACCGAGCCGGGCTCGTCCCTGCACGCCGATCTCTCCGAGGTGCAGACCGCGGTCGACCGGGCTGCGGGCCTGACCCGCCAGCTCCTCCTCTTCAGCCGCTGTCAACCCATGGAATTCGAGCCGGTCGACGTGAACAAGTCGATCCGGAACCTGCTGGCGATGCTCCGCCGCATTCTCGGTGAGGACGTTCAGGTCGCGGTCGAACTTTCCGAGGAGCCGCTGATCGCGATCGCGGACCCCACATCGGTCGAGCAGATGCTCATGAACCTCACGGTCAACAGCCGCGACGCCATGCCGGAAGGCGGCACCATCCGGATCCGCACGCAATCGGTGGCGCTCAAGGCGGCCGATGTGCGGAAAATGCCGGACGGACGGCCGGGACGTTTCATCCGGATGTCCGTGTCCGATACGGGGTCGGGAATGGACGCCTCGGTGATCGAGCACATCTTCGAGCCGTTTTTCACGACCAAGGACATGGGCAAGGGAAGCGGTCTGGGGCTGTCGGTGGTGTACGGAATCGTGCAGCAGCACAAGGGGTGGATCACGGTGGACAGCCGGCCCGGGAACGGGTCGGTGTTCCACGTCTTTCTGCCGCAATCGGACGCCAGCCCGAAATCTCGGACGCCGGACGGTCCCGTGCCCGCGGCGGTCAGGGGCCGCGGCGAACGCATCCTCCTCATCGAGGACGAGGAAAGCGTGCTGAACTTCACCCTGCGGTCGCTCGAGGACAACGGGTACCGGGTCTATGCCGCTTCCGGGGAGAAGGACGCCCTGGACCTGTTTGCAGCCCAGCAGGGCGACTTTCACCTCATCTTTTCGGACGTGGTTCTGCCCCATACGACCGGACTCAAGCTCATCGAGAAGATGACAGCGGAGAATCCCGGGCTCCGCGTGCTCTTTTCGAGCGGATACACCGACACCAAGTCGCAGTGGAAAATCATCGAGGAAAAGGGATACCCGTTTCTGCAGAAGCCGTATTCGCTGAACCACCTGCTGAAGACGGTGCATGAGGCGTTAAGCAAAAAAAAATAGTTCCGAGTTCCGGGTTCCGGGTTCCGGGTTAAAGAAGGTTCAGAGTTCCGGGTTCCGGGTCAAAGAAGGTTCGGTGTTCCGGGTTCCGGGTCAAAGAAGGTTCGGTGTTCCGGGTTCCGGGTTGAAAATCGATAATAAATCGAATTCGATTACCCGATTTTTTTCATTTACCTTTCAGCATACTGCATTTTTCATTGCGATTCAGCATCAGGATCCCGATCAAGAAGCCTTCAAATAAGTCCGGTTTTCAACTCGGAACTCGGAACTCGGGACCCGGAACCTCCTCCCCCTCCACCACATCCACCACCTCCCGGATATCCTCGAGCTTCTTCCAGGCCCCTTCGAACTTCCCGCCCCGGGACAGGCCCCGGGGAATGACGATACAGCGGATGCCCGCGGCGACGGCGGACGCCAGGCCCCTCTCGGAATCCTCGACTGCGATGCATTCCGAAGCATGAAACCCGGAGCGGCTGATCGCCGTGAGATAGGGGTCGGGTTCAGGCTTGTACCGCGTGGTGTCCTCTGCGTCGATCACGAAGTCGATGAACGGCAGAATGCCGGTTTTCTGATGGATAAGCCGGAAATGCTCCCGCCTGGAGCTGGTCACGATCGCCATTGCAACGCGGCCGGCCATGGCACGGACCGTTTCCAACGCGCCGGGGATCGCGATGTCGGAGCCGGCGATGAGTTCCGAATAAACGGCGTTCCGCTTCCGCTTGAGATCCGGGATACCGTTTTCCGGGAATCCCCGCTCGACAGCCAGGTGCCAGGGACCCGTGGCCCGGACCATCAGGGTTTCGACGAATGTTTTCTCGGACAGTTCCACGCCGGCGCCTTCGAGAACGCGCCGCGTGGCCTCGAAGTAAAGCCGCTCCGTGTCGACCAGAATGCCGTCATTGTCCCAGAATATCGCGCGGATCATTTTTTTACCCAACCTGTTCCTTATTCTTTTCCGCCCCTCCCCTGGATTCCCGCTTAAAGAACGCGGGAATGACATTTATTTGAATCAATGCATTACCATATTCAACATTCTTTATCCGCGCCGCAGGTCCGCGCGCCGCTCTTCGGCGTCCGCGCTCCGCGAAGCGGGTCCGCGTTCCATTTCTCTTCCCATAAAAAAACCCCGGCAGGCTCGCGCCCCCGGGGAATGCCCTCGTTTCCTGAACGATCAGTTGGGATACACGCTGATCACGCGGCGGCCGCCGAGATTCTCGAACTTCACCTTGCCGTCCGCCGTGGCGAACAGGGTACAGTCCCCGCCCTTCATCACATTGACGCCCGGGTGGAACTTCGTGCCCTTCTGGCGTATGAGAATGTTCCCGGATTTCACGGCCTGTCCGCCGAAGCGTTTCACGCCCAGCCGCTGCGACTGGCTGTCGCGCCCGTTCTTGGAACTGCCGACGCCTTTTTTATGTGCCATGACTGAAATCTCCGTGATTATTAAAAGATGGGGCGCCGGTTCAGGCGCTGATCTTGTCGATCCGGATTTCGGTGTACGGCTGCCTGTGGCCGCGTTTCAGCTGGTAGTTCTTGCGGCGTTTCTTCTTGAAAATCATGACTTTATCGGCCTTGCCGTGCGAAACGACCGTGGCTTCGACCTTCGCGCCCGAGACCATCGGACATCCGACTTTGACCTGGTCGCCGTCGGCGACCAGCAGAACCTTGTCGATCAGCACGGATTTGCCCGGCTCGGTTTCGAGTGTGGGAACGCGCAGGGTCGACTTTTCCTCGACTTTCCATTGCATCCCGCCCAATTCCATGATGGCGTACATGAGTGAAAAGAACCTCCTTTGGGAGCGGTGATAAAAAACGACACCGCCGTAAGCAGCGGGGTATCGCAAGAAACTTGGATGATGGGCGCCGCGAGCGACGTTAAATCAGACCCGTCGGAGCGGCCAGAAGCCTAATCTCCGATCATCCGGAAAAATGGGAGCCAGAACGAAAAGGCTTCTGGCCGCCCGATCTAAAAAGCCATGTAATTTAATGAATTGACCTTAGGATGTCAAGCCGAAAAAGCGCCGCCATCCCTTTTTCCCTTCCTTTTTTTCCTCTCCGGCGGGCGTGCAGGTGAAGTCCTCCTCCCGCTGGCTCTCGTCCCGGACCAGCTTGATCATGACCAGGTATTTGGCCATGAACTGCTTCACGCGGCTCTTCAGGCCCCCTTCGGAGAGATAATCGGCCAGTTCGGGATGGACCTTCATGACCAGGCGCCGCGCCCCGCTCTCGGTCTTGACCTGCTGAATGCGACGCTCGATCTGGGTGATCAGCATGCTCTTGGTCGGCACGCGGCCGAGGCCCTCGCACCGCGGGCAGTTCTCGCTGAGCCGGGCGAACAGACTGGGCCGGACGCGCTCGCGGGTGAGCGATACGAGACCGAAATCGTTCATCGGCAGAATGTCGAACACGGCCTGGTCCTTCTTCAGCTCCTTGTGGAGTTCGTTCACGATGCGCTTGCGGAGCTTCTCGTTGCGCAGGTCGATGAAGTCGATCGTAACGATGCCGCCGATGTCGCGGAGCCGGAGCTGGCGCCCGATCTCGCGGGCCGACTCCAGGTCGGTCTCGTAGGCGTTGATCTCCTGGTCCCGGTGGCCGACGGAGCGGCCGCTGTTCACGTCGATCACGGTCATGGCCTCGGTCTGGTCGAAGATGATGGACCCGCCGCGCCTCAGCCAGATCTTGCGCGCCAGGCTCCGCTCAATCTGTTCCTCGACCTTGAACCGGTCGAACACAGGCACATGGTCGCGGTACAGCTCGACTTTGGGCAGAAGGCTGGGCGACACTTCGGCGAGATACTCGCGTATCTCGGCGTGCAGTTTCTTGGAGTCGACCATCACCCGCGTGATGTCGGGCGTGAACAGGTCGCGCATGATGCTCGACGTCATGCCCATGTCCTTGTGCAGCAGCACGGGCGCGCGGTTCGCCTTGGCGGTCTGCTCGATCTCCCGCCAGGTCTGGGTCAGGTGGTCCAGATCGACCTTGAGGGTCTCGAAATCCTTGCCCGCGGCCACGGTGCGCACGATCAGCCCGCACCCCTGGGGGCAGAGCTGGCGCGCGATCTTGCGCAGCCGGTGACGCTCGTGGTCGCTTTCGATCTTCTTCGAAACGCCGACCGTGGAATCGTTCGGCACGAGAACGCAGAACCGGCCGGGCAGGGACACCATGGCCGTAAGCCGCGCGCCCTTGGTGTTGATGGGCTCCTTGGCGACCTGGACGATGATCTCCTGGCCGGGCCTCAGGTGGAAGGAACGGCGGTCCTGACGCGGCCCGGCGGGACGTCCGCCGCCCTGTCCGTCCCGCTGGCCCTGCTGTCCCCCCCGTCCGCCGCGTCCGCCGCGGCGCCGGGGCCTCCGCTGGGGCGGCTGTCTGCCGTCCGCGGCGACGGGCTGCACCCCGGGTTCGGCTTCCGGCTCGTCGTCCTCATCCGTTTCAACGGTTTCGGCCAGCGCGGAGAATTCCAGCGGCCCGCCGCCGAGGTCGGAGAATGAGAGAAATCCGTTCTGCTTGAGGCCGATATCAATGAACCCGGCGTGTACGGCCTCCACGACGTTGACGACGCGGCCCTTGTAGATGTCGCCGACCATCCGCTCGTTTTCCATGTTCTCGAAAAACAGCTCGACCAGAATGCCGTCCTCCAGGATGGCGATGCGGGTCTCGGTGGACGAGGCGGTGACGACGATTTCCTTTCGCACGTTAAGCATGCGGCAATACCTCCATGGGGGTCAGACGCTGACCCTGCCTCTCGATGAAGAGCCCGGTCCGCTCGACCCGGAACGTCAGCGGCGGCTCCTCGAACGACTCGAACAGGGGGTCCAGAACCTCCTTCACCTTCGCGGTGGCGGGGGTTCCCAGACGGACGGACAGGACGAGGCCGTGTCCCTGGACGGACAGATCCGCCACGGACAGGCGGATGTCGACATCCTTTTCCCCGCGGTGCACGCGGAAGGCGTTGTTCGAAAGAAAGGACGCGATTGCCGGCCGTAGGGACGCGGCTTCAGGCGCGCCGTCCCACTCGATGCGGTAGACGGCCAGGCCCACGGATCCGTCGAGGGCCGGCGTGCGCTCGGGCACCGCAGCGTGGCGGAGCACCTCGATGCCGGCGGGCAGGTGGGCGTTGATGATTCTTTCGAACGCGGCGGGGACATTGTCCACGACCTCAAAATCGATGTACTCGGCCCGGCTCGTGTACCCCAGCGGCAGCGGGGGACCGGGCGAAAGCCTGGGATGCGCGTGATATCCCTGCGACAGGGCGAGCCGGATGCGCGCCCGGCGGAACGCGCGCACGAACAGCCGGAGCAGGTCCAGGTGCGACGTGAACCGTGCCTCCGGGCCCTTGCGCAGGGCCATACGGATGCGGAGCGGGGGCGTCGTCCTCTGGAGCGGCAGCCTGCGGACCGGCTGCCTGCCGGCCTGGGGCGCGGGCTGCGCCGCGTCCGCGGAACGTCCGGCGGCCCTGCGGCGGCGGGCCGGGTCGGCGCACGGAACCTTTTTCGACATGCCGCAGTCGGTGCAGGGTCCGGCCGCGCAGTCATCGGTGACGTCTCCGGCCAGGGCCTTGTCGCGTTCGCGGACGAGAAACGCCGGGTTCAGTCCCTTGCTGAGATGATCCCAGGGCTGGGGCGACGCGGGGTTCTTCGCCTCAAGCAGGGGCTGAATGTCCACGCCCGCGGCCTCGAACGCCTTGTCCCACAGAACCGGCCTGAAATGGTCCGTCCACGCGTCGAAACGGGCTCCGGCCGCCCAGGCGGCGCGCACCACGGCCGCGAGTTCGCGGCCGCCGCGGCCCAGCGCGGTTTCGAGCCGCGACACCCGGGGGTCGCGCCACGAGAGCTTGACTTCCTTCCACCGCATGCGTTCGCGGATGAAACGCACCTTGGCGTCGATGGTCTCGATCGAATCCTGCGCCGCCCAGGCGAAAGGCGTGTGGGCCTTCGGCGAAAAGGGCGAGAGCGAGACCGCGACTTCCTTGCGGCCGTACGGCCGGCCCAGGGCCACGACCTTGCCCACCAGATCGGCCAGGCCCTCCAGATCCGCCTCCGTCTCCGTCGGCAGGCCGATCATGAAATACAGCTTGACGTGACGCCAGCCGCGGTCGTACGCGAGCCGCACCGCAGCCATCAGGTCGTCTTCGGTGTTGTTCTTGTTGATGACGTCGCGGAGACGCTGGGTGCCCGCCTCGGGCGCGAGCGTCAGACCGGACTTGCGCATCACCGAGGCGAAGTCGGCCATCTCGGGCGTGAACGTGTCAGGCCGCAGCGAGGGAAAGGAAACGGAAATCGGATCGTCGCGGAACAGGCCGGCCAGGCCGTTCAGCAGTTCGGGCAGGTCCGGGTAGTCTGAAGTGGACAGCGACACCAGCGAAATCTCGTCGTACCCGGTGCTCTGGATGGCCTCGCGCGCCTGGCGGACCAGCTCCTCCACAGGACGGAGCCGCACCGGCCGGTACACGGACCCGGCATTGCAGAACCGGCATCCGCGCGTGCAGCCGCGCATGATCTCGAGCAGGTACCGGTCGTGCGTGGCCTCGACCAGGGGCACCACGGGCTTGACCGGGTAATGCTCCGGCTTGAGCTTCCACACCACGTTCGCGGTCACCTTTTCGGGGACGCCTTCGGACAGGGGGGCGGTTCCGAGAAAGGCGCCGTCCGGGCCGCGCTTCTCGCTGTACAGCGAGGGCACATAGACGCCGTCAAGCGCCGCGAGCCGCTTCAGCGTTTCGGCGCGGGACCATCGCTCCCGCTTCTTTTGGCGGACCGTCTCGGCGACGGCCACGGCGGCCTCTTCCCCGTCTCCGAGCACCACGGCGTCGAGGAACTCGGCCAGGGGCTCCGGGTTGAAGGCGCAGGGCCCCCCTGCGATCACGAGCGGATCGCGCTCGCCGCGCTCCGCCGCAGCCAGCGGAATGCCCGACAGGTCGATGAGGTTCAGGATATTGGCGTAATGGAGTTCGTATTGAAGTGTGATGCCGAGAATGTCCAGCCGGCGGACCGGAGTCTTCGATTCAAGGGTGAACAGAGGCGCGTTCAGCTTGCGCATCCACGCCTCCAGGTCGGGCCACGGGGAGAACACGCGCTCGGCCCAGCACCAAGGCTGACGGTTGAGCACGTGATAGAGAATCTCAAGGCCGAGATGCGACATGCCGATTTCATAGACGTCGGGAAACGCGAGCGCGAACCGGACCTCGACGGCGTCCGTTTCCTTGTGGATCGCGTGAAGCTCGTTTCCGGCGTAACGGCCGGGCTTCATCACCAGTGGAAGCACCGGTTCGAGGATTTCCCAGGGACCCGGAGCGGACGGGGACGGATGGGGCACCACGGGCGGATGCATGCCTGAGGACTGCATCATGCCGCATCCATCCGGAGGGCGCACGGCCGCCGGAATGTGGGAGTGCGGGAGGAAATTTCGAAAGAAGAGGCTTTAATCAATGAAACCGGTCTCTGATTCTTTCCGGCCGCCGGACGCCGTCCGGCCGGCTGGATGATGAAACGGGAAATATCGTAACGGGATGGACAGCGAGAAAACGCCGCTGACGGAGCCCCGGACGAATCAGCCGGACACCCGTTTTTCCATCCCTGCTATTATCATGAAATATCAGCGTTTAAGATAAGGATTTTTTATGAGAAAATCAACACAAAATAATCAACGCCCTTCTATCCTGCCTGAGGCCGGGAATCGGCATGAAAAAAACCGGATTCCAATCATTACTTCACGGCAACTTCCGACTTGTCCGTGGTTTAATATTTGTATTTTATATATTTAAGCTGTATCCTCCGTCCTGCGCCGATTGATCCGGTCATTGACGAAGCCCTGGTTTTTTCGTACATTGCTTGCCGAATGAACACACATTTTGATGACATCCGATCCAAGCTGTCCGATCTCAACCCTCCCCTGACCGATGACGTGATCCGCGCGCATCTGGCCGAAGTGGAAAAGGCGCGGTCCGCTTTTCCGATTTCAGGCCAGACGGCCCTGCTGATCCGCCTGATGGTCCAATGGGAGACGGAACACGACCGTAAAATCGTCGCGTCCGCGTTCATGGAATGCCCGGCGGAAGGCCGGGAATGCTTTCACCTGTTCGGCATTCTGAGCGCGGACTGGCCCGGGCTGTCGAACGCGTGCCTCGGCGTGGTGCACGACATGGGCTGGAACGTGGACCATATCACGGCCTTCAACCTGAACCGCGGGAACGAGAACCTCGGTGTCGTGCTGATCGGCATCCGGTCGACTGAAGAGAATCGTCAACGGGACATGGCCAGCCGGTCGGAGATGCTCCTGACGCGGCTTCGGCAGGCCGCCGTCGGCACCGGCGCCAAGGTCTCCCTTCTCTCCGAGGAGATGCGCAAACTCGAAATCTACAGCCAGGTCATCGCCTGGATCGAGCCGCAGACGGAGCCCCGGGACTGGGAAGCCGTTCTCGGGCCGAACGGCGAGGCGGTGAAGTATTTCGCCGCGCGGTCGAGGGACTACATCGAGAACCGGAAGGTCGAGGACATCGGCCGTCAGATCCTGCGCAATTTCGGATTCCTCAAGGCCGTCCGCGAAACCGCGGATTCGATCCAGCTCGACATCACCAATCTCGAGACCCGCACCGAGGGCGTTTTCACCGGCGTGACCGTGGCCGGCCCCGCCCGGTGGCTGAACCTCGAGGACTGCCTCAAGACCATCGCCCTCACCATCCCCCGGTTCAATCTCAAGCACAACCGCGAGTTCACCACGAACGAGGGCACTTCGCTGTTCCGCATCGAATTCACGGACTCGACGGGACAGCCGCTCCGGGAAGCGGACCGCGAGAAGCTGAGACAGGCCTTCGCCACGCTGGTGCTGAGCAAGCGCCAGAGCCACTCGCAGTGGATCGAATCCGTCGGCGGATTCGAGCATTACGCGCGCGCCATCATCCCGCTCCTGGTCCGCGAAGCCCAGTCCTCCGGCCGGGCCCAGGTGTACCAGAGCGTCGGCCAGACCACGGACCTGTACATCGATTTCAAGATCATCGTGGTGGTGCCCGACTCCAGGGAGCCGCGCCGGAAACTGGTCACACGGACGGTGGAAGGGCTCGAGGGCGTGCCCGGTCTCGAGATCTTCGGTGTCAAGCCGCCCAAAACCTATGAGCATACCGAAGTGTTCATCCTCGACCTCAGGGCGAGCCTCACCGTGCTCGAAAACGCGGAGGCGATTTACCGGACGATCAAGGAGAATGTCGCCAAGACGGTCGGCGAGTTCCGCGACTTCGACGAGGGCATGCGCACCATGGACACGGAAAAATTCAAGTCCGTCCGGCGCATGATCGACGGGGTCGACAAGAGCCTCATCCGGGAAATGTACTACGCCATCGAGGACTTCTTCCGCGTGGGCGCGTCGATCGACGAAATCGTCGCGCACATCCGGCTCATGCTCGAGGTGCTGGCCGCTGTCGACCGCGTCCGGCCCGGTGTGACCGTTCTCACGAGGCAGACCGGCCAGACCCTGCCCGACGGTTCGGTTCTGCCGCGCGCAAGCCTGATCTGCGCGGCCGTCCCCCAGCCGCGGAACCTGTTGCGCGCCATCCTGGAGATTCTCGAGAACGAGGACGTGACCCTGAGCCGCCTCGAGCGGCCCTCGTGGACCCTCCTGCTCTGCCGCATCACGCGGAACGACAAGGCCCTGCCGGAATCCGAACTCGCGGATCTGGCCGAACGGATCCGGGCGCTGAACGCCGCGGTTCCCCCACCCTGAACGACAAGGAACCAATCGCATGCACCTGCTGACCGACGCGCTCGCCTGGATGGCCAGAACCGCGATCACCGTCATCTCTTCGCTCGGATATTCGGGCGTCTTCTTTCTCATGGCCGCCGAAAGCATGATCATCCCCATCCCGGCCGAACTCGTCATGCCGTTCGCCGGGTTCCTCGTCAGCCAGGGGAAATTCGGGATGGAATGGGTCTTTCTGGCCAGCACGGCCGGAAGCCTGGCGGGATCCCTGCTCTCCTACTGGATGGGCCGGACCGGCGGCAACCGGCTCGTGCTCCGCTTCGGCAGATACCTCCTGCTTGACGCCTCGGATCTCAAGCGCACCGAGGAGTATTTCAGCCGCAAGGGCGAAGGAACGATTTTCATCGGCCGGCTCATCCCCGTGGTCCGGCACCTGATCTCCATTCCGGCGGGCATCGGCCGCATGAACCTGAAAAAATTCACCCTGTACACCGCGGCCGGCGCCACGATCTGGAACATGTTTCTCGCCTGGATGGGATACATCCTCGGCCGGAACTGGCGCGCGATCCGTCATTA
>CAZNXX010000076.1:0-14451 GCA_964577095.1 uncultured bacterium | reverse complement strand
CAGCCTGATCTCCTGGAGCCGCCGCGCGCTCCTGCGGGACGCGGAACCGATCATGCGATTCGCAGCCATGGAGGGCCTGGACGCCCATGTCAACGCCGTCCGCAAACGCATCGAATGAGACAGACGGAACGGACCGGAAGGGCGCTGATCCGGGCGGTCCGCGGACGGGTTCCCCGGTCGAGAAGGCGCTCGGCAGCATCCGGCCCCTGGTCCGATCGCTGAAGGGGTATCCCGCGCCGCAACAGGGCGAGATGATCGCCAAGCTCAACCAGAACGAGAACCCCTACGATGTGCCGGCCGAATGGAAGGACGAAATACTCGAGTCCATGCGCAGTCTGGAATGGACCCGATATCCGGTCTATGATCCCCCGGAACTGAGAGAAAGGCTTGCAGGCCGGCTCGGCGTGGATCCGGACCGCATCCTGCTCGGAAACGGATCCAACCAGATTCTGTTCCTGCTGGGAACGGCGCTCCTGTCGCCCGGCGACCGGGTGGTGATTGCGCCGCCGACCTTCTCGCTGTTCGAGACCTCGGCGCGGATCGCGCACGGGTCCGTGGTCCCGGTGGATCAGAATCCCGATTTCTCCGTGGACGGCCCGAAAGTGCTCGCCGCCGCGGAAAGCGCCCGCCTGACGTTTCTCTGCTCGCCGGACAATCCGACCGGGCACACCGTACCCCTGGAATTTCTGGAACAGGTGTGCGGCCGCACGTCCGGCATGGTCGCCTGGGACGAGGCATACGGCGAGTTCCTGGGCCAGACCGCGGTGCCGCTGATCGACCGGCATCCGAACCTCGTCATTCTCAAGACCTTCTCCAAGGCCTTCGGCCTCGCGGGCCTTCGGCTCGGCTACCTCATCGGACACCCGTCCGTCGTGGCCGAGCTGAAGAAGGTGAACATTCCCTTCAATGTGAATCTCATGAGCAACCTGACGGCCCTCAAGCTCCTGGACCGGCCGGAATGGATATCCGAACAGGTGGCCCGCATCGTCTTCGAGCGGAACCGCCTGTCCGAGGCGCTTCGTCTGGTCCCGGGAATCACGCCTTTCCCCAGCGCGGCGAATTTCATACTGATGCGGACACCGGACGGGAACGCCGTGTTCAGCGGACTCAAGGCAGAGGGCATACTGGTGCGGCCCACGGAGGCCCACCCCCTGCTGAAGAACTGCCTGCGCGTGACCGTCGGCAAGCCGGATGAGAATGAAGCCTTCCTGGCGGCGCTGCATCGCGTGGTGAAAAAGGTTTAAAACTAAATGCTGTTACGAGTTCCGGGTTCCGAGTTCCGAGTTAATTAAAAAATTTGCATTCTATCCGGCAGGAATCCGCTGAAACCGGAATCCGAGACACGGAACTCGGAACGAAAATTGATGCGTTCCGTGCTACACGGTCCGGGTCATTGATTCTTTCAATCCGGAATCCGGGACTCGGAACTTTTTTTGATTCTTTTAACCCGGAACGCGGAACCCGGAACCACAGTGGGAGCCGATCATGCCCAGAACAGCTGAAGTTGCACGTAAAACGAAAGAAACGGATATCACCGTCCGCCTCTCGCTGGACGGAACCGGCGCATCGGCGGTCACGACCGGCGTGGGGTTCTTCGACCACATGCTCGAATCCCTCTCGCGCCACGGCGGTTTTGATCTCGAAGTCGAGGCCCGGGGCGATTTGCAGACCGGAGACCACCACACGGTGGAGGACGTCGGGCTGTGCCTCGGCGAGGCTTTCCGCAAGGCGCTCGGGGACAAGCGGGGCATCGTCCGGTTCGGCTGGGCCTACTGCCCGATGGACGAGGCGCTGGCGCGGGCCGTCGTGGACCTCTCCGGCCGGCCCCACGCGGAATGCGGATTCGGCGCGCCGTTCTCGGACATCGGCAATTTCCGCGGCGATTCGGTCATCGAGTTCTGCCGCGCCCTGTCGAACACCGGCGCCTTCACGATCCACCTGGACCTGATCCGCGGCGGCAACATCCACCACAGCCTGGAGGCCCTGTTCAAGGCGCTCGGTCTGGCCCTGCGGCAGGCGGTTTCCGTCCGTCCCGGGGACGCTGCGGTCCCCTCGACGAAAGGCACGCTGTAAATGATCGTGGTCGTGGATTACGACGCGGGCAATCTGCGCAGCGTGACCAAGGCGCTCGAGACCCTGGGCGCGGACGTCCGGGTGTCGGGAAGCCGGAAGGACGTGGAAGCCGCGGACAAAATCGTACTGCCCGGCGTCGGCGCTTTCGGAAAGGCGGTCTGTTCCCTGGAATCCAAATCCCTGCTGGCTCCCCTGGCCGATGCCGCGGCGCAGGCCGCGTCCGGAGGCCGGCCGTTCCTCGGAATCTGCCTCGGCATGCAGCTGCTCTACGGAGCCAGCGAGGAGGATGCGGGAATCCACGGCCTGGGCGCCATACCGGGAAAAGTGGTCCGTTTCGCTCCCGGCCGAAAAATTCCGCACCTGGGCTGGAACACGCTGTCCCGGAGGGACACGTCTCCACTCTGGGAAGGGATTCCGGACGGCGCCTTTTTCTATTTCGCGCACTCCTTCTACGGCGTCCCTGAGGACGGCCGGTGGGTGTCCGGTGAAACCGAATACGGCGATCCCTTCGCCTCCGCGGTCCGGAAAAACCGGCTTTTCGGCATTCAGTTCCATCCGGAAAAATCCCAGGCGGCCGGCCTCCGCCTCCTGTCGAATTTCATGGGCCTGTAGGAGGGGAATGCAGATCATACCCGCCATCGATCTGCTGGGCGGCCGGGTCGTCCGCCTGACCCAGGGACGCGAGGAATCGGCCGTAGTGTACTCGGAGCGGCCGGAGGAAACGGCGGCCGCGCTGGAATCCGCCGGAGCGGACTGGATCCACGTCGTGGACCTGGACGGCGCCTTCGGCCGGCCGGCCGTGAATGCCGCGGCTGTGGAGCGCATCGCCGCTTCGGTCCGGGCCTCGGTGGAGCTCGGGGGCGGCATCCGGGACCGGGATCGTATCCGGTTCTGGCTCGATCGGGGCGTGGGCCGAGTGGTGCTGGGCTCCGCGGCGGTCCGCGATCCGGGCCTGGTCACGGAAGCCGTCGCGGCGCACGGGCCGGACACGGTTGTCGCCGGAATCGACGTTCGGAACGGCCGGGTCTCGGTGGCCGGATGGACCGAGGATGGCGGTCGCGACGCTCTGGATTTCGCGCGGGACATGGAATCGGCCGGCGTCAAGCTGGCGGTGGTCACGGAAATATCGGCGGACGGCATGCTGGCCGGAACCGACGCGCGTTCCGCGGCCCGCATCGCGGAGGGCACGGGCCTGTCGGTCATCGTGTCCGGCGGCGTGGGACGGATCGAGGACATCGAAGCCGTCGAGCGCCTGCGGATCCCCGGAATCCGGGGCGTCATCGTCGGCAAGGCCCATTACGAAGGCCGGATCGATCTGGCGGAGGCGATCCGGCGGTTCGGACCGCCGCGAACCGGACAACCGTCATGAAGAAACTCCTGGTGGTGGACGACGAAGTCCTGATCGCCGCCGAGCTCAAGGATCATCTCGAGCGGATGCATTTCAGCGTGGCCGGAACCGGCCACTCCGGGGAGGAAGCCGTTGAGCTGGCCGGCCGGCTCAAACCCGACCTGGTCATTCTCGACATCATGCTCGGCGAGGGCCGGATGGACGGCATCGAGGCCGCGGAGATCATCCGGGACCGGTTCGACATTCCGGTGGTCTTCATCACGGCCTACGGGAACGAACACATCGTCAACCGCGCCAAGACCGTCGACCCGCTCGGATTCATTTCCAAGCCGTTCTTCGAGGACGAACTCAAGGCCTGCGTGGAGCTGGCCCTGTACAAGCTCGACCGCGAACGGACACTCCGGAACTCCGAGGAACGTTACCGTTCGGTCGTGGTGTCCGCGGTCGAGGCGATCATCATCGCCGACATCCGGATGCGGATCGTTTTCTGGAACCGGGCCGCGGCCGGCATGTTCGGATACACGGCCGAAGAGATCGAGCAGAGGCCCGTCCTGGAGCTGATTGCGGAGCAGCAGCGCAAGGCACTGGCCGTTGAAATGGACCGGATGGTGCTGACCGAGGAGAAGGACACGTCCGGCCGGACGGCCGAGACCGTCGGACTGCGCAAGGACAGAAGCGAATTTCCCATGGAGTTTTCGCTCTCCTCCTGGGTCGTCCGGGACGACATCTTCTTCACGATCAACGCCCGCGACATCACCGACCGCAAAAAAATCGAACAGATGAAGACGGATTTCGTGTCGCTGGTGTCGCACCAGCTCAAGACGCCGGTGGCGGGCATGCTCGGATGCATCGACAACCTGCTGTCCGGGCTCGCGGGGCCGGTCACGCCCGAGCAGAAGGAATACCTGCTCCTGATGCGCGATATCAGCCTCCGCAACTACCGGAACGTCAACGACCTGCTCAACGTGTCGCGCATCGAACGGGGCGTGGTCGAAGCCAATGTCAAGCGGTGGAACCTCAAGCGCATTCTGGCCCAGGTGCTGCGCGACAACCGGCCCATGTTCCGCGAGAAGGGGCTCGCACTGAAAATCGAGGGCGGCGGCCGGCGGATCGAGGCCATGGCCGACCGCGACAAGCTGTACGAGGCGTTCAGCAATATTCTCCACAACGCCCTGAAATTCACGGAAAAGGGCGGCATCACCGTCCGTCTGCGGCCGGAGAACGGCCGGTGCCGGATCGAATTCGCGGACACAGGCCCCGGCATTCCGGCCGACCTGCAGAAACGTCTTTTCAAGCGGAACATGGTTCTGCACGGCGCGCCGGACCCGAAGCGCGGCAGCGGACTGGGCCTGTTCATCGCCAAGGAATTCATGACACTGCAGGGAGGGGATCTGAGCGCGACCTCCTCGCCCGAGCGGGGCAGCTGCTTCCGGTTCACCATCCCGCTTGCCGAGAACCAAGGAACGGAGACGACCGATGGAAGGTAAAAGCCCGGGGACGATACTGCTCGTGGAGGACGAACCGGTTTTCCGCCTGATCTACCGGGGGGTCCTGCAAAACGCCGGATACACGGTCATCGAGGCGCCGGACGGACAGACCGGCTGGGAGATGATCCGGGAGCGCAGACCCGATCTGGTGCTGCTGGACCTCATTCTGCCCAGGATGAGCGGGCACGAGGTGCTGCACAATATCCGCTCGGACGCCTCGACCCGGGACATCCCCGTCGTGATCTTCTCCGTCATGGGGCAGGAGAAAGACATGGAACGCTCGTTCGCGCTCGGCGCCAACGAGCACAGGATGAAGGGCATGGAATCGCCGATGAAGATCCTCGGCCTGATCCAGGAAATCCTGAACAAGAAACCGGCCGCCTGACATGCTGGCCAAGCGCATCATCCCCTGCCTCGATGTGAAGGACGGCCGCGTCGTAAAGGGCGTCCGCTTCCTCGAACTGACGGACGCCGGCGACCCCGTGGAGCAGGCGCGCTTCTACGACCGGGAAGGCGCCGACGAGATCGTGTTCCTCGACATCACCGCCTCGGCTGAGAAACGGGACATTCTGCTCGATGTGGTCCGCCGCACCGCCGAGGTCGTGTTCACGCCGCTCACCGTGGGCGGCGGCGTACGCACCGAGGAGGATGCCCGGGTTCTGCTCGAGGGGGGGGCCGACAAGGTCAGCATCAACACCGCGGCCGTGCGGGACCCGGACCTGATCACCCGCTGCGCGTCCCGTTTCGGCAGCCAGGCGGTCGTGGTTGCCGTCGACGCCAAGCGGCGGGACGGCGACTGGAAGGTGTTCGTCCGGGGCGGCAGGGATGAGACGGACCTGGACGCCGTGGCCTGGGCGGCCGAAGCCGAACGGCTGGGCGCGGGCGAAATCCTGCTGACCAGCATGGACCGCGACGGAACGCGCGACGGCTACGACCTCGATCTCACGCGGGCGGTGTCGCGCGCCGTGGGCGTGCCGGTCATCGCGTCCGGCGGGTGCGGATCGCTGGAGCACATCCGCCTGGCGTTCAGCGAGGGCGAGGCGGACGCGGCCCTCGCCGCCTCGATTTTTCATTTCCGCGAAAAATCCATACTTGAATGCAAACGCTATCTGAAGGAGAAAAACATCCATGTCCGATGCTGAACTGAAAATGGACGAAGCGCTCTTGAAAGAGGTCAAGTTCGACGGTTCGGGGCTCGTGCCGGCCATCGCCCAGCACTACCGCACCGGAGAAATCCTCATGCAGGCCTACATGAACGCGGAGAGCCTGCGCCGCACCATCGAGACCGGAAACGCCACCTACTGGAGCCGATCCCGGTCGAAGCTGTGGATGAAGGGCGAAACCTCCGGCAATATCCAGCGGGTGATCGGCATTCTCATCGACTGCGACGCCGATTCCCTGCTCCTCCTGGTCGACCAGACCGGTCCGGCCTGCCACACCGGCCAGGAATCGTGCTTCTACCGGACGCTCGCCAAACGCGACATGACGGCGGCGCCCGAAGAAGGGCATTCCTGCTCCAGCTGCGGGGGATGCTGCGGGTGAGTTTTCCTTCGATTCAGGGATAATTAAAAGGTCCGATTCCCGTCGTGGGGTTCGGACCTTTTTTTGTTCCGGGTTCCGTGTTCCGGGTTCCGGGTTAAAAGCCAGTGTGGGTCCGGTATGCCCTCATCCCGCGACGCCGTTCACAGGCATGACACTCTGCCGTCTCCGGACGGGATCAGACGCCGTTATCCGATCTCCAATTCGGCATCTGAGTGGACGGTTTTAATTTTAATGGAACTGATCATCCCCATTATTGAAGCGCCCATTTGAACGATGGGCGATTCGGTGATCAGCCAAATCATCCCGATCCGCGATTTCATCTCCGTGAGAGCGGAGGTCCACTTGATCCTGGCAGCGCTCTCATACCCCTTCATTTTACGGCAATCCCAGACAAGGATGACGGATTTGTCTTCCCGGGATTGAAAGGCCGCTTTCCACCGGATCACCGCCGTGTCGGCCTCTTTTCCGGTTAACATCTCCCCGAAAATGAACATCAGGCACGGTTTCCCGGATAGTTGCCGCCACTCGATCTTCGGATTCTCGATTTGCATGCTTTTCCTATGCTTTTCCGGGCATATTATTCTTCTACGGTCGATTCACAGGGGGTGGTCCGACATGCCGCCTTGCGGCACCCGCAAAGCGAGGCTGTCGGACATCCTGAAAAAAGTGTCCTGCGGTGCCGGTGCGGAGTCGGGAGCCTCCGCACGGAACGAAAACCATTCTTAACGCGGAACGCGGAACCCGGAACTCGGAACTTATTTCCGTGCGATCAGCACCTTGAACCTCGTCCCCTTCGCCACTGGAATGATCCGGATGCCCGTGAATCCCGCCTTCCGGCACAGGGCGGCCCATTCGCGGAACGCCACGCAGTATTCCCCGTCGTTGAACACATGCTTCTTCCCGTTGTCGAACATGCGCCGGAAACCATCCGGACCGGCGTCGGCCATGGCGGCCATCCACTCCTCCCTGAGAAAATCCAGGATGCGGCCGAGGCGCTTCAGGTCCGCCGGGTCGCCGGTGGCATCGAGGTCTACGTCGCCGATCACGAAACGGCCGCCGGGTTTCAGATACGAGCGGATGGCACGGATCATGGGAAGCTTGTTCTTCACGTGATGGAGCGTCACCGTGGAGGCGATCACGTCGAATTGACCCAGGCTCGGATCCAGGCGGGCCGCGTCGCCGATGCGGACCTCCACCCGCTTTTCGAGGGTCTTCCCCTTTATTTTCCTCCTGAAGCACGCCAGCATTTCAGCCGACTTGTCGACGCCTACCACCGTGCAGCGCGCGGCTTCGAGAAAGCGCAGGCTCAGAAGGCCTGTTCCGCACCCGATGTCCAGCACCCGGTCTCCGTCCTTGACGCCGGAAGCGGCCGTTACGAGGCCCAGCATTTTCAGGTGCCGCCGCATTCTCCCCAATGTGGCGTCGTATTCGTTGGACCAGTCCTGGAACCACTGATTCGATCCGTTACGCGTCTTCGTTATCCTTTCAGTCCTTCCATGGCCGCTTCTTTGATGGTTCCGGGTTCCGGGTTTCGAGTTTCGAGTTGATTTGATCATATCTGAATGGGAATAATTGGATGTAACGATCCTGACAATATCCTGCTCACCTATAGTTACCCGATTGAACAGAATGCCCGGTTTTCGGGGCCCTCAACCCGGAACCCGGAACTCGAAACCCGGAACCTTATGAACTGCTTTATGCGAGCAGCGTTTTTAAGGTGATCTCAGATCAACGATTAACGATCTCGGATCGGCGATTGAAAAAACCGTCGCGGATCGGTTTTTCAATCTGAGATCGTTGATCTGCAATCGTTGATCTGAGATCATCTGTCGCTTTTGAACCGCTTCACCCTAAAAGCGTCTTCAGCTCCCCGATCCTTTCCGCGGCGGGCACGCGTTTGGGACAGGCGGCGGAGCAGGCGCCGCAGGAACGGCACGCGGCAAGCCCAGCGGCCGGGCGGATCGCGTCGAGCGTACGGCGCGCCTGCCCGAAATTCGCGTACCGGGAGGCGTACAGGTGCGTCCGCATGAGCGCGGGCACGTCCACACCCGCCGGGCAGGCGGCGGAACAGGCGCCGCACTGCACGCACGCGCCCAGCGACAGCCGGACATTCCGGTCCTGCAGGAACTTCCGCTCCTCGGCCGTGTATTCCAGGTCACGGGCGACGGCCAGGTCCTCGTCGAGCTGCTGGAAGGTGGAAACCCCCGGAACCGCGGTCGCGATGAAGGGATGGCGCAGCACCCATTTCAGAACGGCCTTGTGCATCATCCTGCCTTCGTAGTACTTCCGGCGGCTCTCGGTCTCCATGTCCTGGTACCAGTACTGCGCGCACTGCGTTTTCATCGCGATCAGTCCGACGCCTTTCGCCGCCGCGTTCCGGAGCACGGTTTCCAGAACGGCGTCGTCGGACATCGCGTAATTAAAGGACGTGAGGATGACGTCGTAGAATCCGTCCGCGGTTGCCGCGTCGACGCAGGCCGCCATGTTGGAGTGCGTGGAAAACCCCGCGAGCCGGATTTTGCCCTTCTCTTTCAGTGAACGAAGGCCCGCCATCAGTCCGTCGTTCCGGACATCTTCGACCGTGCTGACGTCGTGCACGTACACGATGTCCACGTAATCCGAGCGGAGACGCGCCAGGCTCTCCTCGACCCGCCGGACCATGGCATCCCGGGCGGCGTTCCCGGACAGGCCGCCGCGCATGAACGGCACCAGTTCCTTGGTGGCGATGACCACCTGATCGCGCATTTTCATGTCCGCGACAACGCGGCCGATCATGGATTCGTTCGCCCCGTCGCCGTACGCGAAGGCGGTGTCCAGGTGCCGGACGCCGTTTTCCAGCGCGCGGCGGACCAGGTCCGGGTTGGAGGAATTCATCACGCCCATGCTGACCACGGGAAGCATCACCCCGGTTTTGCCCAGCTTGCGCGTGACCAGACTTCCGGCGGCATTCGCGGCCGGTGATACGCCCGGGGCGCGGGGGACATCGGCCTGAAGCGGCGGAACGGAGACTCCGCCTGCCGCGTTCTGAGGCCGGCCCGCGAGTCCCGCCAGTCCAAGACCGGCAAGTCCGGCCGCAGCGCGGGCGACGAATCCCCGCCTGTCCATCGAATTCCCCTCCGCTTTCCGCTCCTGGCTGCGCCGCTTCATTTGATCTTCTCCGGTTTGCAGAGATGATCGGGGCTGACTGCGGTCCTGCCGCAGCTGTTGCAGATGTAGGCCAGTTCACGGACCTTGGTGTTGCAGAGGTGGCGCTGGTCGGGAATCAGGGATCCGCACCAGTCGCAGGTCTCGTCCTGATTCGAAACCGGTACGCAGAGATGGCCGTGCGCACCCGCCGGTTTGTGACAGGTCGGGCAGAGATCGTCTTTTGCCATGATCGGCTCCTTGAAATAAGGGATGATCCGGATCCGGGAGAGCCGGCAGGCCGGTGCTCCGCCGTATCCGGGACCCTAATGTACACAATCCGCGCGTTAAAAACCGTAAAAAAATGTTGCTTTAACGGCCGTTTTTGTATACTTTTAACCCAGCATTTCCCAACTGTCTGAAGGAGCGACCCATGAAAAAGTGGATTTTGTTATTCCTGGCATTCAGCGTCACGGCCTCGGCCCAGCCGCAGTTCCAGGCGGGCGGCGGTTTCTCCCTGGCCTACCCGCAGAGGGATTTCAAGGAGAATGTCGACAATATCGGCATCGGCGGAACGGGCCACTTCGCCTACCGCATGGGGCAATCCCCGTTCCTGATCGGCTTCGCCGCCGGATTCTGGATCTATGGGAGCGAGACCTATGAAACAGAGCTCATTCAAGGCGCTCCAGTCTGGGTGGACGTGACCACCACCAATTCCATCATGGCCTTCGACCTATTTCTCCGCGTCCAGCCGCAGTCCGGACCGGTGCGCCCGTATGTGGACCTGCTCGGCGGTTTCAACCTGCTCAGCACATCCACGAGCATCGAGGAACAGGGGTGGGACGATGACGACGACATCGCCAGCTCGAACAACATGAATGACGCGGCCTGGGGATGGGGATTCGGCGGCGGCTTGATGTTCCGCGTGTACAACGGGGTTTCACGTGGCCGGCAGGACGGTCTGGACGCGGTCTATGTGGACCTCGGCATCCGCTCCCTGCGCGGAGGCGAGGCGGAATACCTGAAAGAAGGATCCATCGAGGCGCTGGACAACGGAAAGTTCAAATACGACGTCCGCCGGTCCGAAACCGACATGGTGACCTGGCATCTCGGCGTGAATTTCGACTTCACCATCAACGGATCCTCCGGCCAATGACGCCGTCCGGAAACGCGGCCGCCGCGTTCTCGCCCGGGCCTCCCATGGAAGAGCGGCCACAGCCCGCCAGGAGAGCGGACGGACGGCCCCGGCCCGCGGACAGGCGTCGACGCGGTCCGCTCTCCCGGGGGACGAATCCTTGAATTCCCTGGACCGCATGCGCGCCGTACTCACGGGAAAATTGCCGGACCGGACGCCCAATTTCAACATCTGTACGTCATTCGCCGCCCGCTTCATCGGCGAACCCCTCAACGCGTATTACACGGATTTCCGCGTGCTCTGCGAGGCCGGCCTCGCCATGCTCGACGAATTCGGAACGGACAGCGTGCAGACCGCGTCCGATCCGTTCCGCGAAGCCTTCGACTACGGGGCGGAAATCGAATTCCCCGAAGACGGTCCGCCCGTCTGCAAACGGCCGCTGATCGACGATCCCTCCGATATCCAGCATCTTCGGCGGATGTCCACGGCCTCGGGCCGGCGCGGCTCGGACCGTCTCGAAGCGGTGCGGTTCTTCCGCGAATCCGTCGGCGGCGAAGTGCCGGTGACGGGATGGGTGGAAGGGGTTCTGTCCATCGCAGGCATTCTGAGGGGAGCCGACCGGATGGTGGCCGACCTGACAGAGAGGCCGGATTGGACCGCGGAATTTCTGGACTTCCTCGCCCGCGGGCAGGCCGCTTTCGCCAGGGCCCAGGTGGAGGCCGGAGCCGACCTCATCTGCGTCGGAGACGGCCTGTCGTCGCGCATATCCCCTGAGCTGTACCGCCGCTTCGTCCTGCCTGGGGAGAGCCGCATTTTCAGCGCGGTGCACGAAGCCGGCGGCCTGGGCCGCCTGCACGTCTGCGGCGACACCACAGCCCTGTTGAAGGATCTGCGGGCTTCCGGAGCCGACATCCTCGACCTGGACGCCCCCGTGTCCATCCGGGAGGCGCGGCGGACGCTCGGACCGGCCGCTGTTTTGTGCGGCAATATCGACACCGTGTCCGTGATGATGAAGGGAAAACCGGCCGAAGTCCGCAAGGCCGTGCAGGATTCGCTGAAGGACGGAAGCCGGGCTTTCATCAGCGCGGCCGGATGTGAAATACCCGAAGCCACGCCGCACGCGAATCTCCGGACACAGTCCGAAACACTCGGGTGGATACCGGGTCAATGAAGGGCCGGATGATGCCAGGATCAGATACCGTCAGCCCCACCGGACCATGGCTTTTCCCCGCCCCCCGGGTCCGGCGGTGATGCATCCCGGAGTCCTCGACCGCCTGGCCGCCATCGCGGCCGGGGGCTCTCTGGGCGCCCTGGCCCGTTTCGCCGTCTCGCGCTGGACCCAGGCCCGCACCGGCGGTCTGTTTCCCTGGGGAACTCTGGTCATCAATCTCACGGGATGTTTCGGAATCGGCCTCCTCTTCGGTTTTTTCGAAAATATCGTGGTTTCCCCGTCCGTCCGCGCCTTCCTCCTGATCGGTTTTCTCGGCGCATTCACCACGTTTTCCACCTATTCGATCGAGACCATCAACCTTCTCCGGGACGGTGAAATCCGTCTCGCTGTATTCACCGTGTTGCTGAACAACGGTCTCGGACTGGCGCTGACCCTTGTCGGCTGGTGGACGGCCAGAATCGTTCTCCGCTCTCTGCGATAGGAGGCCCTGCCATGCATCTTCCCGAACAGGCCACTCTGCTGCGAGTGTTCATCGGCGAAAGCGACAAGGCGGACGGCAAACCGCTGTACGAAGCGATCGTGCTGAAGGCCCGCGAGCTGAATCTGGCAGGCGCCACGGTCCTTCGCGGAGTGCTCGGATTCGGGGCCGACAGCCGCCTCCATTCCGCGAAACTCCTGGACCTCTCCGAGGACATGCCGATGGTCGTGGAGATCGTCGACACCGAGGAGAACATCCGCAAGCTTCTCCCCTATATCGACAGCCACGTGACCGAGGGGCTCGTGACCCTGGAAAAGATGAAGGTGATCAAGTACCGGCACAGCTGAATGTCCGACTCCGGAATGGACTTCCGATGCCCCTTTGACAAAGGGGATCGGGCCGGTCCCGAATTCCGGGACCGGCCCGAGGGGGATTCCTGCCAGTCTGCGCCGGATTTCTCTTACGCTCCGGGCCTTCAATTATTCTTCAAAGAACATGATCACGTGGCCCCGGCCAACGGGGAGGTTTGGAACCTCCCGGAGCTTTTCCTTTCACGGAATCGGACTCTGAAGTTTGTGGGATGGGACCCAGGGGACCCAGGGGTCCCGCAACGCATCGCCCGGGAATCGTCCGCCAGACATCAAATACAAATGAACGAGACCCCGGGGTCTGAGTGAGGCAACCCATGCCTGACCTTCGCATCGGCACCTGCTCGTGGAAATACGATTCATGGAAAGGGATCGTCTATTCCGGACAGGCCGGTGTGGACCCTCTTTCGGAATACAGCCGGGCTTTCAACACGGTCGAGATCGACCAGTGGTTCTGGTCCCTGCACGGCGAAAACCGGGTCACGCTCCCCGATCCTGCCGTCGTCCGGTCGTACGCTGAAGCGGTGCCTGCCCGTTTCCGGTTCAGCGTCAAAGCGCCGAACAGCCTCACCCTTACCCATTTCTACAGAAAATCCAAAACCGATCCCCTCGTTCCGAACCCCAATTTTCTCTCCGTTCCCCTGCTCGGGGAATTCCTGGAACGCCTCGATCCCATGAAAAGCCGTCTCGGTCCGATTCTCTTCCAGTTTGAATACCTCAACCGTCAGAAAATACCGTCCCAATCAGCGTTCCTGGAGGCCTTCGGCGCGTTCATCCAAAAATGTCCGGACGGGTACGCGTACGGCCTGGAAATCCGGAATCCCAATTACCTGAACGACGGTCTGTTTACTTTCATGGAGAGAGAGGGGGTCCTCCCGGTCCTGCTGGAGGGGTATTACATGCCGCCGGTGGCGGAAACCGTCGCGGCGCATCAGGACCGCATGGCCGGAACCGTAGTCCTGCGCCTGCACGGGCCGGACCGCGATGGCATGGAGGAGAAGACCGGGAAGAAATGGGACCGCATCGTGGCACCGAAGGACGCCGAATTGAGGGGGATTTCGAGGCTCGTGGATGGATTCCTGAAACGGGGTGTTTCGGTGTTCGTAAACGTCAACAACCACTACGAGGGCTGCGCGCCGCTCACGATCGAGAAATTGAGGCGTCTGCTGAAAATTTGACCCCGGGGTCGACCCCGGGGTCCGGTTGTTATTTGCCGGCCGTCGTTTTCCCTAATGCCCCCTCCCCATCTTCGCCGCCTTTTCCCTGATGGCCGGCACTGCGTCTTCCATCATGAACCGGATATCCTCGAACCGGAAGGTGCGCTCCTCGAAGGACATGGATTTGAGCGATTTCAGAAAGCGCTCCTCGAATTCCCGGAAATAGGACCCGTATATGTGGTAGCTGTCGGCCTGATGCGCGTAGCGGCCGAGCCGAACGTTCTTTCCTGAGATCGCCGCGATTTTTTCCCCGATGAGCGACTGAAGGCGGATCAGGGCGAACATGTTCATGAACGCGGCCTTGTAGGCGTCGTTCGACCGGAACCGGACGTTCATGTTCAGGGTCCAGGTGTCGTCCGCACCCTTCAGCATGCGGCACCACACGCTCTGCAGGCAGGGGGGATCGTAGCACGCGTCGTCCTCCCAGACCTTCCAGGTGACGGCCTGGGCGCGTCTGGAATGGGGGGTCTTCGCCAGCTTTTCCGCGATGGCCGCGATCTGGTCGATGC
>CAZNXX010000075.1:5901-14767 GCA_964577095.1 uncultured bacterium | reverse complement strand
GCCCTTGACCAGCGGGATCAAGGTGAAACCGTACCGGTGTCCCTTCGTGCTCGGCCGGATCAGGTAGGGCTCATGCGGCCACGCGCCCCAGCTGTCGTCGCCCCCGACTCCCATCTGCCGGTGATCGACGTGCAGTTCCACCATTTCCCGGGCCCGGATATCGTTGCTGTGCTTGAGGTTTTTGTTCTTATCCGGACCCGCGTCAAAATCTTCCACGGGATTGTGGAGCGCGTTGAACTCGACGAGCGAATCTGCGACGACCCGTATCCCCCGGCCGTCCTTTCGCGTCAGGGTCAGCCAGCGGACATCCGTCCGGTGACCGTTTTCCTGCGGACGGACGTACGGCACGGTCTGTTCCGCGACGGAAGATGCATACCGTCCGACGAATGCCGAAGCCTTCCGGTCGCAGTAATTCTCCCACGGCCCGCGGCCGAAATATTCAAGACGGCCGAATTCCGCGGGGAACCGCATCTTCATGCCGACCCGCGGAATCACCGCGACCGTCGAGTCCGCGGTCTTCAGGAGGTTCTCGATGTGGACGGTTCCGTCTCCGCGGACCGTGTATCTCGTCTCCCACACCGACTTCACGGAATCCAGTTCGTACACGGCCGTCACCAGGACCCCGTTCTTCACCGGGACCGTTTTGACGCTCGCGGCGCGAAGCAGCTCTTCGGAGGCCCTCTTCCACAGGCGGCAGATCCGGGGCATTCTCCAGCCGTAATCGTTGTCCGTAGGCGCCCTCCAGAACGCAGGGCGGGGGCCGGCTCCGTTCAGGAAAAGCTCTTTTCCGCCGCTGACGTACGACGTGATGATGCCGGTCCGCGAATCGATTTTCAGGGAGAAACCGGCGCCTTGGAGTTCGATGGATTCCCCTTCCCTGACCGTGACCGGCCGGGGATTCGCCGCGCCGGAAGGTTCCGCGGGCGCTTCCACCTGCAGTTTGAACTGTTCCGAGGCCACTTCCCATCCGGCCGGGAGCAGGCCGTCCGCGGCCGTCGTTTTCGCCGACAGGTTGACGAAATATTCCACCCCGGGTTCCGGAATCAGGCTCTTCATGTCAACCGTCCCCCGCTTTGACTCTCCGGGGGGGATGTCCAGGGACGGCCAGGCGCCGCCCCCGACCGCCTTACCGTCGGCCGTGATTTCGTAGGACACCGCGTATTTCTTCAGGTTGGTGAAACGGAACTCGTTGGTGACGGTTATTCTGCCGGGCGCGAGCGAGTCCGCGGTGAAAACAATGTTCTGATAGACGTGCCTGACTTCACGGCTGTGCGGCTTGACGCTCCGGTCAGGGAAAACCACGCCGTTGATCAGAAAGTTGCCGTCGGAAGGCGTCCCTTCGGGCCCGAAGTCTCCGCCGTAAGCCCAGAATTCGCCCTTCTCGTTCCTGGCGGCAAGCCCCTGGTCCACCCAGTCCCAGATGAAACCGCCCTGAAGACCGGGGTTTCGGGCCATGGCATCCCAGTAATCCTGCAGGTTCCCCACGCTGTTGCCCATGGCGTGCGCGTATTCGCACAGGATCAGCGGCCGGTCCGTGTGCTTTTGCGCGTAGCGTTCGATGTCCGGGATTTTGGCGTACATCGGGCAGAAAATGTCGGAATTCCATTCGAGGCCGGCCCCTTCGTACTGAACGGGCCGCGTTTTATCCCGGCCGCGCAGAAAAAGATACGTCTGGTAGAAATTATACCCGTTTCCGGCCTCGTTGCCGAGCGACCAGATGACGACCGACGGGTGGTTTTTGTCGCGCTCGAACATGTTCCGGGTGCGGAACAGATGCGCGGCCGTCCAGTCAAGATTATTGGCGAGGCTTCTCCCCCTGCTCCGGTCGTAGCCCATGCCGTGCGATTCGATGTTGGCTTCGTCGATCAGGTAGAACCCGTACTGATCCGCGAGATCGTAGAAAAACTCGGGCTGCGGGTAGTGGCTCAATCGGATCGCATTCACGTTGAGCTGTTTCATCCGCTCCATGTCCAGCCGCGTCGTGGATGCGTCGATCACCTGCCCGGTGCGGGGGTTGAATTCATGGATGTTGACGCCTTTCAACAGCACCCGTTTCCCGTTCACGAGGTACCGGCCGTCCTTGATTTCACTCGTGCGGAAACCGACCTGGATCGCTGTCGCCTCGGTCGTATTTCCGGAAGCGTCTTTCAGGGTCAGCGCCAGCGTGTAAAGACTGGGGGTCTCCGCGGACCACGCGTGGACCGAAGGAATGGCCGCTTGAAAATTGCAGGTGCCGACGGAGTCCTTCATCTGAACCGGCTTTGTTCCGGAAGCGACATTCCGGCCGGCGTCGTCCATGATCTCGTATCGCACCGACGCTTCGGCCTTCCGTCCCGTGTGGTTTTTCAATTCGACATCCAGATCGAAAACACCGCCGGCGCCGTTTTCATCCAGCGCACATTGCGCGAAAAAGTCCCGCAGGCGCACCTCAGGCTGGGCATAGACATACACTTCCCGGGGGATGCCGCTGAGACGCCAGAAATCCTGGCACTCCATGTACGACGCGTCGCTCCACCGGAAAACCTCGACCGCGACGCTGTTCCGGCCGGGCTGAACCGCGTTCGTGATGTCGAATTCCTGGGGCGTTTTGCTGTCCTTGCTCATGCCGACCTTCAGGCCGTTCACCCAGACGAACCCGACCGACTTGATGGATCCGAAATGGACAAAAACCCGGTCGCCGCTCCAGGACGCGGGAAGGTCGAAGTTCCGGCGGTAATACCCGATGGTGTTCTTTTCCAGGTCGTTGACGTAGGGGGGCTTGAAGTTCCATTCGGGATAGAATTCGTATCCGATGTTCACGTAGATGGGGATTCCGAACCCCTGAATTTCCATGTTCGACGGAACGGGCATGTCTTTCCACCCCGATACATCGAAGCCGGGATCCGCGAATCCGTCGATGCGGTTCGAGACGCCGGCGCGGAAAGCGAACTTCCACAGGCCGTCCAATGAAATCAGGCGGCCGGACCCGCGCTTGTCTTTCAGGAGGGCCTTTTCCCGGTTTTCATAGGGGATGAACGCGGCATGCGGGCTTTCCTTGCGGATCCCCTGAATGGCGGGGTTTTCCAGCTCGGGGTGGGGCGGCCTGTCCTGGCCGGAGACAGCTGCCGCTGAAATCAGCCAGCCGACGATCCACAGTGCGGGTTTCATTTCAACCTCTCGTTTTGTCTGTCGCTCGACCCGGGGCATTCCGCCGGATCCACGGACCGCGTTTCCCGTCTGCCCGGATCCGGGATGGACGACCGTCCGGAAGATCAGCGAACCGCGATTCGGACCGTTTTCAGGCTCTTCGCGTCCGAGCTGTTGCCGTAATGGATTTCGTATTCACCGGGCGCGACCGCCATCTGCCGGCCGGCCCTGTCGTAGAACTCGAACGCCCGGTACGGCAGTTCGATGACGGCCATGCCTTTCTTGCCGGCTTTCACTTCAACCCGCTGAAAACCCCTCAGCGTTTTCAGAGGTCCGTCCGCGTCGCCCGTCTTCCGCACATAGACCTGCACGATTTCGGTTCCGTCCCTCCTGCCTTTGTTCGACACCGGAACCGACAGGGTGAGCGTCTCCCCGGTCCCGACCGTGGCCCTGTCGAGCTTCGCGTCTCCGATCGAGAACGTCGTGTAGCTCAGTCCGTGACCGAACGGGAACAGCGCGTCTTCCATGAACCGGTAGGTCCGGCCCTTCATGGAATAGTCCTCGAAATCGGGAAGCTGGTCCGAGCGCTTGTAGAAGGTGACGGGCAGTTTTCCGGACGGGTTGAAATCGCCGAACAAAACGTCCGCCACGGCCTGGCCGCCCGATTCGCCCGGGTACCAGGCCTGCAGGATGGCGTCGCAGGTTCCGGTCTCCGGGGTCAGGGCGATGGCGGAACCGGAGCAATTGACGAAAACAACCTTCTTCCCCGCCTGTTTGAGGGCTTTCAGGCAGTTGCGCTGAACCGCGGGGAGCTCGATGTCGGTCTTGTCGCCGCCCTTGAAACCCGGCCGCGTCACGGGCATTTCCTCGCCTTCCAGCAGGGAGGACAGGCCGCCGACGAACACCACCACGTCCGTGCCGTCGAGCTTTTTCAGCAGCGCGGAAAAATCCACGTCGACTTCCCTGCCGAAATCCAATTCGATGTTCGCCTGCCAGTTGTACAGCTGGGCGTACCGGATCTCGATTTTGTATTTCTTTCCGGCCTCGAAACGGTACGGCATCCTCGCCGGAAGCGTGCGCCAGGTGTCGTAACGCGACAGGGACCGGCCGTTGACCAGCAGGTCGAAATGCCCGGTCGCGCCGCCCTTGAACACGAGTTCCTCGTCCGCGGCGGGCGTGAATTCCGTCTCGTACCGGGCCGAAAAACCCTCGAGCCGCACGCCGGGCGCGAATTCGTGGTTTCCGGCCGTGGTCATCTTCATCGGGTTGACGATCCACTGGGTGACGACGCTGTCGCCCTTCCATTCGGGATTGTTCCAGTAGGTCGCCCTGAAACCCTTTTGTCCCTCCATCGCGCAACGGGTGATATAGCTCTCGGTCACCTTGTCGTCCACCAGGTCGCAGGCCTTGTCGAACAGGATGCGGCCGGCCGGCACTTTCGAGGCGATGCCGTCGAGAACCGTGATCGTCCGGACCGGCGTCCCGTTGTAGTTCCCCCACAAGACCGGCTCGTCGTCCGCGTTCGGGCCGATGACCGCCAGCCTGCGGATGGACTTCTTCAGCGGCAGAATGCCGCCCCTGTTCTGAAGCAGGGTCATGGTTTCGGCCGCCATGTCCAGGGCCAGCTTCCGGTGCGCCTCGCAGTTCACGATCGACATCGGAATCCGCGACCAGGGGACGATCGCGTCGTCGTCCATCTCGCCCAGTTCGAACCGGCCCGTCAGAACGCGCGTCAGGCTGGCGTTGACGTCGTCTTCCAGCACCAGGCCCTTCGCGACGGCTTCGGGCAGCGTCTGGTAGGGATAGTTCTCCCAGACGCACTCCAGGTCCGTGCCCGCCAGCAGACCCTTCGACGCCGCGTGCATCGGGCTGGAGGAAACCTTGTGGCTGTTGAAGAAATCCGTGATGGCCCCGCAGTCGGAACCGACGACGTGCTTGAAGCCCCATTCCTCCCTCAGGATTCTCCTCAGCAGGCGGGTATTGCCGCAGCAGGGCTCGTCGTCCAGGCGCTGGTACGCGCACATCACCTGGCGCACGTCCGCCTCCCGGACCAGTGCCTTGAATGCCGGCAGGTAGGTTTCCCTGAGGTCGCGCGGATCGACGTTGTTGAGGTTGAGCGAATGCCGGCTCCACTCGGGGCCGGAGTGCACCGCGTAATGCTTGGCGCAGGCCAGGAGTTTCCGGTACCGGGCGTCCGGCGGGCCCTGCAGGCCCTTCACCGCGGCGACGCCCATGCGGGACATCAGGTAGGGGTCCTCTCCGTAGGTTTCCTGCCCGCGTCCCCAGCGCGGGTCGCGGAAGATGTTCACGTTCGGTGTCCAGACCGAAAGACTCATGAACCTGCGGTTTTCGAGGCCCCGCCGCTTCTCGTCATGGTACTTGGCGCGGGTCTCGTCCGATACCGCGTCGAAAATCCGCTGGACCAGGCCGTCGTCGAACGAGGCGGCCATGCCGACGGGTTCCGGGAAAACCGTGACGTCCCCGTTGTTGGCGAGACCGTGCAGCGCCTCGGACCACCAGTTGAACTTGCGGATGCCCAGCCTCGGCACGGCCTCGGACACGTCGCAGAGCAGGGACGCTTTCTCGGTCAGGGTCAGCCTGGAGACCAGGTCCCGGGCGCGCGCTTCGGAGGACAGATCCGGATTCTGGTACGGCAGGGTCTGGGCCCGCAGTGCCGCGGTCGACAGACAACCGATCAAGAGGACCCATCCGTTCCGGCGGATGCGACGCATGATGGATTTCATGATGTGACTCCTGTTTTGAACAGTAAACCGCGCCCGGTCCGAACAGACGCCGGGCGATGGGATCGATTCGCTGCGGACGCCCGAACCCGGCATCCGTTTTACCCTGCTACAACCGGACAACGGCCTTTCGGCCCGCATACTTCACCACTTTCACAAGCTTCCCGTCGGAGTCATCCCCGCCCGTGCCGGCTCCCTTCCCGACCCGCACGATACGGAACGTCCGTGCTTCGAGCATGCCGGGATAGCGGCCCTCGCGGGCCCCGATGGTCAGTGTGCCCGCCGAATCGTCCCAGCGGAACGGGATCTCCGTATAAAGACCCTTTTCATAATTGTAATTGTCTTTTTCGTCTTCGTACAGGGTGAACCCGCCGTCGGCCCCGGGGTACACCCGTATTTCGAGATCATCCCACGGTTTCTCGGCCGCGTACTGGACATCCGGCCCGATGGGCAGAATGGCGCCGGACCGGACGAACAGGGGAATGACGTCGATCGGGGCTTCCCGGTTCACGGTTTGTCCGCCGGTGAATCTCTCACCGCTCCAGAAATCAACCCAGCCGGTTCCTCGGGGGAGATAGAATTCGTCGCTTCGGACCGCGCTGAAATCCTCGACGCGGATCGTATCCTTTCCGGTCACGCGGACGGTCGAATACATGGGCCGGGTCACCGGGCAGACCAGTATGGATTTCCCGAACAGGTACTCGTCGTTGATGTCGATCGCCAGCGGGTCCCCGGGAAAATTCATCATCAGCGGCCGCGTCAGGGTCGATTGACCGGACGTCACGTCCCACGAGGCCGAATAGATGTAGGGCAGCAGCCGGTAGCGCAGGCGGATGCTTTTTTCAATGGAATCAAACACCCGGTCGCCCTTTTGGCCGAACTGCCAGATCTCGCGGGGCGCGTCCGTGCCGTGCGACCGCATCATGGGGCAGAAAGCCCCGAACTGCATCCATCGGGCGTAGAGCTCCCGGTAATCGGGATCCTCGAGCCGTTTCGGAAAGTTCCAGAGGAAAAACCCGCCGATGTCGCTGTTCCACTGGGGGATGCCGCACAGGGAAAGATTCAATCCCGCGGAGATCTGGGCCCGAAGCGCCTCCCACGACGCCACCACGTCCCCGGACCATGTGTTGGCGCCATACCGCTGCTGGCCGGCGAACGCCGAACGCGTGAGAATGAACACCCGCTTGCCCGACGTGACGGACCGCTGGTGATCGTATACGCCGCCGACGGTCATCAGCGGAAAGGCGTTCCGGACTTTCCGGAACGAACCGAGGAAGGTGCGATTGTCGAAATCCGAGGGCTTGAACTGCATGTGGTCGGGTTCCGTGGAGTCCATCCACCATCCGTCCATTCCGAGCGCGAAAATGCCCTGATTCAGGTATTTCCAGTAAATGTCGCGGGCCGCGGGATTGAAGGGGTCGTACACCCGCACGCCCGAGGGATAATCCATGTTGGGCGGCCACTTTTCTGAACCGGACTCCGGCCAGGTCTTGATGTCCAGAAGGCCGCCGATTTTCTCCAGTTCCCGATAGGGCTTGGTCTGCGGTCCGAATGAGCTCCAGATGGAGATGACCGCGTGGCCGTTCAGTCCGTGGATGTCATCGACCATCCGCTTCGGATCCGGGAATTCCGGGTTGAGGAATTCCATGGCGTTCCAGAGGTAATTGTTCCCCCAGTACTGCCAGTCCTGAATGATGCCGTCGAGCGGCACGCCCAGTTCCCGGTGCTTCCGGACCACGCCGACGAGTTCGTCCTGGCTTTTGTACCGCTCCCTGCTCTGCCAGTACCCGTACGTCCAGAGCGGGAACATCGGCGCCTGGCCGGTCAGTTCGCGCATGAGGCCGATGACGCCGTCCGCGTCGCCGCCATACATGAAATAATAATCGATGCAGTCTCCGACGTCCGAGGCGAACGACGTTTCCCCAAGCCGGTCCTCGAAAACCGTGGGCGACGGGTTGTCCCAGAACACGCCGTACCCCTTGATGGACTGAAAGAAGGGGATGAAGTCCTCGGTATTGTTCTGCACCATGTGGAGCTTCAGGCTGCGCTGGATCATCCGGCCCCGCTGCTGCATGCCCAGGCCGTATATGGCCTCGTTCGTATCCAGACGGAACGGCTGGCGGACACTGAACGTGCGGACACCGGCGTCGTCAAACTCGGTGAAACCCGCGCCCGGCTCCTTCTCGCTGAACAGCGGCTCGCCCTTCCGGGTCGAGTAGGAGATGAGGCCGGTCGTCAGATCGAGACGCACACGGATGCGGTCGCTGGACAGGACGCACGAGTTCCCTTCCTGTCGGACGTGGAACGCAGTCTGACCGGGGGCCTGAACAACGGAGAGACTCTCCTTATGATACTTCCATCCTTTCGGGGACTTCAGCACCCGTACCGTGGACGGGCCGTAGAACCGGACGGCGACATCCATGGAACCGATGCGGGCGCTGACGCCCGCATCGGTTTTCTCGAAGGACTGGCCGCTGGAGCCGGCCGCGGCCGCCAAGACGAGCAGGACGACTGTGAAAAATCGCTTTTGCATGATCGCATCCCCGTTGAATGGACGGTTCCGGACCGGGCGCGGTCCGCGGGACTGTGATCCGGGATCGGTCAATCGGATCGTATGTGTCTGGTCGATCAATGCTTGATGGTCTGGATTAGATGATAGTTACTCATTTTACCTCGCCCACAATTCACTTCAATCACGATCCGAATGAATGGAAATATCAATAAAAACACTAAACGACTGTCTTCGCGAGGGACTCCGCATCGCGGAGTCCCGAAGCGATCTCAATTATCAAAAGGGATTCCTTCGCCCCGCGGAGTCTACCCCGGACTTGATCCGGGGCAGGGCTCGCAATGACACACTCGAGTGTGGAAGCATATCGGTCCTTAATCAGCCACTCATACTACCGAATCACAATTTGTTTCATTTTCAGGTCCTTGGCGTCCGAGCTGCTGCCGTAAAAAATCTCGTACGGCCCCGGCGTCACGGTCATCTGGCGGCC
>CAZNXX010000075.1:0-5801 GCA_964577095.1 uncultured bacterium | reverse complement strand
GGGCGTCGGACATGAACCGGTAGGTGCGGCCCTTCATGGAATAATCCTCGAAATCGGACAACTGCCCGACATTCTTGTAGAAAGTGACCGGCAGTTTGCCGGACGGATTGAAATCGCCGAAAAGGACGTCCGCCACGGCCGTGCCGCCCGATTCGCCCGGGTACCAGGCCTGGAGTATGGCGTCGCAGGTCCGCGTTTCGGGAACCAGCCCCATGGCGGACCCCGAGCAGTTCACGAAAACGACTTTCTTGCCCGCGGCCTTCAGGGCCCGGAGGCATTCCCGCTGAATCTCCGGAAGCTCGATGTCCGTGCGGTCCCCGCCCTTGAAACCGGGCAGTTCAACGGGCATCTGCTCGCCCTCCAGCATGGACGAAATGCCGCCGGCGAAAACGACCACATCAATTCCCGCCAGCTTTTCGACGAGCGCGTCGAACCGGACCGGCTTTTCGATCCCGAAATTCAGGGTCAGGCTGGCCGGCCAGGTGCGCAGTTGCCTGAAATTGGCCTCGATCCGGTAAGGCTTGCCCTTTTCGACGGGCAGGGCGACCCGGTTGAAACGCGATCCCCACCTGCGGGGCTTGTACAGCGTGTCCGCGTTGACGAGAATCTCCAGACCGCCCCGGGCCTCCATCTTGAACACAATCTCCCCGGACTCCGCGGGCGTGTACACTGTTTCATATTTTCCCGTGAACCCCTGGAGGTTCACTCCCGGGCTGAACGCGTACGCCCCGTCGGTGGTGAGCTGAATGGGATGGTCGATCCACTCGACCGCGGCGGGTTCGCCGCTGAACTCCCGGTTGTTCCAGTAGGTCGCCCGGATGCCGGGCTTGCCGTCCATGGCGCACGCGCCGATCACGGATTCGATCATCATCTTTTCCGTCAGATCGCATCCCCGTTCATAGACCACCGTCTCAGCCGGCAGTTTGGCCTTGATGCCTTCGAGAAGGGTGACGGTCCTCACCGGCGTGCCGTTGTAATTGCCCCACAGCATGCGGGCGTTGTCCGCGTTCGGGCCGATGACGGCCAGTCTGCGGACGGATTTCTTCAGGGGGAGGATGTTTCCCCGGTTCTGCAGCAGGGTCATCGTCTCCCTGGCCATGTCCAGGCTGAGCTTCCGGTGCGCCTCGCAGTTCATCACGGAAAACGGAATCTTCGTCCAGGGAACCAGGGAATCCGGGTCCATCTCCCCGAGTTCGAAGCGCCCGGCCAGCACCCGTTTCAGACTGCGGTCCACGTCCGCTTCGTCGAGCAATTCGCGCTTCACCGCCTGCGGAATCTGGCGGTAGGAGGGGCTGGCGCAGTCGACGTCCGTGCCCGCGAAGACGCCCCTGGCCGCGGCGTGCGCGGTGTCCGAAGACGTCTTGTGGCTGGTGTAGAAATCGGATATCGCGCCGCAGTCGGACACCACCAGATACTTGAATCCCCACTCGTCCCGCAGAATTCTCTGGAGAAGCCGGGTGTTCCCGCAGCAGGGTTCGTCGTCCAGCCGCTGGTACGCGCACATGACCTCGCGCACGCCCGCCTTCTGAACGAGCGCCTGGAACGCCGGCAGGTAGGTTTCGCGCAGGTCCCGCGGATCGACGTTGTTCACGTTCAGGGTGTGGCGGCTCCATTCGGGGCCCGAGTGCACGGCGTAGTGCTTGGCGCAGGCCAGGAGTTTTCTGTATTTGGAGTCGGACGGCCCCTGCAGGCCGCGAACCACGGACACCCCCATCCGGGTCATCAGGTACGGATCCTCGCCGTAGGTTTCCTGTCCCCTGCCCCAGCGCGGGTCGCGGAAGATGTTGATATTGGGGGTCCAGACGGACAGCCCGAGAAAGCGGCGGTCCTCCCGGCCGCGGCGCCGGTTCTCGTGGTATTTGGCGCGGACCTCGTCCGAAGCGGCGCTGAACACCCGGAGGACCATCGCGTCGTCGAACGACGCGGCCATCGCGATGGGCTGGGGGAACACCGTGACGCTGTCATTGTTGGCCAGGCCGTGCAGGGCCTCGCTCCACCAGTGGAACTTTCTGATCCCGAGCCGCGGAACAGCCTCCGACTCGTCGCACATCAGCAGGGCCTTCTCCTCCAGGGTCAGGCGGGAGACCAGGTCCTCGGCCCTCGCCTCCGGGCTCAGGTCCGGATTCTGATAAGGCAGGATCTGTCCGTTGATCCGGGCCGCGAGGAACAGGCACGCGGCGAACAGCAGGGTCTTTTTCATTTCAGTCTCCTGTTTGAGGATTTCCGACGCCGGCGCCGGGGGCCGGCGGGTGTGCTCTCTGTCGGATGCGTCAGGGTCTGATGATCCGGAACGTCAGAATGTCCGGATGACGAATCCGCCGTACGGCCGCAGGGTCAGTTCCACCGGAGCCTTCAGGCGGATGGGTTTCTCGATGATTTCGCCGGATTTGGACGAATCCGTGATCAGCCTGGCCTTTGGAGAACCGGCCGGGACCGGGAACCGGAAGGATACCGTCCGCTCCCGGTTCTCGCCGTTGATTCCCGCGATGAACCACTGATTGCCCTTTTTTCTGGCCAGGATGACGTATTCACCCGGAACCCCGTCGATGAATTTCACGTCATCCCAGGTTTCCGGAAGGGACCGCATGTACGCGCGGATGAATTCCGGCTGACGGGCCATGCCTTCCGGCGTTTCGGCGATGTGCTGAATGCCCGAGAGGAAGAGCACGGCCGAAGCCGCCTCGAACCCTCCGGTCGTCCGGCGTTTGACGTTCGGTATGCCGGAGAAGTTCACGGGCGTGAAGTCCATGGGATCGAACAGGTTCCGGGTGAACGGAAGCATGGTGCAGTGTGCGGGCTGCTGGTCCGCGAAATACTGGCCGAAGGTGACGTATTCCTCCCCCTTGATCCCCTCCATGCTCACGAGGTTCGGGTAGGTTCTCACCCATCCCCTGGGATAGGTCGAACCGTGGAAATTGACCGCCAGGCCGTGCGCCGCCGCGTCGATCAGGATGTTCTGATAGTACTTCATCATGGACAGGCCGTCGCCGCCGAAAAAGTCGATCTTGATTCCCGCGACGCCCATGTCCCTCAGCTTCTGAAATTCGGACCGTCTAGACTCCCGTGTCAACATCTTGTCGCGCGGCGTGAGCGGCGTCGTGTTCCAGTCTCCGGCCGAGTTGTACCAGAGCAGAATCTTCACGTTTCGCGCCGCGGCATAATCCGCCAGTTCCTTCATCTTTTCATAGCCGATTTTTGAATCCCAGAACGCGTCGATGAGGCAGTACCGCCAGTTCATGTCCGCCGCGAAATCGATGAACCGTTTCTGACAGCCGAAAACCGTGGAGTCGTCCTTCAGGATGACCCAGCTCCACGAGGCCAGACCGGGCTTCAGCCATGCCGAGACGTCGGCCCGGGCCGGAATCGCGAGGTCCGTTCCCAGTGTGGATTCCACCAGGCCCGCGAGACCCTCGGAGACCGCGATCACGCGCCAGGGCGTGGACCAGGGCAGGACCGATTGCGGCAGAGCCGGTTCGTTCCCGCGGACTTCCTGCGGCTGGGCGAACTGGACGGTGTATTCGCCGTCCGGGGACAGCTGACTCAGCCGCGTTCCGCAATAGTTCGTGTCCACCGCGGTTTCCGTGACGCTGATCCAGAACTTTCCGGAATTGAAAAGCGCGGGCATCACCCATCCCGCCTGGTCCGGCGACGCCGTTCCGACCGGGATGTTCCGCTGATAATATTCCTCGTAGGACGGCTGGGTGTAATTCCATCCCGTCCGGCTGTCCGGGCAGTGCTGAATAAAGGCTTTCGCGGAGAGATCGAAATGAAAGGAAGTGGTTTCGCGCAGGATCCGGACGGCCGTGTCCGTTTGACCCGGAAAATGATACCGGAACGCGACGCCGTCGTTCGACACCTGAAATACAACCTCCATCGGCTTTCCCTGGCCGTTCTTCAGGTAAAAGACGCGTTTGTTGGCCGAATAGGAGCAGTTGAGACGTTTGCCGTGCGTCAGCGTGTAACGGTCGGATACCGGGGCCGCCGCTGAAACCGAATCGACGGTGAGGCCGGCCGTGAAATCCCCGTCCAGCCGGAGAACCCCCAGCCGTGAGGGTTTCAGGACGACGGATCCCGAATGGGCGACCGTGTAGACCGGGACCCCGCCTTCCGCGAGCCGGACCTGAACCGTGATTTTACCGTCCGGGCTGAGGATTGCGTTCACTTCCGTCCGGCCGGCTTCCGCCAGGGAAACCAGCAGCAGGAACATCAGGCCGAGTGTGATCTTTTTCTTCATCTGGAGCCCGCCTTATTTTTGGTTTTTCACCCGCCGCTATCGGAACAGCCGGCCCGCGAACTGGTACAGGCCGTTTTTCCACACCTTGAAATCATGCACGCCCGGTTCGACATTATAGATATGGGGAACTTGATGCGTTTCGCAGTAATCGTGTATCCGCAGGCTGAAGCGGATCAGGTTGTCCGCGTCGCCGCACGACAACCAGAGCAGTTTCAGCTTCGCGGCCGTTTCGCCGGGATTCGGGATCAGCTCCTCGGGCGTTTTCGTGTTGGGAGCGGACGAGAAACCGCCGACCCAGGCGAATGACTCGAGGTGGCCCAGGCCGAAATTCAGCGCCTGGCCGCCGCCCATGGACAACCCCGCGATGGCCCGGTTTTCGCGGTCCGGCCGCACCGGATAGGTTTTCTCGATAAAGGGGATCAGGTCGTCCAGCAGGTCTCTTTCAAAGGTCGAAAATGCCTGCATCTTGTCGGGCGCGAAGATGTTCCCTCCCGGGCTGTCGTCTTTCATGGCTCGGCCGTTCGGCATCACGACGATCATGGGAACGGCTTTTCCTTCGGCGATCAAATTGTCGAGTATGACATGGGGCCTGCCGCCGTTCAGCCATTCCTTTTCGTCCCCGCCGATGCCGTGCAGGAGGTAGAGAACGGGGTATTTCCCGGCCTCCGGGAATCCCGGGGGCGTGTACACCAGAGCCCGGCGCACGGTTCCGACCGTCGCGGACGGGTAGGACACGGTGTCGATGCGGCCGGCGGGGATGTCCAGCCGCAGGGAATCGAAACCCGCGGGCGCGATCCGGCCGCCGGGCTGGGCCCACGCGTTGAGGCTGACCGCGAGAACGGCGGACAGAAGAATGGACATTTTCTTCATGCGGACTCCTGGTTCAATCATCGATTTGAGAAACGGGACAGGCTAAACGGTTTACTTAATCGTGTTCGTGAACTGGCGGCAGGAACAACGCGTGGAGACAACTCCACGCAAATCGTTCCGTGTGTCAGCATGTCTTTGTATCTGGATTGGTTGCTCTGAGAATACCGGCCTCAAGGGAATCGCGTCCTGCCGGGATGTTACATCTTGTTACAAACCGGTGATTCTATTCGGGTTGCCGAACGAATCCAAAAGGAATGATATGAAGTTTTCATTCAAAAGTAAAGCCAATTTTTGCAAATCTCTAACCACATCGCGCACCGGCTCCGCCGGTTTTTTTTTCACCGCAGGCCTTCAATATGATTTCGATCAGGCCGCTTGGTCCCGCGTTGCGTGAGACTCCTGCCCCTGCAGTGCGCGGGAACAAGTCACTTGATCAGCACGAGCTTCCGGCTCAGGACGAACGATTCGGCCTGCATGCGGCAGAAGTAAACGCCTGCGGCCAGCCCGGCCGCGTCCACGGTCAGTGTGTACCGGCCTGCCGCGTGGACCCGATCCGTCAGGACCGCCACCCGTTCACCGCGCACGTTCAACAGATCGACCGTCACCCGACCGGATCTGGGAACGTCGATCCACAGAATCGTCGACGGATTGAACGGATTCGGCCAGTTCGGGGAGAGCGCGAACGCCGCCGGGGACC
>CAZNXX010000074.1:0-14785 GCA_964577095.1 uncultured bacterium | reverse complement strand
AGTTCCAGATGGATCACGGGTTCGTGGACCTGATCGTGCACCGCAAGGAGATGCGGACCACGCTCGACCGCATCCTGCGTTTCTGCGTGTCGTGAAGACAGGCCGGCCGACGTCCGCCGGCATTGTCCGGCGTCCGTCCGAACGGGCGAACCGTTTCGAGCAACCGGACCGGCGCGAGTTTCCGATGCGTCCCGATTCCCATTATAAACCGGGCGTCCCTCAGCCCGCATGAAAGGCCCATGGCCCGAAAACCCCTCATCCTCCTGACCAATGACGACGGCATCTCCGCGGCCGGCATCTACGCGCTGCACCGCGAACTGAGCCGGGTCGCGGAAGTCACGGTCGTCGCGCCCTACACCGAGCAGTCCGCCGTGGGCCACGCCATCACCATCCACGATCCGCTCAGGGTCTGGGCGTTCGAGAAGAACAAAAAGTTGTTCGGTCACGCGGTCACCGGGACGCCCGCGGACTGCGTCAAGATCGGATACTGGGCGCTGATGCGGAAAAAGCCCGACCTGGTCGTCTCGGGCATCAACCTGGGGCCCAACACCGGGATCAACACGATCTACTCGGGCACGGTCTCCGCGGCCACCGAGGGCTCCTTTCTCGGCGTGCCCTCATTCGCCGTGTCCCTCGCCACGTACCGCGATCCGGACTTCCGGTACGCGGCGCGATTCGCCGCGCGGCTGGCGGTCCGGCTGCACCGCGAGGGCCTGCCGGCCGGCGTCTACCTCAACGTCAATGTCCCGAACATCCCGGAAAAGGCGGTCCGCGGCGTGCGGATCACGCGGCAGGGTCTCGCCCCGTGGCGCGAGGAGTTCGACCGGAGAACCGATCCCAGCGGCCGGACGTATTTCTGGCTCACCGGGCAGAAGATGAATCAGGAGAAGGAGCTGGATGTGGATGACGGGGCCGTGTCCGCCGGTTACGTGGCCGTCACGCCTGTGCATTACGATCTCACCCGGTACGAATTCATGGACCGTCTCAAGTCCTGGAAACTCGAAAAGTAGGAGGATGCCGCATCGTTCCGGAAGAGAAGATTCTGATCCTGGATTTCGGCTCCCAGTACACCCAGCTCATCGCCCGCCGGGTCCGGGAACAGAAGGTGTTCTGCGAGATCGCGCCCTTCAATACCCCGGCCGGGGAGATCCGTTCCCAGTCGCCGAAAGGGATCATTCTGTCCGGGGGGCCGTCCTCCGTCTACGCCCCGGCCGCGCCCATTCCGGACCGGGATCTTTTCAACCTCGGGATACCGGTGCTCGGCATCTGTTACGGCCTCCAGCTGATGGCCCGCCTGCTCGGCGGGCAGGTGGATCGGGCCGCGCTGAGGGAATACGGGCCCGCCGATTTCTCGGTGGACGACGACGCGGACCTGTTCGCCGGGCTCTCGCCCGGATTCGGGGTCTGGATGAGCCACGGCGACCACCTCGAGTCCATGCCCGCCGGGTTTGTCCGGCTCGGGCACACCGAGAACGCGGCGCTGGCCGCCATGGCGGACCGGTCCCGGAACCTGTACGGCGTTCAGTTCCACCCCGAGGTGGCGCACACGCCCAGGGGCGATGAGGTGCTGCGGAATTTTCTCGTCTCGGTCTGCGGCTGCCGCTGCGACTGGACGGCCGAGCATTTCGTCGAATCGGCCGTTTCCGCGATTCGCGCACGGGTCGGCCGGGACCGCGTGCTGTGCGGACTGTCCGGGGGCGTGGATTCGGCCGTCACCGCGGCGCTGATCCATCGCGCCGTGGGAGACCAGCTGACCAGCGTGTTCGTGGACAACGGGGTGCTCCGGAAGGGAGAATGGGACGAGGTCCGGCGCGCGTTCCGGCATCTCAATCTCGTGTCCGTGGACGCCTCCGGCGCATTTCTCTCGGACCTGGCCGGAGTCACGGACCCCGAGGAGAAGCGCAAGCGGATCGGCAAACGGTTCATCGAGGTGTTCGAGGCGGAGGCCGGGAAAATCGGGGGCGTGCGTTTTCTCGGCCAGGGCACGCTGTACCCGGATGTCATCGAGAGCGTTTCGACCTGGGGGCCCTCCGCCACGATCAAGTCGCACCACAATGTCGGCGGACTTCCGGAGCGGATGGGGTTGAAACTGGTCGAGCCGCTCCGCGAGCTCTTCAAGGACGAGGTGCGGGCCGTCGGCCGCGTGCTCGGCCTGCCCTCCGAAATCCTCGACCGGCATCCGTTTCCCGGCCCGGGGCTGGCCGTCCGCGTCCTGGGGGAGGTGACCGAACCGAGACTGGCCATCCTGAGGGAGGCGGACGCGATCTTCATCCATGAGCTCCGGAGGGCCGGCTGGTACGACCGGGTCTGGCAGGCCTTCACCGTGCTTCTGCCGGTTCAGACCGTGGGCGTGATGGGCGACGAGCGGACCTATGAGCACGTGGCGGCCCTGCGGGCCGTGACCAGCATCGACGGGATGACCGCGGACTGGGCGCGGCTGCCGGACGAGCTGACCGCCCGGGTCTCGAACCGGATCATCAACGAAGTCAAGGGTATCAACCGCGTCGTGATGGACGTCAGCTCGAAGCCCCCGGCGACGATAGAGTGGGAGTAAAAAACAGTTCCGGGTTCAGGGTTCCGAGTTCCGAGTCGGCGCTATTGAATCCGGATTGGGTTCGGTAACGCCAGGTTGTTTTGCCCATCTTTAAAAAAAATCCTAAATGTGAAGGGCCGTGAATTGTTCTTTTAAACCGGAACCCGGAACCGCTTTTAACCCGGAACTCGAAACCCGGAACCCGGAACTGCTGTTTCAACTCGGAACCCGGAACCCGGAACTCGAAACCCCGAACAGGCAACAGGTCCGCTGAAAATCCAGCATTGATGCAATAATCGAAAGGTTAACAGCACATGTGCGGCATAGTCGGCTACGTCGGCGAGCGTCAGGCGCTTCCCATCCTCATCAGCGGGTTGAAACGGCTCGAGTACCGGGGGTACGATTCGGCCGGTGTCGCCATGATCCGCGACGGAGCGGTGTGGTCCGACAAGAAGAAGGGCCGGATCTGCGACCTGGAACGCAGCCTCGCGACGCAGCCGTCTGAAGGGTTCCTGCCGGTCGGCATCGCGCACACGCGTTGGGCCACGCACGGCGCGCCTTCCGACGTGAATGCGCATCCCCATTTCGACTGCAAGCGCAACATCGCCGTGGTGCACAACGGCATCATCGAGAATTACGCCGAGATCCGGCGCGGTCTCATCGAGAAAGGCCACGTGTTCGTGTCCGAAACCGATTCGGAGGTGCTGGCCCATCTGATCGAGACATTCGACAACGGCGACATGGTCGCCGCCATACAGCAGTCGCTCCATCTCGTCCGCGGCACCTTCGGCATCCTCGTCCTGGCGTCCCGGGAGCCCGACCGGCTCTACGCGGCCCGGCGGGGAAGCCCGCTGGTCATCGGCCTGGCGGACGACGAGAATCTCGTGGCCTCGGACGGCTCCGCCCTGGTCGAGCACACCAAGAAAGTGATCTATCTTTCGGATGACGAGATGGCCGCCATCGACCGCCGCGGCGTCCAGGTCCGGACCCTGCAGGACAGCCGGGTCTCGAAATCCGTCCAGGAGCTGTCCTTCGGGCTCGAACAGATCCAGAAGGGCGGGTACGACCATTTCATGCTCAAGGAGATATTCGAACAGCCCGAGACGATCGGCGACTCCATGCGCGGGCGGCTGCTTCCGGACGAGGGCCGCGTCAAGCTCGGCGGGCTGGAGGGCTATCTCGAGCGGATCCGGAACAGCGAGCGCATCATCATCACGGCCTGCGGCACCTCCTGGCACGCCGGTCTGATCGGCGAATACCTGATCGAGAAACTCGCCCACATTCCGGTGGAAGTCGAATACGCCTCCGAGTTCCGCTACCGCGATCCCATTCTCTCCCGGAACGACACCGTGATCGCCATCAGCCAGTCCGGCGAAACCGCGGACACGCTCGCGGCCGTGCGGGAAGCCCGGCAGAAGGGCGCGCTCGTCCTCGGCCTCTGCAACGTGGTCGGCAGTTCGGTCGCCCGCGAGACGGCGGCGGGGGTATACCTGCACGCCGGGCCCGAGATCGGAGTCGCGTCGACCAAGGCCTTCACATCCCAGGTCGCCGTGCTCAGCCTCATCGCGCTGGCCCTCGGCCGGATGACCTCGCTTTCGAACGACGAGGGCCGGCTCATGGTCCAGGAACTGATGTCCCTTCCGGAAAAGATCCGGACCATCCTGGCGCAGACGGACCGGATCCAGGCGCTGGCCCGCAAGATGACGGAGAAACGCAATGCCCTGTACCTGGGGCGGGGATTCAACTACCCCGTGGCCCTGGAGGGCGCGCTGAAGATGAAGGAAATCTCGTACATCCACGCCGAGGGGTACCCGGCCGCGGAGATGAAGCACGGGCCCATCGCCCTGATCGACGAGGACATGCCGGTCGTCTTCCTCGCGGTGAAGGACCCCGTGTATGAGAAGGTGCTGAGCAACATCCAGGAAGTGAAAGCGCGGGGCGGCTGGGTCATCGCGGTGGTCAATTCAGGCGACCGGGACGCCGCCCGGAACGCGGACGAGGTCATCGAAATCCCGGAGACGTCGCAGCCGCTCTCGCCGATGCTGACGGTGATTCCGCTTCAGCTGCTGGCCTATCACGCCGCGGTCCTGAAGGGGTGCGATGTGGATCAGCCCAGAAATCTCGCCAAAAGCGTCACGGTGGAATAATGGAGGCTCTCATGCAATCCCGCAGAATTTGTACGCTGGTTGCCGCCCTGCTGACCGCGCTCGCGGCCGGCGTTCTCACGGCGGCGGCCGTCGAATCCCCGGACAGCGTGTTTTCGGCGGCGGTTTCGGCCTACAAGGCCGGCCGAAACGCCGAGGCGCTTTCCGCGCTCGAGGCGCTGGACGCCGGACAGCCGGGTCACAGCCTGACCACCGCCTCGCTTCTCATGCAGGCGAAGGCGCTGTCCCGCATGGGGGAGAGTCAGCGCAGCCGCGAAGCGTTCGAGGAGCTCATTCTCGCGTATCCCCGGAGCGCTTATGTCGACGACGCGCGATACGGGCTCGCCGACCTGCTGTACCGTCGGAACGACGCGGCCGGTTCGCTGCTGCAGCTGCTCTCGCTGATCGCCGGCGGCGGGAACCGGGCGCTGGTCGAAAAGGCCGAGGCCCGCGGCCGGGAGATCATGGAATTTCATTTCACGGCGGACGAACTCCGCGGTCTGGTCGGGGACGTGCCCGAAGAGAAGGGGAGAGCGTTCGTGACGCTGACGGCCGCGCAGCGGAACATCCAGGACCGCCGCTTCGAGACCGCCCGGGACGACCTCGACCGGTTTCTCCGCTCGGCCCCGGACAACCCGTACGCGTCCCAGATGGAGAAACTGCGCGGACGGGCGGAATCGCTGGGCAAGGGCACGGCGGTGATCGGCGTCATCCTCCCGCTGTCCGGTCCCCTGGGGGATCAGGGCGGCCAGGTTCTGGCGGGCATCCAGTACGCGGTCAAGCTCAACAACGAAAAAATGCAGCTCAAGTTCGAACTGCTCGTCCGCGATTCGGAAGGCAGTCCGGTGCAGGCGATCCGGGCGGCCCAGGAAATCTGCCGCAACAACGACGTGGCCGCGGTGATCGGCGACCTCGACAGCCATCTATCCGAGTCCGTGGCCGCGGTGGCCCAGGAGAACGAAGTGCCCTGCATTGCGCCGCTGGCGATGTCCGACGGCATGACCGGCATCGGCCCGTACATCTTTCAGTTGAACGGAACGCTCGGCGACCGCGGACGTGCGCTCGCGGAGTACGCCTGTTCCGCCCTGGGGCTGAAAAGTTTCGCCCTGCTCACGCCGGGAGACGCCTACGGCCGGGTGCTCCGGAAGGCGTTCGCGGAGGGAGTCACCCGTTCAGGCGGGGAGATTCTCGCGGACAGGACCTTCACGGAAGACACCAAGGATTTCAGCCCGATCCTGGCCTCGATACGGGAGGCCGGTCTCAGGAAGCTCCTGCATGACAGCGTCCGCGCGGTTCGCGGCGATGTCTCGGGCGAGATCGTCAAGGGCGCGATCGACCGGAAAGTCGCCCGGATCCTCGACAACCGGGACATTCCGGTCCGGACCGTGGAAGGCTTCTTCATTCTGCCCAGCCGCGCCAGCCTGGAATCCATCCTGGCCCAGACGCACTATCAGAATCTGGAGACACAGCTTCTGGCCGGATCCTCTCTGGATGACCTGTCCGTGCTTCTCGGCCGGAAGGACATGCTCGACGGCATCGTCTTCTTCAGCGAATATTTCGCCGATCCGTACAGCCCGCGCGTGACCGCCTTCCGGACGGGATTCCGGAAGGATACGGGCCGGAACCCCGGCAGCATGGAAGCCATCGGATACGACGCCGCGTCGGTCTTGCTGCAGGCCATGGGAGACAAAACCATGCCACGCTCCGAAATCCGGGATCAGCTCGCGGCCGTCCGCAATCTGGACGGCATCCGAGGGAAGATTTCATTCGACGGGAACCGCGTCAATTCGGCTTTCCGCCTTCTGCAGTTCCGTGAAGGCCGCGTGGATATGGTCCGGTAGAGACGTGTTTTTCGAGAAACGGCACGGGTTGTTCGTCGGCCGGTTCCCGGCCTGGGCCGGAATGTCCGGCCTCCGGCACGCCTTCAGCACCCGGCGGGGCGGCGTCAGCCGGCCGCCGTTCGGCACGCTCAATCTGGGGCTGAACACGGAGGACGACCCGGACTCGGTACGGGAGAATTGGGTGAAATTCCGCGTGGCCGCGGAAACGGACCGCGACCGCGAGGCGTTCACGCGGCAGGTCCACGGCGATGGCGTCGCGGTTGTGGAAACGCCCGGAATCCTTCAGGACACGGACGCTCTCGTGACGCAGTCCGCGGGCGCGGTTCTTGTCATTCAGGTCGCGGACTGCGTGCCGGTGTTTCTGTTCGATCCGCGCCGGAGGGCCGTCGGGCTCGCGCACGCGGGGTGGCGGGGGTCCGCGAAGGGCATCGCTGGAAAAACAGCCGCAGTCATGATCGAACGGTTCGGGTGCAGACCCGCTGATCTCACGGCCTGCATCGGGCCTTCCATCGGACCCTGCTGCTGCGAAGTCGGACCGGATGCGGCGGGACGCTTTCCGTCCCGGTATCTTCAGGGCGGCCGGCTGGATCTCTGGGCCGTCAACCGGGATTCCTTGATCACATCCGGAATGGATCCGGATTCCATCCACATCAGCCGACTGTGCACCGTGTGCCACAAGGACTGGTTTTTCTCCCACCGCGGGGACGGGGGGAAGACGGGGAGGATGGCGGCGGTGATCGGGCTGGAGTGATCGGTTCCGAGTTCCGGGTTGAAAAACAGCTCACGTAAAAAGATATCTTTTTCAACTCGGAACTCGAAACCCGGAACTCGGAACTGCTTTTAATCCGGAACCCGGAACTCTTTACCCCCACCCCTGGATTCCCGATAAAAGAGATCGGGAATGACACCACCCCGTCTCGAATCAACCCGGAACCCGGAACCCGGAACTCGGAATAAGAAAAGGCTGCCTTTCGGCAGCCTTTTTCTTGAGTCCCGGGATGTTCGCCGGAATTACAGCTTCAGGAAATACCCGGCCATGAGCATGAGGTCCGGAGCGCCGTCGTCCAGGCCGAGCCCGAGGCCGCCGCGCAGCTTGGCGCCGTTGGACATGGCGTAATCCACGCCGCCGCTCAGCATCATGTAGTCGAATTCAGTCTGCATGACGAACTCGCCGACCAGGTTCACCTTCTTGTTCATCTGCTTGATCAGGCCGCCGCCCAGGCGGAGATAATTTTCCCTGTCATCGCCGAATTCGTCGAAATACAGGCCGGCCGTGGCCGTGACCACCATGCCGCCGCTCAGCGCCTTGCGGTACGCGCCGAATCCCCCGAAATTCATGTTGCCATATCCGATATCCTCGGAACCGATGGGCAGGGTCAGCTTGGCGCCGACTGAGACGACCTGGCCCTTTTCGGACTTCAGGTTGTACCGGCCGTACAATCCGAGATCCGTGATTCCGGATTCGCCGTCGTCCGCGTGTTCCCAGGAATAGCTGGCATAGTGGAGTTCACCGCCCAGGTCCATCTTGGGGCTGAACGGATGGCCGCCCATGGCGCCGATGGTCATGGCGCTCCAGCCGTCTGAATCGGAATAACTGAACGAGGGCTGGACGTAGTCCGTCTTCGCGATCGGGGCATCCTCGAAGAAAGACTGGAAAAGCCGCACATCGTTCAGGGTCGAAGACGAGGACACGGCCGGGGCGCTCTTTGCCGCCGCCTTTTTCTTCTGGCCGAAAACCGGGCTCACCGCGATGAGCAGAGCCAGTAGCGCAATTCTGACCTTCATGTTTCTTCCTCCTTGATAAAAAAGGGTGTGGTCCAATTGCCTAAATTTATGTAAATTCTATAAATCTGTCAAGGATTTTTTCTCGGAAAGGAAGCCCGGAAAGCCCCTGAATGTCACTCGGTTTTATGATCGGAATTACAGGTTGCATCTGAAAATCAAAAGACTTATATTGTTTTTCCATATGTTACAGACGATTCTAAAACCGACCCGAACCCGCCTCGCGGCTGTGCTGGGAATCCTTTTCGCCCTGCAGGGCCCCGCTTTCTGCCAGTCCGGCGCGGCAGAGCTCAACCACTCCCTGCGCTTCCGTTTCGGACTCAGCGACCCGCTGAGCCCGAAGCCTTTCCGCGACAACTGGAGAACCGGGTTGAGCGCGGATCTCGCCTTTCAGGCATCGGTGACCGGGCATGTCGAATTCACGGCCGGCGCCGGTTACACCGTCTTCCGCCTGAACTCCCGTCGATTATCGTCCGAATTCAGCCGCACCGCGTCGGCGGACGCATCTTTCGCGTTCGAGAAAGGCGCGTACCGGCTGGGTCTTCTGCACGCCGGCATGAATGTTCATTTCGGTTCTCTCTGGAAGCCGGTCTCCTATTTTCTGCGGGCCGAGGGCGTTCTCGCCCTGGCGCACCAGGACGACATGATCCTGGTCCAGGAATTCGGCGGTCTGAAAGTGCGGGAGAGGATCGGGCTCGGAGCGGACGAGGCCGCGCCCGGCGCGGTGGCGGCTGTCGGCGCCAAGATACGCGTGGATAAACGGGCTTTTATCATTCTCTCCGCGGACGGCTGCGTGCTGCGGACATCCGATCAGGCCGGCGATTCGGACCTGACCGCCCTGCGGCTCTCCAGGGCCCAGGGCAATGCCACGGTGTTCACCACGTTCCGCGCCGGACTGGACATTCAGTATTGACCCGGCCGCTTCAGGACATCCGGTCGCTGATCCGGGACGCGGACGCCGGCAAGACGCCCGCGGTCTGTTTTCTCTTCGGTGAGGAGACCTACTGGATGGACCTGGCCGTGAACGCCTTCCGGAAGGCGCTCGTCCGGCCGGAGTCGGCTGATTTCAACTGCGACCTGCTTCAGGCCGACGAGACGGACGGCGATTCGGTTGTCCGGATCGCCAGTTCGTTTCCGCTGATGTCCGAGAAGCGCCTGGTCGTGATCAAGTCGATACAGAAATTTTCCCCGAACGACAAGAAACGCATCCTGGCCTACGTCCAGGCGCCCCTGACCTCCACATGCCTCCTGCTGACGGCCGCGGAAGCCGACCGGAGGCAGTCCTTTTACGCCGAACTGACGGCCCTGACAACCGCGGCCGAATGCAAACCCCTGTACGAGAATCAGGCGGCAGATTGGGTGGCGCAGGCGGTGAAACTGCGGAAACGCGTCATCCAGCCGGAGGCGGCCAGCCTTCTGGTCCAGCAGACCGGAACGGGCCTGTGGCCGCTGACGCACGAGATCGAGAAGCTCATCACGTTCGCGGGAGAGAAGACCGAACTGGAACTGGCCGACGTCGAGGCGGTCACCGGATTCTCGCGCAGGTTCAATACCTGGGATTTCGCGGATGCCGTCGGGAGAAAGGACCTGGAAAGAGCCCTGGAAGTGCTCCGGAAACTGCTCCGGCAGCGTTCGACCGGCCCGGCGCTGATCATGGACCTGCATCGCCGGATTCTGCTTCTGACCCGGGTTCTGATCCTGCTGTCGGAGCGGGCCAGGAAGGAAACCATGGCGTCCGCGCTCAGGGTCAAGCCGTTTTTCGTGGATGAGTATATCGCGCAGGCGAGGCGGTTCTCCCTGCCGGAATTGCGGGTCGCGGACCGGACCCTCCTGGAGGCGGATTTTCAGATCAAGACCGGACGCCTGGACGGTGAATCGGCGCTCACGCTGGCCGTGTACGACCTGATCCGGGGCCGGCGGGGCCGGCGCTACTTCACCGGGGAATCCCTCTGACCGGCCGATCGCGGGTTTTCACGGAACTTTTGCCGGAACCGATTGTTCAATCCATTGAAAGCCGATATGCTGGACAAGAAACAGCCGTTGACGCCATCCGATGAGAACCTGATCGAGCGGTTTCAGAACGGCGATGTGTACGCGTTCGAGCAGATCGTGCATCGGTACAAGGATCCGCTGTTGAACTTTGTCTACCACTTTTTGGGCGACCGGATCGACGCGGAAGACGTGGTGCAGGAAACGTTTCTGCGCGTGTACCGCAACAAGCACATGTACCGGAACATCGCGAAGTTTTCGACCTGGATCTACACCATCGCCGGCAACCTGGCCAAGACGGAACTGCGGCGCCGGAAGCGGCGGCGCCTCTTTTCCATCCACTCCTCCGGATTCGACGAAAAGGGGTACGACATTCCGGATCCGCTCAGGACTGCCGATTATCAGGTGGACGGGGAAATGAAGGAGGCCGTCATCCGCAAGGAGATCGACGACCTTCCGGTCCGTTTCCGCGAAGTGGTGGTTCTGCGCGACGTTCAGGATTTCTCGTACGAGGAAATCAGCGACATGCTGAAGATCCCCATCGGCACTGTGAAATCGCGCGTCAACCGCGGGCGCCTGCGGCTGCAGAAGCGCCTCGGAGACCTGATCGAAAAATAATTTCGGAGGGCTGTGCATGACCCCTTGTCATCGGGATCACAATGACATTCTGAATTTCGCGGACGGCGGCCTGGATCCCGATCGGGAGAAACAGGTGAGCCGGCACGTGGAGGAGTGCTGCGACTGCGCCAGGCTTCTCCACAAGATCCGCCTGCAGAGAAGCTGCCTGAAGAATCTCACTCCGCTTCAAACGCGGGAGAACTTCAACGTGCTGCTCCACGAGCGGATACGCCGGGAGATGGCCGGCAAGCAGGGTCTGTTTCATCCGGTTATCGACCGCAGATGGATCCCGGTTTCGGCCATGGCGGTCGCCGTGCTCGCCGTGGGGGTCTGGATGCTCAACCGGAAGTCCCAGGCGCCCGAGGGCCTGACCGTGCCCATGACCCTGAAACCGGCGCCGGCATCGACGGCATCGGCGGCGTCCGCCAGCAGACCGCGTGTGCAGTATGTTATTGACGATTATGTACCGGCCGAAGCCGAGCTGGCATCCGCCGACTCCGCGGCTGGGGCCGTTCCGGTCGACACGTCGGAACGGATACGCAATCTGGACGCCCTGCGGGGACGGCTTGTGCCGGTGAGTTTCTGAGTGGTTCCGGAGGAACCGTGAGGCGTTTGAGAATGAGCGTTTCCGTGGTGCTCGCCACGGTGCTGACCGCCGGACGGGCGCTTTCGCAGAATGCGTCCTCCGGCCCGGTGACGATCGCCTCTGGCGTGCAGAAGGCGATCCCGTCCGTACTGAGCGTCGAAACCGTCTCAGGGGGCGCCCAGGACGCCTGGACGCGGGTCGGATCCGGTTTTCTGTTCGGCGACCGTTACGCGGTTACGCGGAAGTCGGTCATCGACGGGGCGGACAGCATCGTCATCGCGTTGACCGACGGCCGCCGGGCCCCGGCCCGTATGATCGCATGCGATCCGGCGACCGGAACCGCGGTTCTGGAACACGGGGTGACAGGCATCACACCGATCCCGCTCCAGGAATCTCCGGAGCCGGCGGAAGGCGCCGCACTGGCGGTTCTCGGCAATTCGATCGGCGTATTCCCATCCGTCACGCTGGCCCGCTTCATCGCCGGTCGGCCGGACGGTCTGATGGAAATCGACGGCACGATTCCCCCCGGAAACAGCGGCAGTCCGGTGCTGGACGAAACCGGCCGCCTGACGGCCGTCATCATCGGCCGGGTCCAGGACGGAGCAGGGCCCCGGGCGGTCACCGGCCTGGCGCTCCCCGCATCCCGGGTGCTCCGGTTTCTCTCCTCCCTGGCCGAGCAGAGAGAGAGGGCCGGCTGGATCGGTCTGTCGGCCGTCGACCTGACCGGAAAGGAGCATCGGACTGGCGTGAAGGTGGTTGCCCTCCTGCCCGGGGGACCCGCGGACCTGGCCCAACTGTCCGTCGGAGACACCATTGTCCGGTTCCAGAACGAACCGGTATCGGGGACGGCCGATCTCGCGAAACGGGTGCGATGCACAGCGCCCGATTCCAGGATCATTTTTACTGTCCGTAAAGGAGGCCGGGAAACCGCGCACAAAGTCAAGGTTTCCACCATGCCCAGGCGGTCGCCGTAGACAGGTTTTCCTGCCGGGCCCTATCCCCGCAATCCCCGCTTTTCATCGATTTTATTTGACTTTAGCCGTATTTTTCGTAAATTAGATTTTATTTCGTTTATCAGCGAGTTCATTGCGGACGCGCTGTTTCGGAGTCGAACCATGCCAGGGCATCACGGACGATCCGTACTATTGATGGCACTGCTGCTCGCAGCCGCGGCCGCAGGATTCTTCATTCCGACCACGGGCAATCCCTGGGCGCTCTCTCTTCTGAAAGCCGGATTGTTCGCCTGTGTCGCGGCCATCGGGCTGTACGCGCTCTTCAAATCCCGTTTCCCCTGGGAGAGCCGCCCCGCGGAAGCGCCGGCCCGCTCCGATGAAGCCCGTGCGGGTTCCGGCCCGTCCGAGAGCGGCTCCGGCCGGTCGTGGGAGGGATTCGGCAAGGCGTTCGGGTCTTTCTACCGCAAATATCTCAAGATGGTCCGTGTTTCGATGGCCGCGTCCTCCATCGCTCTTTTTTTCCGGAAGGACGGCATACTCAAACTCGAATACGGCGAGGACGCGGGCGGATCCATCGAGCCGCATCTGGTGTCTTCCGACGCCGGTCTGCTGGCCCAGGTGATGGCGAACAAGACGCCGTACCTGCAGAACCATCTTTCGTCCGGCTTCTCCATGTCCGGACGGCCGGGCACCGAGGTCCGTTCGTTTCTCGGCGCGCCCCTCTGCGCCAAGGACGACGTCGTGGGCGTGCTCGCGATCGGCAGCGAGGCGCCGGACGACTTCGGGGAGGCGGACCTCGCGATGGCGGCCCAGGTCGCGGACCTGATCACCGAGGTGATGTTCGCCTACCGGCAGGGGCTGGAGGAGGAAATCGAGGGGAAAGTCTTCAAGGTTCACCTGGATTTCATCCGCCGTCTCAAATCGTCCGAGGGCGAGGAGGAGCTGGTCACGCACTTCACGCAGTGCCTGATGCGGCTGTTCCGGTTCGACCGGTTCACCCTGAACCTCCGCGTCGACAGGAGCGAGGAGGGCGTCATCCAGTTCGTCCAGGGGCAGATGGACGGGCTCGGACAGGGCATCCGTTTCCCGCTGGACGAGGGGCTCAGCGGATGGGTCCTGAAGCGGAACGCGCCGCTCATCATTGCGGACATCGGCGAGGGGGATTATCTGAGGCCGAGGTATTTCAAGGGGGAAAACAACAAGCACGGCCTGCGCTCATTCATCGGCATCCCGCTCGGGGACGCCGGGGGCGCCTGGGGCTGTTTCAGCCTCGAGAGCCGGAGGCCCGGACAGTACGGCGAAAAGGCGAGGGACGTGCTGATCAATTTCGCGACGCAGTTCGAGCTGGCTTTCCAGCGCATGCGCTGCGGCCGCCAGGTTCAATCCGTCCGGCAGGCCGACAACCCGCCGGGATCCGTCCGTTTCGAAATGGAATAGAAAGGAGTCGTCGTTCATGGCCAAGGCAAAAAGCTTCGCCGACAAGGTGGCGAAGAACACAATGGATTTCAAGAAGCACTGCCCCAAGTGCGGGGAGGCGTACGCCAATATCCAGCTCGTGAAGGCTGAAAAATCCGCTTCCGGCAACTGGCGTTTCAACGACCGTCATGTGGCCGTCTGCAAGTGCAACGAGAAGGAAGTGGTCCAATAGGCAGGCACGTCCCCGCACCTTCGTCCCGGAAGCCGGACGCCCGGATGATCCTGGCCACGCGGAACGCGGACAAGGTGGCGGAGATCCGGCGCATCCTCCGGCTCCCCCCTGAAGGCCTGGCTTCACTTCTGGATTTTCCGGAAATTTCCGAGATCGAGGAAAACGGACTGACGCTCGAAGACAACGCCCTCATCAAAGCGAGGGAATCCCACCGGCGGACGGGTCTGCCGTCCCTGGCCGACGACACGGGTCTCGAGGTGGAGGCGCTGGGCGGCGCTCCGGGCGTCTTCTCCAGCCGTTACGCAGGGCCGGGCGCGAGTTACGCGGACAACCTGCGGAAGCTCCTGGCCGCGATGGAAGGCGTTCCGCAGGGAAAACGTCAGGCGCGCTTCCGCTGTGTCGTGGCGCTGAAAGCCGGAGCCCGGGAGGAATGGGTCGAGGGCACCCTCGATGGGGTCATCCTGACGGAGGCGCGCGGGACGGGGGGATTCGGGTACGACCCCGCGTTCTTCATCCCGACGGCCGGCAAGACCCTCGCGGAAATGTCCATGGACGAGAAGAACGCGGTCAGTCACCGGGGCGCCGCGTTCAGGCGCATGGCGGAGCTGCTGGGGGAGAGACCGATCTAGGGCAGGGTCTTGTCATCGCAGGAAACGGATATCGGGGCGTGGCGCAGCCCGGCTAGCGCACC
>CAZNXX010000073.1:2938-15008 GCA_964577095.1 uncultured bacterium | reverse complement strand
TGGTCCCTGTTCGGAACCGGCGCCTCGGACGGCATCTGGGGCGGACACCTGGTGTTCCACGGCGGCAAGTACTGGCACTTTTTCGGCCGGTCGGCCCGCATGTACTTCGTCACGGCCGACAGCCCGGCCGGGCCCTGGACCGCCCCCAGGGAAGTGATCTGCCCCTCGTCCGTGCCCGGGCTCGGCATGGACAATTCCATCTTCATCGACGACGATGACAGCTGGTACCTGCTTGTCAAGAACGGCCAGTCGAACAACTGGATCGTCCAGCTCGGAGACAACGGCCAGCCGGCTGGCGAAATCCTGAACCTGTGCTGGATCAATCCCGCTCCCGACTATCCCTACAGCTGGGCCGAGGGCCCGGTGATGTGGAAGGCCGACGGGTGGTACTACTACGCCTTCGCCATTCACATCTACGCGACCCAGCGGGTCATGCGCAGCCGCAGCCTCACGGACGACGAGGCCGAGTGGGAGTTTCTCGGCAATCTGTTCAATGAGAACGATCCGAAAAAGGGCGGCGCGCTTTTCGGGGCCCCCAACCACTGCTCGCCCGCGGTCATGGCGGCGGACAGCACCTGGTGGATCGTTTCGCAGGCCTACGGCCCGAGCGAGTGGCACGGACTGGGCCGCCAGGGCCTGCTCAGCCGGGTGCGTCATGACGCGGACGGAAAGCCGGTGGCGGACTTTCCGATCAACGAGCCTTCGGCCGCGCCGGCCCTGCCCAGCGGCGGCATTCCCTGGACCGTGCCGCGGTCCGACTGCTTCGATTCGGAGACGCTGTACCCCGGCTGGCGCATCGCGGGCTATTCGCCGACCAGCCCCTGGTCGCTGACCGCCCGTCCGGGCTGGATCCGGCTGACCCAGCAGAACCAGCACGGCATGATCCTCCAGAACGACGCGGAGCACAATTATTCCCTGATCACCAAAGTGGATTTCGAGCCCGGGAACTCGGACCAGGAGGCGGGGCTCCGCATCCTGACGGGCAAGCAGACGGTGTCCGCCCGGCTGTTCAGCACCGTGGACGGCGGGGGCGCGCCCGTCATCTGCTTCGCGTTCGGCAACACCCGGCATGAGGCGGACAACACGGCGGGCCGCGTCGCGTGGCTGAAAATCGTGCGCGTCAACCACACCCTGACCGGCTATTTCGGCGCGGACGGGCGCGAGTGGACGCAGGTCGGGGAGCCGGTCAACGTGGCGTCCATGGACGTGCAGCAGCCCGACTACAACGCGTTCACGGGCAATTACCAGGGCCCGTACGTGATCGGCCCCGCGGCCGCGGATTTCGACCTCTACGTCTACCGCGACGCGTACACCCCGATTCTGGCCGAGTGCCCGGCCGACTGGAGCGGCGTTTCGAGGGCGTACACCACCGCGACCCGGGGCTACGCGCTCGACAACATCCACTCCGGCGACTGGGCCCTGTACGCGGGCGTGGAATTCGGGAACGCGGATTATCCCATGGCCCCGGACTCGATCCGCGTGACCGCCTCCAGCGCGGGGTCGGGCGGCACGGTCGAGGTCTGGCTCGATTCGATCGACACGGGCGAAAAAATCGCGGAATGCGCGATCGGCGGAACCGGATCGTGGAAGACCTTTCAGGCCTTTTCCGCATCCGTGTCCCGGGTCTCGGGCAGGCACGACGTGTACCTGAGATTCACGGGCGCGGGCACCGCCAGGCTGTTCCAGATGCTTGAATTCGCGTTCACGCCGAAACCGGCGAGCGCCGTTCGCGGCGGCGGATCCGCGGAGTCGTCGCGGCCGGACCGGTTCGGCCTGTCGCAGAATTTTCCCAATCCCTTCAACGCGGCCACGACCATCCCCTTCCGGCTCCCCTCCCGGTCGGACGTCTCGCTGAAGGTCTACGACCTGGCGGGCCGCGAAGCCGCGACTTTGGTCGACGACAGCAGGCCCGCGGGCGAGCACAAAGCAGTCTGGGACGCGTCCGCCGTGTCGAGCGGCATCTATTTCTACCGGCTGAGGGCCGACGGCTTTTCGGACATGAAAAAGCTCGTGCTGGTGAAATGAGCCGGTTCATGCGGCCCGTTCCGGCCCGGGATGACGGAATGAGATGAATGCGCGCCTCCTGATAACCGCGGCCGTCCTGCTGGCTTGCCTTCCGGTCCGGCCGCTGGCGGGCCAGAAACTGCAGAGCGACAATGGGGACGGCACCTACACCAATCCCGTGATCTATTCCGATTTCCCGGATCCGGACGTGATACGCGTGGATTCCGTCTTTTATATGGTTTCGACGACCATGTTCATCTTTCCGGGCGTCACGATTCTCAAATCCATGGACCTGGTCAACTGGGAGTACTGCGCCAACGCGGTGCAGCGCTTCGATTTCAGCCCCTGCTACGACCTCGACGGCTGCAACCGGTACAGCCACGGCCAGTGGGCCACGAGCCTCAAATACCACGACGGAAAATTTTATCTCCTGTTCATCACCCTGGACGAAGGCGGATTCCTCTGCACCGCGGACCGGGCCGAGGGGCCGTGGACGATCCGGAAACTGCCGCGCGGATTCTACGATCCCGGCCTTTTTTTCGACGACGACGGCCGCATCTACGTGGCCCACGGGTACGGCAGCATCAGCATCACGGAGCTGAACGCCGATTTTTCGCCGAAGGGAGGCGACCGGCTGGTTTTCACCGGGGACATCCGGCCGGGCCTCGAAGGCATGCACGTGTACAAGATAGACGGTTTCTATTACCTGTATGGAACCTACGGGGGAGGGGACGGTTTCCAGGTGGCCCTGCGTTCGGAGAACATCTACGGGCCGTACGAGCAGAAAATCGTCATCCGCGACAACGGCACTCTGGGCACGGGCATTCACCAGGGCGCGCTCGTCCGGACCCAGACGGGAGAATGGTGGTCCGTGATTTTCCAGGACGGCGGGCCCTTCGGCCGCTTCCCCACGCTCCAGCCCGTGTTCTGGACGGACGGCTGGCCCATGGTGGGCGTGGACGGCAAGGGCGTGGTGACGCACCGCAAACCCGATGTCGGCGGGGAACACCCGATTCGCGTCATGCCCACGTCGGACGAGTTCGAGGGACCGGAACTGCCGATGCAGTGGGGATGGAACCACAATCCGGACCCCGCGAAATGGTCGCTCAAGGAGAATCCCGGATTCCTCAGGCTCCGCACCGTAAAGGTCGTGTCCGGCCTGACCGAGGCCAGGAACACGCTGACGCAGAGGATATTCGCCTATTATTCGAAGACCGTTCCGACCACGGCCACGGTCAGGATGGATGTCGGGAACATGCGCGACGGCGACGTCGCGGGGCTCGCCGTGTTCCAGGATCCCTACGCCTTCATCGCGGTCCGTCAGTCGGGCGGCGTCCGGCGCGTGGTCATGGTGAACAACGGGAGAACCGCGGATTCCGCGGATGTGGCATCCGACACAATTACCCTGAGGGCGATCGCGCGCTACGGCACCAGCAGCGCCACGTTCGCGTACAGCACGGACAACGCCGCGTTCACCAGGCTCGGCAACACGCTCTACATGCGTTTCAACCTGTCGGTATTCACCGGGAACAAGTTCTGCCTCTTCAATTACGCGACCGTCGAAACAGGCGGGTTCGTGGACTTCGACTGGTTCAGAACCGACCCGTCCGCGGTCACAGGCGTCGGTCACGGCGGGAAAGGGACCGCGGTCGGGGCGCCGGCCGGATTCCGGCTGTCTCAGAATTATCCCAATCCGTTCAATCCGGTCACGGTCATCCGGTACAGCCTTCAACGGGCGGGCCTGGTTCGCCTGACGGTCCATGACCTGCTCGGCCGGGAAATCGCGTCTCTGGTCGAGGCTCAACGTCCGGCCGGCGAGCACGAGGTGGAATTCGACGCCCGCGGACTCGCCAGCGGCATATACGTGTGCCGTCTACAGTCCGGCGGTTCCGCCGCGATCCGGAAGATGATGCTGATCGAATAGGGCTCGATCGGTACCCGGAACGCTCATGAGCGGTTGATTCTCTTTATATAAATTTTTTTCTGCATCCATTGTTCGACGGAGTCGTTTGAAATGAAACTAAACCGGTTTAGTTGCCAGCCTTTCATATGCGCGACGATTCTGTCCTGCCTTGCGTTCCTGTTCTATGCATCCGCCTGGACGCGGCCCCGGGAGAAGGAGCCGTTGCGCCAAACCCGCCAAATTTTGAACCTCAATGAAGGATGGCGGTTCTTCAAGTACGCTTCGTCTTCTGAGGCGGACACGCTGATCTACGATGTGCGGCCGGATTTCGGAGGTTTCAATGACGGGGGCCCGGCGGACGCCAGGCCGACCGAGGCTGAGGGCATCCGGGCCGACCGGCTCGCGCTGAAACACTGGATTCTGCCCACGGGAAACGCTTTTATCAAAGATCCGGCAGGCCGGTATTTCCGGCCCGAAGGAGAACCGGGCGCGGATTTTCCTTTCGTACAGGCGGGTTTCGATGACGGTTCATGGGAGGTTGTGAACCTGCCCCATGACTGGGCCATCCGGGGTCCATTCAGACTCGGCCATGACCCGGAGGTGGGTGGTGGCATGGGCCGTTTGCCGAGCCCCGGTGTCGCCTGGTACAGAAAAAAGCTCGACATTCCCGCGTCGGACGCTGGCCGTTCCGTGTTTCTGGACGTGGACGGAGCCATGTCCCACGCCATGGTCTGGGTGAACGGTTTCCTGGCGGGCGGCTGGCCTTACGGTTACTCTTCCTGGCGGCTCGATCTCACGCCTTATATCATACCCGGCGGCGAGAACCAGATCGCGATACGGCTGGACAATCCGCCGGCTTCTTCGCGATGGTATCCGGGAGGCGGCCTGTACAGGAACGTCCGTCTGGTCAAAACGGATCAGGTGCACGTCGGACACTGGGGTGTTGTCGTCACGACTCCGGAGGTCTCTACCGAATCCGGGGTCGTCCGTGTGGCCGTGTCCGTGGATAATGATTCGAATGAGGATGCGGAAGTAGAGGTCCTCACTTCCCTGTATCCGATGACCGGGGCCGGACGTCGAACCGGTTCTCCTGCCGCGGCGCTCGATCCCCTGAAAACGAAGGTTCCCGCGGGTTCGAGCGCCCGCGTTGAAGGAACCGTATCGCTGGGAAACCCCAGTCTCTGGGGGCCGCCTCCGTCCCAGCGTCCAAACCGGTACGCGGCAGTGACCGTCATCCGGAGCAACGGCCGGCTCTCGGACGAAGTCGAAACGGCGTTCGGCGTGCGATCCGTTCGATTCGACGCGGATTCCGGGCTCATTGTCAACGGCGAACGGATTCCGATCCGCGGCGTGAACGAGCATCATGACCTCGGTGCCCTGGGCGCCGCGTTCAATGTCCGCGCCGCGGAACGCAAGCTGGAAATGCTCAGGGACATGGGCTGCAACGCCATACGCATGTCGCACAACCCGCCGGCGCCTGAACTGCTCGACCTGACGGACGAAATGGGATTTCTGGTCATGGACGAGGCTTTCGACTGCTGGGAGCGGAAAAAGACGCCGCTCGACTTTCACCTCGTATTCCCCGAATGGCACGAGCAGGACATTCGGGCCATGGTGCGCAGGGACCGGAACCATCCCTCCGTCATAATGTGGAGCGTCGGCAACGAGGTCGGCGAGCAGTACACCGGCGCGGAAGGCGCAGCAATCGCGAAACGGCTCTTGGAGATGGTCAAGGAGGAGGACCCGACCCGTGACGTCACCGCGGCAATGAACTGGGCCAAGCCGGACATGCCCCTGCCAGCGGAACTGGACGTGATCAGCCTGAACTACCAGGGAGAGGGCATACGCCAGTCGCCGGAATTCGAGGGCACGGACCGCATCCGCACGGCGCCTCAATACCCCTCTTTCCATTCCGCGTTTCCGGACAAGGCCGTTCTGAGCTCGGAGACAGCGTCCTGTTTCAGCAGCCGGGGCGTGTATCTATTTCCCGTGACGGACCGGATCGGCGACATCGTGCGCGACGGCAGGGGCGGGGACTCGCGTACCCGCCACGTCAGCGACTACGGGCTCAATGCCGTGGATTTCGGCGCCTCACCGGACAAGGTGTTCGCTTCCCTGGACCGGCATCCCTTCGTGGCCGGCGAATTCGTGTGGACCGGGTGGGACCATCTCGGTGAACCCACGCCCTATTACGATTCCAGAAGTTCGTACTGCGGCGTCATTGACCTGGCCGGTTTTCCGAAAAGCAGATTTTTTCTGTATCAGTCGCGCTGGCGGCCGGACCTGGCCATGGCGCGCATTCTGCCCCATTGGAACTGGCCCGACCGCGTCGGACAGGTCACGCCCGTGCACGTGTTCACGTCCGGCGACGAGGCCGAGCTGTTCCTCAACGGCAAATCGCTGGGCCGGAAGACGAAGGGCCCGTACGAGTACCGCCTGCGGTGGGACGACGTCGTGTACGCGCCCGGCAGGCTCGAAGTGAGAACCTGGAAAGCGGGAAAGAAGTGGGCCGGCGATAAAGTGGAAACAACGTCTGAACCTGCCCGGCTCCGGATTTCCGCGGACCGATCCGAAATCGCGGCAGACGGCGAAGACCTGTGCTTTGTGACCGTGGCCGTGACGGACCGGAAAGGCCGCGCCGTGCCGACCGCGGACAACAGCGTCCGCTTCAGCATCCGGGGGCCCGGGGAGATAGCGGCAACGGACAACGGCGATCCCACGGATATGACGGCTTTTCCATCGCTCGAAAGAAAGGCGTTCAGCGGACTGTGCCTGGCGATCGTGCGGGCGAAGCCGGACGAGGCGGGCCCGATCACAGTGACAGCGGAATCGGCCGGATTGGGAAAGGCCGTTATCCGCATTAGCGGTAAATGACCTTTTGACTCCGGGATCGCATGTCGTGCGACCTGCGGCCCCGGGGTCGAAGCACATCCATGACGAGGAGCGAATCATGATCCGTCCATTTTCGAAAACGCGGTTTTTCCCGGTCGCGTGCGTTGCCGCGGCGTTTTTCCTGAACAGCGGGCATGCGTCCGGTCAGACCGAACCCGGCACGCCGGTCATTATCGAGGCCGAATCCGGAACGCCGGGCGACAATGTCGCGGTCCGCACGGCCGGCGGCGTCACCTATGTGGCGGTCAAGACCAACCTCGGCGGCACCAGTCCGGGAGACGCGAGCCGCACGGTCGCGTACGAAGTCACATTCGCGGATTCGGGCACCTATGATTTTTACGCGCGCCTGCGCGTCGGGCCGGCCGGATACGACGACGACAGCTTCTTCTACGGGAGGGGCTTCGGGGACAAGGACGCGGCCTCAAGCGGGGACTGGGTGATGGTGAACGGGCTGGGCAGCAGCGGATTCTCCGATCCGGCCATGCTGATCGAAGGACCCGGGCCGCTCGGTTCCAATGTCTGGAAATGGGTGAACCTGACGAAGAACGGTTACCAGAGCGCGGCCGGCGCCCCTTTCCGGGTTGAGATGGACGGTCTCGTTCAGACGTTTCAGCTCGGCGGCCGCGAAGACGGGCTGGACATAGACAAATTCGCGTTCGGAAAGTCGCATCTCTGGTTCACGGTGGGCATGCTCGAAGACGGCCTGCCCGGGTCCCCGACCCGGCCGGCGGGGGACACCACGGGCATTGTCTGGGAAAGCCCGGCGTTTTCGTCCGACCCGGAAAAGTTCCTCGGCAGCGGCTGGGACAGGATGGACCCGGATTTCCCGAAATACTGGAACCAGCTGACGCCCGGCAACGCGGGCAAGTTCGGGTCCGTGGCAGTCAACGCGAATCCGGCTCAGTGGAACTGGGCGAATCTGGACGCTGCTTACAATTTCGCGAAGAGCAACGGCCTGCTGTTCAAGCACCACTGCCTCATCTGGGGCCAGCAGCAGCCGGCGTGGATCACGAATTCCGGCCTCGATTCGGCCCAGCAGGCGGACGCGATCGAAGACTGGATACGCCTGACCGGGGAGCGGTATCCTGAAATGGACATGATCGACGTGGTGAATGAGCCGCTTCCGGGGCATAATCCCGCGGCTTACAGGGACGCGCTGGGCGGCGCCGGCGCCACGGGCTGGGACTGGGTCATCTGGGCGTTTCAGAAGGCCCGGGACTACATGCCCGGCGTGAAGCTGCTGCTGAACGAGTACGGCGTCATCAACGACAATTCCGCCACCACGTCCTATCTGCGGATCGTCAACCTGCTGAAGGACCGGGGCCTGATCGACGGCATCGGCGTTCAGGGCCACCGCTTCGAGTTCGAGAGCGCGGACACGAGCGTGATGCGGAAAAACCTGGACCGGCTGGCCGCGACCGGACTGCCGGTGTACATCTCCGAATTCGACCTCGGCAATCTCAGGAACGAGGGAACACCGGACGACGACCAGCAGCTGAGGCTGTACCAGAAAATATTCCCGGTGATCTGGAAGCATCCGGGTGTCAAGGGGATCACGTTCTGGGGTTACCGCGAAGGCGAGGTGTGGCAGTCGTCCACCTACCTGGTGCGGTACAACGGCAGGGCGAGGCCCGCGCTGCTGTGGCTGGATGAGTATGTCCGGAACAATCCCCCGGCCGCGGTGTCCGGCGCGGCTTCCGGAAAGCCGGCCGGATTCGAACTGAGCCAGAATTTTCCGAACCCGTTCAATCCGTCCACGGTGATCCGCTACCGGGTGGACCGTCCATCACATGTCACGCTCCGGATTTTCGATATCCGGGGCCGGGAGGTCCGGACGATCGCGGAGGGCTGGCGGACGGCCGGTCAGCACGCGGTTTCCTTCGACGGCCGGGACCTGGCCGGCGGGAGTTATCTGTGCCGCATGGAGACCGGATCCTCGGCCGCGACGATCAAGATACTTCTGGTCAAATAGACCGGGACGGCGGACATCCGCCGGAAACCGTTTCAACGGGAGGACCGTACCATCCAATAAGAGGAGGAGAACATGGCTTTGCGAAAGGCAGTAGGGATCGCCCTGTTGGCGGTCTGCGTGTCGTCCGCGGCGTTCGCCGGCGGAAACATCGTGTTCGTGTCCATGCAGGACGGCGTGAAAATCGACCCCGCGACCGGGGAGTATCCGGACATGCCGCATATCTACCTTCTGCAGGACGAGGGGTATGAGGTCACCCCCTTTTACAACGCGTCGGTGTCCACGGCCAGCCAGGAAACGCTGGACACCCTGTACAACGCCGATCTGATCATTCTGGGCCGTTCCACGCCGAGCACCATCTACGCGGACAACAACAAATGGATATGGAACGACATCCCCAAGCCCATTCTGAACCTGGAGCTGTGGAACTGCAGGAGCAGCCGCATGAACTGGTTCAGCACGGAGACCATGGCCAGCAACTCGACGGCAGGCACGGTGCGGAACGCGGTCATCGAAGTTCCGGATGACCCGGTGTTCCAGGGCCTGGACACTTCCGCGCCGGTTCCGTGGATCGCCGGAGCGTACGACGCGGTGGGCGTCACGGAAGCCGGAAACGGAATCGTGATGGCCCGGATGGAAACGGAGGGCACCGTGCTGTTCGTCCGATTCGAACCGGACGTCGAGTTTTATGACGGCGCGGGCGACGTGCCCGCGGGCCCCCGCACCTTGATCGGAAACGGCCGGGACAACAGCGGGGCCGCGCCCTTCAATTATTACAATTTCACCGCGGAATCGGAGCAGGTTTTTCTCGCGGAGGTGGCGCGCCTGGTGGCGATCGGAGGCGGCAGCGCGGTGCGGGACAGGGGCCATTTGGCCGGACCGTCCGGTTTCGGACTGTCGCAGAACTATCCGAACCCGTTCAACCCCTCGACGACCATCGAGTTCAACCTGCCGGCTTCGTCCGACGTGCGGCTGACGCTGGTCAACGGCCTGGGCCGGACGGTGCGGGAACTGGCGGGCGGCAATTACGCGGCCGGCCGGCACAGCCTCACCGTGGACGCGTCCGGGCTGGGGTCCGGTATCTATTTCTGCAGGCTTGAAGCCGGTTCGCTCGTGGACGTGCGAAAGCTGATGGTCGCGAAGTAAGGCTTTTAAACGATGGATCCCGGGGTCGACCCCGGGATCGGATGCCTCCTCACCGGGCGCTTTCTGGAAGCCGCGCCCGGTTCAAACCGCCCCGGGTCTGGTCCCCGGGGCGGTTTTTTTTTATACCCCCCGGAGGGTTGAGCTTACCCCGAAAATGAGCCATCGAACTGCAGGAAGTCCGAGAATGATCTCATCATTCGAGTCATTTTTTAGTGGCCTTCACGCCATGGTGTTTCTATTGAAAAAAACACTTGACTTTTCAAACTAAAAGCATATATTAAAAAAACCTACCGGTTTATTTCCAGTGATATATAGTGGCGGATATTATATTGCTAGCTCATAAATAATTCTGAGCCGAGCAGAATAATATTCTCATATAATTTTATTTGTATAATTTAATTTAAGGAGGGAAGGCATGTTTTCGGGGAAACGTATCAGAAAAATATGCCAGTTGAATCTTTTATTCCTCGGTCTCCTTTTTCTCGTGAATTCGGTTTCTGCATGGGGAGGTGAGGCTGGTGAGATTCAGAGTGCCGAAATGTCGAAAGAACAGTTGTTTGTCGAGCAGATTGACGATCAACTGAATATTTTCAAGGAAGTCAACGGGCAGAGAGTCTTTTTAAAAACGGTGACCGCCCAGTTGGAGATCAGTGAACCCGAGGCGGTTCCGAACAACATCGAAAAAGCGACGGCCGCCTATGACGGCATCTGGGTTGGAACGACCTCTCAATCAAAGAGTATCGGTTTCACGATCACCAGTGGTTACCTGACGCCGCTGTCTTTCGGATATGTCCTGCCGAGCGTTTCCGGTTCCTCGACCGTCAATTTTGCCGCGCCAGGGGTTCTTCAAAGCGGCAGCACCCTTTACGCAGCGGTTTCGGCCGGGGCCGGGCTCAGCTGCACACTGAACGGAACCTGCAGTTCCAGCACATCCGCATCCGGAACCCTCTATATCCGGTATGTCTCTTATTATCCCTATTACATCGACCAGAGCACAACGGTCACCTGGACTGCCACGAATACGACTCCGCCTCCGGTAACGCGCACCCTGACCATGGCGGTAAACCCGGGAGGCGGGGGAACAACGGACCCGTCGGTCGGTACGCATGATTACTCGGATGGTACGGTGGTATCGGTTTCGGCGACGCCGGCTTCGGGATACCAGTTCGTGAACTGGAGCGGGGATGTGGCGGATCCGAACAGCGCGTCGACGACGGTCACGATGAACGACAACAAGACGGTGACGGCTAACTTTGCGCTCACGCGCACGCTGACCATGGCGGTCAATCCTGGAGGTAGCGGGACCACTGACCCCTCGATCGGCGCCCATGACTATGCAGAGGGTACAGTTGTTTCTGTCACGGCGACACCGGCCTCGGGATACCAGTTCGTGAACTGGACGGGAAGCGTGGCCAATCCGAACAGCGCGTCGACGACGGTTACGATGGACGCGAACAAGACGGTGACGGCGAATTTCGCGCCGACGCGCACATTGACCATGGTAGCGAACCCTGGGGGAGGGGGAACCACCGATCCCTCGGTCGGCACTCATGACTATGGGGACGGTACCGTGGTATCGATTTCGGCAACACCGGCCTCGGGATACCGGTTCGTGAACTGGTCCGGAGACGTGGCGAATCCGAACAGCGCGTCCACGACGGTCACGATGAACGCGAACAAGACGGTGACTGCGAACTTTGTTGCCACCTATTCCCTGACAATGGCTTCGAGCCCGGGCGGGGGGGGCACAACGAGTCCGGCCACGGGATCGCATACATACGACAGCGGGACAGTGGTGTCGATTTCGGCGACACCGGCCTCGGGCTACCAGTTCGTGAACTGGAGCGGAGATGTGGCGGATCCGAACAGCGCGTCCACAACGGTCACGATGAACTCGAACAAGACGGTGACCGCCAATTTCAGTGTCATTCAGCGCACGTTGACCATGGTGGTGACTCCGGGCGGCGGAGGGACGACGAGCCCCTCGGTCGGATCGCATTCCTACGATCACGGGACGGTGGTGTCGATCTCGGCGACACCGGCCTCTGGCTACCAGTTCGTGAACTGGACGGGAAGCGTTGCCAATCCGAACAGCGCGTCCACGACGGTTACGATGGACGCGAACAAGACGGTGACGGCGAATTTCGCGCCGACGC
>CAZNXX010000073.1:0-2838 GCA_964577095.1 uncultured bacterium | reverse complement strand
ACGACGGTTACGATGGACGCGAACAAGACGGTGACGGCGAATTTCGCGCCGACGCGCACCCTGACCCTGTCAGCGAACCCGGGCGGGGGTGGTACGACGAATCCGTCCGTCGGTACGCATGATTACGGAGACGGTGTGGTGGTGGGCATCACAGCAACGCCGGCTTCGGGCTACCAGTTCGTGAACTGGACCGGGGATGTGGCGAATCCGAACAGCGCCTCCACCACGGTCACGATGAACGCGAACAAGACGGTGACAGCGAACTTTGTGCTTTCCCGCACATTGACGATGGCGGTAAGCCCGTCCGGAGGCGGGACAACCAATCCGGCCATCGGTGATCACAATTACGCGGACGGCACAGTTGTCAGCCTCACGGCGACGCCTGCCGCGGGTTACCAGTTCACGGGCTGGACAGGCGATGTGGCCTCTTCGGGCAGCGCGTCCACAACGGTCACGATGAGCTCGAACAGGACGGTGACTGCCAATTTTTCAGCGATTCCGGACCAGAGCATCCTGACGATATCGGTGAGCCCGTCGGGAGGCGGGACGACAAGTCCGACTGTCGGTACCCATGCGTACGATAATGGCGCAGTCGTAACCATCATGGCCACACCGGCTGCGGGATACCAGTTCGTGAACTGGACCGGGGATGTGGCGAATCCGAACGATGCGTCCACAACAGTAACGATGAGTGCGAACAAGACCGTGACGGCCAATTTTACTCTGATTACGAGGACGCTGGCAATTGCCGTGAGCCCGTCCGGAGGCGGAATGACCGATCCGGCCGCAGGTTCTCATGCATACGATCACGGGACCGTGGTCAACATAACGGCAACGCCTGCCTCCGGCTTCCAGTTCACGGGTTGGACGGGAGATGTGACTTCTCCGGGAAGCGCGGCCACGACGGTCACGATGGATGCGGACAAGAACATAACCGCCAATTTCAGTGTTATCCCGATCCGGAGCAACTTGATCATTGTCGCGAATCCTCCGGAAGGTGGTTCCACCGATCCGGCAGCAGGATTGCATACGTATGACAATGGCACTGTGGTATCCGTCGCGGCAACGCCTTCTCCGGGTTTCCAGTTCGTGAACTGGACCGGGGATGTGGCCGATCCGAACAGTATCGCAACGTCCGTGACCATTAACGGCGACAAGACGGTGATCGCCAACTTCCGGGGCATTGATGCGGTTGATGATGGGTATGATGCGAATCAACCGGGATCCTTCGATCTGTCGCAGAACTACCCGAACCCCTTCAACCCCTCGACCACGATCATGTTCCGGCTTCCGAAAACGGAGAACGTGACCGTGGCCGTGTACAACTCGGGCGGCCAGCGGATACGCGTGCTGGCGGAGGGGACATGGTCTGCGGGGTCTCACGAGACGGTGTGGGACGGCAAGGATTCAGCCGGGAATTCGGTAGGCAGCGGCATCTATTATTGCCGCATGACGGCCGGGGCATTCAGTAAAGTAATGAAGATGATCTATATGCGGTAGCTTTCAGGCGTGTGTATAAAGGATTAAAACCTCCCGCGGGTTCAATCAGCCCGCGGGAGGTTTATTTTTTTTGGCATGTAAAAGGCAGCCTTCATGAAGCAAGGTTGCCTTTTATCTGTATGACTTTTATACTGTTGTCGTTTTATCGCTCCCCGCGCAGCGCCTTTTTGAAGAAGGTTCCTGATCCGGTGAGCGGATACCCGTCCCACGATTCCAGCATGGAAGGGTGCCACTCGACGTCATACACCCAGCATATCCAGCTGATGCCCCGTCCCTCGAGGTAGCGGACGATGCGGTTCCCGTAGTCCTCGGTGCCGGCGGGTTTTCCTTCCTCAGTTCGGAACCCGAACTCGGTGGCGACCACGGGCCAGTGATCCGCGGCAAAACCGAAATTCTCCTCCCATTTCGGTTCCCAGGGCTGGGATCGCTTGTTCGCGTACGGGTGCGTGACATACCCGATACCCTCTGCCTCCACCGGCTCATAGCGCAAATGGTTCAGGTCATAGGCCCAGTCGAACCCGGCCACGAGCGGTATGGTTTCCGTGTCCAGCGAACGGATGAGCCGTATCAGATCCTCGTTGATCTTTCTCCATTCTGTCCACGTCATGCTTCCGAGCATGCCCCTGAAATGCGTCGGTTCGTTGAACAGTTCGTAGAACGCGATTGTGTGATGCCCCCGGAAATGGCCGGCGATGACGCGCCAGAAATCGAAGGTTTCCTTTTTCGACGTCTCGTACATGGGATTCTGGAATATCTCGGCCTGCAGGTTTCCGATGGAGTGCCAGTCGATGACGATGTAAATGCCCAGTTCCGTGCACCAGGCTGTTGCCTGGTCGAGGAGTTCCAGATACTTTTCGGGTGTGCGATCCCGCCAAGCCACGGGATGGACGGGAATCCGGACCAGCATGGCGCCCATGTCCCTGATATGCTCGAAATGGGCCCTGTTCCAATGGCCCTGGTTGGCCAGTTTGTCCGGGTCCGATATGGCCAGACCCCGGAAAAGGATGGTGTCGCCCTTGGAGTTGACGAAACGGTTCCCGGCCACGGATATGCGCGGAAGCTTTTGCGCGTCCGGATTCTTTTTCGGCCTGGGCCAGCGGCCCTCGTTCCACCATTGCCTGTAGGGTTTATCCTGGCCGTTTAACGGTCCGATCGGCGTGAAAAGAAGGGAGAGGAAGGAAACGGCCGCGATCACGGCAAACCGGGTCGGTTTCATGGCAGGCTCCGGGTTTTTGGATTTATGCTGACCGGACGGATCAGGCTGTCGGCATTAAAATATCCAATTAATACTGAAGGGGCAAGTAAAAGGTTGTCACGGAAGGATGCCGGGAAGCGGCG
>CAZNXX010000072.1:0-15074 GCA_964577095.1 uncultured bacterium | reverse complement strand
GGCGGGAGGGGGCTTCCGCGGCCGAGGCGGAACCCGCGGACGCGAGAACGATCAGAGCGGAAAGCCGAAGTCGGTTCGTTTTCATTCTGTTTTTCCTCATCCGGTCAGGGTCCGAAATGACGCCAGGCTCATAAATCCTCGCCCCGCGGGTCGTCCGCGCCGAAAGCGGCCCGGGCTGGGGCCAGGGTTCGGCGTTCCGGGGATACACGAACGGCCCTGCAGCTGCGATCATTTACAGGCCGTATGCCGATTCTGGGCAGGGATGATCGGAGACGCTGGACTGGCACGGTCATGCGAGTCTCGATAATGTGAATGCGGGGGATTCCAAATGCGACGTACTTGCAGAAGCGTCGCATTTAAAAATAAGAGTTAATGATCTGATATGCAAGTTAATTCTGACATTTTTTACCCAAAAAAACTGAATATTAAGCGGAATTAAGGTTTCAGTAAACGGTTAATTCGCGTAAAAATCAAGTGCCACGTACCTCATTGGTGCGTGGCACTTCAGGTGAGAGCCCATTTAAGGCACCCGGCGATCAGTAGGCCATCCTGATTCCGGCCAGGGGACCGGATAGAATCATTGCATCGCGAACAGTTTCGCCTGTCATCGGATGCTTGTGCGATCTCAGGAAAACCCAGTGATGCCGGTATTCCGCGAAAAAACTGAAGCGCTCGAACAGCCTGAAATTGGCGCCGATGCCCGCGTTCAGCGCGAAACGGTTGCGCATTCCGCCCAGGTTGATCAGGGAGGTGTCCTGTTGCGCACGGCCATCGTCATCCGTCCATCGGGAAACCAGCCAGGTGTCCTTGGGGTTCAGCCGGTAATATCCCATTCCGCCGGTGGCGTAAACCGACACGGGGTTTTCCATGGAATTCGCGAATCCGACGAGCGACATGGACACGACGTCGAGATTCAGCGAACCGCTGGCCGAGGAGGCGTTTCCGCCCATGTCGTCCACGTAACGCCTTGACTCCAGGCCGAAATCGTAAAAACAGAAATCGAAGCTGCAGCCGATGCGGCTGGAGACGCGCATCAGCAGGTGAAACCCCGGCCCGAAGGAAGGTTTCAGGTAAGTGCTGGCATAGGGCGGATCGAGCGGCCTGGCGGAACCGGCCGATATGCCGAGAAAGTAGGCCTGGCCGGCCGCCAATGCGGGGAGGAGCAGAACCGCCAGGGAGAATAAAGTGACGGTTGTGGGGATGCGTTTCATGTCGGGTCCTTGGTCAGGAAAATGAGAAAAAGCCCCGATGAATCGGGGCTTTTTCCGTTGAAAGAAAAATCGTCCGGAAGCCGGAAATTACAGGGGGAAGCGGAGACCGGCCATGACGGTGAGAAGCTTGGTGCTCTCGTCTTCGGTGAACACGATGTGGTACTTGCCCTCGAAGAACAGGTTCATGGATCCGAGGGGCAGGTCCATGCCCAGGCCGAACTGGACGCCGAGGTCGTTTTCACTGTCCGCCTCTTCATCGCCCATTTCATCTGTAACATCGATGGTCTCGCCCATATACTCAATCTTAATCTTGTCCGGATTTTCAGGCTTCACCATGTAATACCCGCCGCCGCCGATGGCGTAGAGTTCGGTCGCGGATCCGGCAGGCATGAGATAATACAGCACATTGGCTTGGATGACGTTGACTTTTGCGCCTCCGCCTTCGACGGTTGCCTTGGCTCCATCGAATCCTTCCATCGCCATCATATCCTCTACCATGCTCTCAATGTCGTTGAGAGCGTCGTCCTTGATGCCGAAATTGACCATGGAGAAACTGCCGGCCAGGCTCACTTTCGGATTGACATTGTACTTGACCTCTCCGCCGAAGCCGTAACCGGACTTGACGTAGTCCTTGAATTCCTCGGGGCCCTGGGGCATGGCCACGCCGCCGAAAGCGCCGATGGAATAGGTGCCCGGGGTTCTCTGCGCGAACGCGCTTGAACCGATGAGGCAGAGCGCGAGAACAGCCAGAAGAATCATTCTTGTATGACGCATGGTTTTCTCCTTCGAGAATGGGGTGATGAACAGATGGAGTGTCCTTCCGCCGGTGAACAGGCGGTTTTCTTCCCTTTCCTTTCCTCTTCACCTCCTTTCCCGGTAACGATGGAACAGAGGGTTTCGGACCACATCCCGGCTTGGCGGACCGCGCGCCGGACTGTCAGAACCGAATGATGCCATTTATATGCAAATTTTCACCTTAAAAGTCAAGAAAATTCTTCGTCTCTCAGGAAATGCTTTGCTTTTTATTCAAATTTCACACAAATTACCGTGTAAATATTCCATTGTCCAAAAAAACCGGGAAATTCATGATCGAACCCAAACTGTTTTACCGCGAACTGGACTCGGTTCTATCGCAGATCGGAAAGGCCGAATCCGGGGACCGGTATTTCCAGGTTATTCTCGAGGGACTGGAGCAGAAATTCGGCAGCGCGCTGGGCATCGCGCGGAGCCACCGGTTCGAACTGAGGGGAGACGCCTATGTGCGGCTCTATTCCAGCAGTTCGGGCAGGGGTTTCGCGGTGAAGGATCGGGTTCCGGCTGAATCGGATGCCGTGCGCGAAGTGCTGAAGCACGGGAGCTTCATCTACGACGATCCCGCGCTGTTCCGCGAATTCGGGGAAAAGCCGAAAAACCATTACGCCATACTCTGCGCCATTTCCGTGTCCAGTCCGGACGGCCAGTGGATCGTCGCCTTCGAACTGAAGGACGGATGGATACGCGAGGAAATCACGCTGTTCCTCAACGCGGTGAGGACGGCGCTCAACCACCGGCTCTACACCGACCTGATCAACACCGAGCTGGAACGTGTCGCCCAGATTCAGCGGAGCCTCCTGCCGCGAACCGCGCCCCGGGTCCGGGGGTATCAGATCGCCGAGCGGTCGCAGGCCGCGGTGATCGTCGGAGGCGACTTCTACGAATACCTCCAGCCCGGCGACGGCACGTTCATGCTGGCCATCGGAGACGCCAGCGGACACGGCCTTCCCGCGGCCCTGCTGGTGCGCGACGTGGTGATCGGCCTGCGCATGGGCGTCTCCATGGACATGCGGCTGATCCACACGCTGAAAAAACTCAACCGCGTCATCCAGGGCGCCATGTACTCGACGAACTTCGTGTCGATTTTCATCGGCGAGCTGTCCGAGGACGGCCATCTGGTGTACGCCAACGCCGGGCATCCGCCGCCCTTCGTCGTCTGCGGCGGGCGCGTGACCGACCTGGAAACCACGGGCATCGCACTCGGTTTTTTCGAGGACCTGACGCTTCAGCAGGCCTATGTTCAGCTCGAGCCCGAGGCGCTGCTCGTGCTGTACAGCGACGGGCTGATCGAGCGGAAGAACGACAAGGATGAGCTTTTCGGTATCGAGCGCCTGAAAGCCGTGGTTCTGGACCACTGGGACAGGAGCCCGAAGGAGATCGTTTCGGCCGTCTACGACGCGGTGCTCGACTTCGGACTCCGCGAGAACTGGGAGGACGACGCTTCGCTGGTGGTGCTGCGCCGCATCGGCGACTGCCGCCCGCCCTCAGTCAACCCGGCCGGCGGCAAGGGCCATACTCCGGCAGTGCCGGCCCCGCGCCCGGGAGAGGGCGCAAACCCGCAGGGAGCCATGACATGACCGCATCCGACCGTTCCGGGACCGGCATCCGCATTCGTGATTTCGGAGTCCGGACCCGGGAGGACAAGGCGCTGCTGCGCCGCTTCGTCGACTTTCACTGGGACCATTACCGCGACGACCCGTCGTACGTGCCCCTGCTGGACTACGAGTACCTGGGGTTCCCCCTGCTGGGCATACGCGGGTTTTTCGAGGAATCGAACCTGTTTCTGCGGCACGCGGAGATGCGATTTTTCCTGGCGGAGCGCGACGGCCAGGTCGTCGGCCGCTGCAACGCGTTCGTCAACCGCAACCACAACCGCCACTGGAACGACAAGACCGGTTTTTTCGGCCAGTTCGAGTCCGTCGAGGACCCGGCGGTGGCCGCGGCCCTGACCCAGGCGGCCGAAGCGTGGCTCAAGGGCATGGGCATGACCGCGATGCGCGGGCCCCAGAACCTGCCGGTGAATGAAGCCACACCGGGCATTCTCACGACCGGCTTCGAATCGCGTCCCGTGATGTACTACCACTGGGGAAAGCCGTATTACGCCGGCCTCCTGTCGTCCGCCGGCTTCCGGCCCGTGAAAAAAGTCGTCTCCTGGGAGGCCCCGGTCCAGCGGCCCCTGGAGGACAAACTCGTCCGCCTGTCCGAGAAGATCATCGAGCGGTACGGCATCACTGTGGAGCCCTGGAGCGCCCGGCCGCTGAAAGAGCGCAAGGCCGAGATGCTGGAGGTGTACAACGACGCCTGGAGCGACAATTTCGGCTTCGTTCCCTTCGAGCCCGACGAATTTTACCGCATCGTGGACGATATGCAGCTCATCATGGACAAGAAGCTTTTCCTCTTTCTCTATGTCAAGGGCGAGCTGGCCGCTTTCTTCGGAGGCGTGCCCAATGTCGTGGAACACATGAAGCCGGGACGGGGATTCACCCGGCGCTGGGAACTCGTCCGGGCCCTCCGCATGATTCTCGGCGCGAAACGGACCGAAGGGTTCAGGCTGGGGTATCTCGGCGTGAAGAAGAAGTTCCGCAGACTGGGGCTCGACGGCGTCATGATCTGGGTTCAGAAGCAATACACGCAGAAAAAGGGATACCAGTACTGCGATCTGGGTTGGATGCTGGAGGACAATGTCATGGTCCTTCGTCTGGGAGATCTGGTCGGGGGGCACCTGTCCAAAACCTACACCATCTACGAAAAACCGGTTGCGTGAAATGGGGAAGCCGATGCCGTCATTGAAAACCTCGGCCTGCCGGTTCACGGCCGCGATTCTGCTCCTGACTGCGGCGGCCGGACGGGGTGCGGAGTTCCCCGGTCTGACCGCGCCGATTCCGTCCGATCCGGCCGTATCCTCCGGAATCCTTCCCAACGGGATGCGGTATTACATCCGGACAAACCGCAGACCCGCGGGCCGGGCCGAGTTCCGGCTGGCGGTGAACGCGGGCTCGCTTCAGGAAGACGAAGACCAGCAGGGCCTGGCGCGGTTCGTCACAGCCCTGGCGTTTTCCGGAACGGCGCATTTCCCGAAACCGGCGCTCGATCGTTTTCTGGAATCCTCGGGCGGCCCTTCGGGCCAGGATGTCAGTGCCTCCGCGTCTTTCGATGAGACCGTGTACCGTCTGGCCGTGCCGTCCGACTCGGCCGCCCTGCTCGACCGGGCAGTGCTGCTCCTGCGCGACTGGGCAGACGGAATCGCTTTCGAACCGGCCGCGATCGAAAGCGAACGCCTGAATGCGCTCCGGCCGTTCCGGACCGGCCGAGGCGCGGAAATCCCAGCCCGGGACAGGCGCTACGCTTTTCTATTCGCCGGATCCCGGTACGCGGAGAGGCCTCCCTCGGGCCGGAGGGAAATTCTGGAATCCTTCAGCCCCGAAACGCTGAAACGTTTTGTCCGCGAATGGTACAGGCCCGAACGGGCCGCGGTCGTGGCGGTAGGCGATTTCGACAGCCGCCGGATCGAGGGCCTGATCCGTTCCCATTTCGGTTCATGGACGGCCCGGGCGGAGGCGCGACAGCCGGTTCAGGTCCCGATTCCCGGGCATTCCGGAACGGCCGTCCGCGTCCTGTCCGATCCTGAGGCATCGGGATCCTCGGTCAGCGTCTATTACCTGTGTCCGGTACGGCCGGCCGCCACGCTGTCCGACATGCGGCATTCGCTTCTGGAAAATCTGCATGACGCCATGATGAACCGCAGGCTGGCCGATCTGGCGGCCCGTCCGGAACCGCCCATCCGTTACGGCGTCGCTGGCAAGGGCAGGCTCGTGCGGACCCGGGGCGCGTATTATATCGGCGCGGGCGTTCCGGACAACGGCGTGGAAGCCGGCCTCGAAGCCCTGCTGACCGAGGTCGAACGCGTCCGGCGCCACGGTTTCCATCCTGAAGAATTCCGCAAAGCAGTCAGCGGCCTCATGGCCGGGCTTCAAAAGCGCGCGGATGGAAGGACCGGGGCCTCATCCGAGGATCTGGCGTCCCGGCTGGTCCGGTCCTGGCTCGAGGGAGAAGCGGTTCCATCCGCCGAGTGGGAGCGCCGCAAGACGGGCGAACTGCTGGAATCGGTCACGCTCGATGAAATCAACCGCCTCACCGCGAACTGGACGCCCGAGGACAACCGTTTCGTTCTGGCGGAGGTTCCGGAAGGGAAAGGCGTTCGGAAACCCCGCGAAGCGGATCTACTCGGCCTCTTCGATCGCGTGCGGAACAGGTCCATCGAATCCTTCCAGGAAGGCGGCGCGGCCGCGCCCCTGGTTCCGGTTCCGCCGGCGACGGGCCGCGTCCTGTCCGAAAGACGGAACAGCCGTCTCGGAACGGTCGAATGGAAACTCTCCAACGGCGCGACGGTCATTCTGAAGCCGACCGATTTCAGGGACGGCGAGATCCGTTTTTCCGCCTTCAGCCCGGGCGGCAATTCCCTGGTTCCGGACCGGAACGCGGTCGCGGCCGCGACCGCTGCCGCCATCGTGGAGGAAAGCGGCGCCGGCGCATTCAGCAAGGCCCAGCTGGCCGAGCGGCTGGCCGGGACCGGAGCGTCCGTGACCGCCTCGATCGGCCTGCTCACCGAAGGACTGTCCGGCGCCTCCTCCTCCGGGCACGCGGTCACCCTGTTTCAGCTGATCCGTCTCGCGTTCACGGATCCGCGCCGTGACGAAGCGGCGTTCGCGTCCGTGAAGGAAAGGCTCCGCAGCCTGCTGGACAGCAGGGCCCTTGTGCCCGAAACGGCCTTTGAGGACACCCTGCAGGTCCTGCTCGCGGGCCGGCATCCGCGGGCCATGCCCTGGACCCCGGTCACCCTGGAGCGGATGAGTCTCGACAGTTCGCTGGCCGTATATCGCGACCGGTTTTCGGACGCGGGCGACTTTACATTCATTTTCACGGGCGATCTTCAGCCCGATTCCCTGCGGCCGCTCGCCGAGACGTGGCTGGCCGGTCTGCCGTCGGCCGGACGGCCGGAAACCTGGCGCGATCCGGGCATGCGGCCTCCGAGAGGGACGGTCGAGAGCATCGTCCGGAAGGGAAACGAGCAGAAGGGCCGCGTGGCGATCGTGTACACCGGACCCTGGGAACCCGGCGCCCTGAACGAGTACCGCTTCGAAACCATGGCCGGCTTCCTCCGCATCCGTCTCCGGGAGGTTCTCGCCGGAAAACTCAGAGGCGCCTACGGCGTGTCCGTCGCGGCCTCAACGGTCCGCTTCCCGGATCCTGCCTATACCCTGAACATCACTTTCGGGTGCCCGGCCGGACGGACCGAGGAGCTGAGCCGCATCGTATTCCGGGAAATCGACGATCTCAGGAAAAAAGGGCCGGATCCGGATCTCACCGCCCGCGTGCGCGAGCTCCAGCGGCGGGAGCTCGAGACCGATCTGAGACGGAACGCCTACTGGGTGGAGCGGCTTTCCGCGTGCGCGTTTCAGGGAGAGGACCCGGAGAGCATCCCGCGCAGGGCGGAGTGGATCTCCGGCCTGACCCCGGGCGATGTGCGGGAAACGGCGAACCGTGCGTGCGATGACCGGAACCGGATCCGCGTGGTCCTGCTGCCCGAGAACTTCCGGACAGGGAACGGGACCGGGCTGCCATGACGGGGGACCTCGGAGCGCTGACGGCCGCGGCCCTGTTCATCGGTTTTTTTCACACGGTGATCGGGCCGGATCATTACCTGCCATTCGTCATGATCGGGAAGGCCCGGCGGTGGACGATCGGAAAGACGCTGGGCGTCGCCGCCCTGTGCGGCCTGGCCCATGTGCTGAGCTCGGTGGTGCTGGGACTGGTCGGCATCGCCTTCGGGGTGGCGCTCAACCGGCTGGAATGGATCGAAACGGTCCGCGGCGGGCTCGCGTCATGGGCACTGATCGCCTTCGGCCTGGCGTACTTTGTGTGGGGCATGAAACCGGTGTTCCGCGACCGCCGCCACGTGCACGCGCACAGCCACGAGGACGGGCATGTGCACACGCATGGCCACGGCCACGTGGAAGCCCACACGCACGTGCACGACGGCCGCGTGACCCCCTGGGTGCTGTTCACCATCTTCATCCTCGGCCCCTGCGAGCCGCTGATTCCCCTGCTCATGTATCCGGCTGCGAAAGCCAGCGCAGCCGGGGTGGCGCTGGTCACGGCCGTGTTCGCGGCCGCGACCGTTTCGACCATGCTGGCCATGACCGCGCTGGCGTCGGCCGGATGGAATCTCCTGCCTTTCCGGACTCTTGAAAAATACAGCCATGCGGTTGCGGGCGCGGTGATCTTCGCGACCGGGCTGCTCATCCGCTTCCTGGGGCTGTGACCTCCATGAACGCGTCACGCGTGCTCCGGGTGCCTCCTTTTTCCTCACTGGGCATCCTCCTGTCCTACCAGTGCAGCAATCAGTGCAGGCACTGCCTGTACGCGTGTTCTCCCGTGTGGGAGGACTGGATTTCGGATGAAACCCTCGAAGGACTGACCGCGTCTATCACGGCCGAGAGCCGTTTTCTCGATTCCGTTCACATCGGAGGGGGAGAGCCCTTCATCCGTCCGGACCGGGTGATCCGCGCGGTCGAGGCCGTCACCGCGGCGGGCCTTCCGCTCGAGTATGTCGAGACGAACGCGTTCTGGGCGCTGAAGGACGCGGACACGGAGCAAACGCTCCTGCGTCTCCGGAACGCCGGCCTGACGGGCCTGCTCGTCAGCGTGTCGCCTTTCCACCAGGAATTCGTCCCCCTGGAAAGGCCGGAGCGCCTGATCCGGGTCGCGTCCCGCGTGTTCGGCCCGTCCGGGGTTCGTGTTTACACGGACTATTTCCGCAGCCTGCTCGCGGCCGCGGATCCGAAGCATCCGATTCCTTTTGAGGATTATCTCGAATCCGCCGGTCCGGACCAGGCTTCGCTCGACCTCGCGGACCGATACGGGCTCGTGCCCAACGGACGCGCGCCGCTGGAGCTCGGCGTGCTCTACGCGCGTCATCCGGCCGCGCATTTTTCGGAGGGGAACTGCGCGGCCGAACTGACCAGCCCCCATCACGGGCATGTCGACCTGTACGGAAATGTCATCACCGGCCTGTGTGCGGGTCTTACCGTGGGAAACGGCCTCAACCTCGCGGATCTTTCCGCGGGGACGGACCTGTCGGACCGTCCTGTTCTCTCCCTGCTGATGGCCGAAGGCGTGGGCGGACTGGCCGCGTTCGCGTCCTCCCGGCACGGATTCCAGGAGGATCCGGAAGGATACATCGCCAAGTGCCACCTGTGCCTGGACATCCGGAGGCACCTGGTCCGGACCGGGGCGGCATTTTCTGAACTGCAGCCGAAGGATTTTTATCGGGTGCTGGACAGCGGGCTTTGAGCGGAATACCCGGAACCTGAAGAATGGAACGCGGATTGAACGGACCTCCGGCGCGGATGGGCGCGGATAACGATGGGGAACGGGGTAATTCGTTGAGCCGGATTTCTGCGGCATCCAACCCGTAACCCGGAACCCGGAACCCGGAACCCGGTGAGACCATCCGACGGCAAGTGTCCGAAAGGCCCGCGAAAAGCCTGCCCCGGACTTGATCCGGTGAAGCGGGCCATTTCGGACCTACAGGGCTTTTTTTTGAACCATGAACCATGAACTATGAACCATGAACTATGAACCATGAACTATGAACTATGAACTGAAGAAAGACCCCCTCCACGAACCCGTCCTGAAAAAGGAACGCGTCTTCAGCGGCTCCTACCTCAGTCTGGACCGTTTGACCGTCCGCCTGCCGGACGGGAGAACCGCAGAGCGGGAAGTGGTGGCGGTTCAGGATGCAGTCGCCGTATTGCCCGTGGATCCCGAGGGAAACGTACGACTGGTCAAGCAGCACCGTCCGGCAATCGGACGGACAATACTCGAGGCGCCCGCTGGACTCATTCAGACCGGAGAGAATCCGGCTGAAGCCGCGAAAAGGGAATGCGAGGAGGAAACCGGTTTCCGGCCTGGAGAAGTCCACCGCCTGATCACCTATGCCCACGCGGAAGGCTATTCGACCGGGTTCATCACCCTGTATCTCGGGACCGGGCTGAAGCAGACAGGACCGCCGAGGTTGGATGCGACGGAATTCCTGCAGCCGGTGTCGATTCCTTTCCGGGAATTGCGGGAGATGGTCCGCAAAGGGGAGATCGTGGATTCGAAAACGATTCTGTGCGTGCTGCTGGCGGAAGAGGTGCTAAAAGATAAGTTCATTGTTCATGGTTCATAGTTAAGAAAGAAATTGTGATGTTGAATCGGTTGCTTCTTTAACTATGAACCATAAACTATGAACTCGATTGTCATTTGAGGAGCGTGAAGATATGAGAAATAAGACGGAAACCCGCAACCGGATGCTGACAGCCATCGGCATCGTTGCCGGGATGGTCAGCGGATTGTTCGGCGGAATCGCAATGATTGGGGCCCCGCTGAGAACGGCCGGGATGCTGACGATTTTCTTCGGAGGGATGACCGCGGGCGCGTCCCTGACGGGATTCCTCGTGCAGGGGAAATTGCACAGGAAAGGCTGAATCGTATGTTGTTCCGGGTTCCGGGTTTCGAGTTCCGAGTTAAAAAGCCGGCGTTCAACCCGGAACTCGGAACTCGGAACTCGGAACCTTTCAACCACTTTGTTTCAACCAAATCGGATTCGTCAGCGCGAAAGTCGTCCGGCCCGCCGCGTTCCGGCACACCGCCAGCCCCCTCACGTACACGCCCGATTTCAGATTCTCCATCCCGAACGTTTTCCGGACCTTCATCTCCCCGGGTTCCGGCTTCAATTCGATCCACGGCACCTCGCGTCTTCCGGACAAATCGCCCAGCCACAGCTTCACGTACTCCAGGGGGCCGAATTCAGGGGATGTGACCGCCTCGACCGTGGCGTCGAAGCGGGAACCGGACAGGCTCTGACCGAGCCGGGCGGTTTCCCCCTTTTCGTTCATCATCGAGAGGGTCATGGCAGGCCCGGTGGTGATGAAACAGCGGCCCGCGGCCAGGGCGTTCAGATAATCCTGCGTCGAGGGGTCCGCTCCGGCGAGAACGCCGGTGCGGCAACGGCCGAAAAGGTACAGCATCGAATGGCGGATGGAAAACCACGGCAGTCCGATCTGGAACGTGCGGTTGAAAGCTCCGTGGCCGTCGTTTCCCGCGATGACGAAGAGCCTGCGACCCTCGAGCAGGAGCCGGATCCAGGCGCGCAGTCCGGCCAGGTAACCCCGGTCCGGAACGCCGTTTAGAATTTCCATACCGTTCAGCCCCGGGTGGCGGTAATCCTCACCGGTCCAGCAGTCCCGGGACAGGAAAAAACGCTGCAGAAAATGGAAACGGTGTTCCGGGTGGGCCGCGAAAGCGAGCGTATCCGCGTCCTTTCCGTCGAGCGCCTCCTTCACCGAGCGCTCGGATTTGGTGCGGAACCACCGCTCCGCGCTGTCTCCCGTTCCCGGGACAAAGGTCCGATTGTTAAACAGGAGAAGGTGTACGTTCCGGCCCTTCGCGTTGGACGCGCTCAATTCCTCGCCCGGCAGAAGTGCGAAGCCCGTTCTGCGGGTGATTTCAGCGCACCGTTCCCGCATGGCGTTCCACCGCGCGAGGTTGGGATCCTTGACGCGGAATTCCCCTTCAACGTCATCCAGGTCATAGGAATGATCCGTCACAGCGGCGGCTGAAAGGCCCATGGCCGGGGCTGTTACGGCCAAAGCGTCCAGTGGCGCGCCGTATTCCACCTGGTCGTCCGTGTATTCCGAATGGCAGTGCAGGTCCGCGAAGCGGCAGTCTTCCGAGACAGGGAGGGGATGCTCCGCGAGCCGCACGACCAGGGGCATGGGCTTCATGCCGGGCAGGTTCTGGTTCACGACGGTCCGGCTCCCGGAATCTCCAAGCCTGCGGACATTCAGCCGGACGTTGATCGTCACCTCTCCAGTCTTCCCGTCCGGAGGCCGGAGATGGAACACGCGGTGCCAGGACCGGGAAGAGATGGAAACCGGATTTTCGATCAGCGGAAAGACGATTTCCGAACCGTCCGCAACGCGGAGCAGTGCGGAAGCGGACTCCACGGTCACCGGGAAACGGTCCGCATGGCGGAAGAGCAGGAGAACCGGTATGGCGCGGCCGGGTTCTACCCGGTATGGCGCATCCGCGACGATTTCAGGCCAGCGCCTGAAAATCAGGCTGAAGCCCGCCAGTGTGTAGTGCGTTTCCGCGTACAGCGCGGGAATGAAGGGGAGCAGGGGCGGGAGCCAATCCATGGAAAAGGGCCTCATCGGATGTTCATTCGCGGTTTTCTCGGAGCGGGTGGGGTGCGGCCTGAGGCGCAGCGTCCGGCGGTTTCACGGCCAGCCCGGCTTCGCGGATTGCGGCCAGGATGCCTGGAAGCGCTCGTACCATGCCGGACGAGCGTTCATGGCCGTCATGCAGGACGATCATGGAGCCCCCGGTCAGGCGTTTCCGGACCCCGGCAATGAGGGCTTCCGGCGTCACGGCCAGAAAATCGCCGGGCATCAGGCTCCACATGACGAGCGTGTGCCCTGTTTTGCGCATCCAGGCCCTGAACCTCGGGTCGAAACGGCCGTATGGCGGACGGAAGAGCGCGGGGCGCAGGCCCGTCGCGTTCTCGATCCCGGAATCCGTCCTCCGGATCTCGTCCAGAACGCGGTCCTGCCTGCGGAAAGCCAGGGGGATATGCGTAAAACCATGGTTTCCGGCCGCATGTCCTTCCGCGGTCATGCGTCTCAGAATTCCGGCGTTCCCGCTGATTTTTCGTCCGGTCAGGAAAAAAACCGCCTGGACGTTCTCACTTCCCAGAATGTCCAGAACGCGCGGCGTCCATTCCGGGTCCGGACCGTCATCAAAAGTCAGGCATACCGCGTCCGGCGATGTCCTCCACAGGACCCAAGGGAACAGAAACCGCAGTCCGCTCGGATCGGTCCAGAACATGTCTTCCGCCTCCGGTTTTGCGGTTGAAGTCCCCTGCAGCTCAGTACCGTCCCGTCCGAGTTCCCGGGGCCATGCAACAGAAGCCGGTTATCGAAGGTTTCGCGGGGCCAAGCTGAAGAACCCATCCATTGAGGGCTCCGCGGGGCCGGGGTTTTCGACCCGCCGGAACGGCCGGCAGCCCAATCTCATATCATCCGGATGAACTGAAAACAGAATGTGCGTACTTCCGGCAGCCCGATTAATTAACCGATATTTTCGAGAAATGCAAGTGGATTCTTGAATTCAGCCGAAAAGTTTCGTAAATTATCGGCTTAAGTCAGGAGGAACGCAAAATGGATTTCTTTCGAGCCGACGACGCCTACCGTCTGAAGGTCGGGCTGGCCGAGATGCTCAAGGGCGGCGTCATCATGGACGTTACCAACGCCGACCAGGCCAAGATCGCCGAGGATGCGGGCGCCGTGTCGGTGATGGCGCTGGAGCGCATTCCGGCGGATATCCGCGCGAACGGCGGCGTGGCGCGCATGTCCAATCCCAAAGTGATCCGTGAAATCATGGATGCGGTGACCATACCCGTCATGGCCAAATGCCGGATCGGTCACCTGGCCGAGGCGCAGGTGCTGCAGTCGCTGGGTGTCGATTTCATCGATGAAAGCGAGGTTCTCACGCCCGCGGACGAACGCTACCATGTGGACAAATGGAAGTTCAAGGCTCCGTTCGTCTGCGGCTGCCGGGATCTCGGAGAGGCCCTCCGCAGGATCGCCGAAGGCGCCGCCATGATTCGCACCAAGGGAGAACCGGGCACCGGCAACATCGTCGAGGCCGTTCGGCACATGCGCACTGTGCAGTCCGCCATACGCGAAGTCGCGTCCCTCGGCGACGAAGAGATGGTGATCCGGGCCAAGGAACTGGGCGTGCCGGTGGACCTGCTCGAAACCGTCCGGCGGCTGAAGAAACTCCCTGTTCCGAATTTCGCGGCCGGCGGGGTGGCCACGCCCGCGGACGCGTCTTTGATGATGCAGCTCGGCGCGGAATCCATTTTTGTGGGATCGGGCATCTTCAAATCTTCCGATCCTACGGCCCGGGCCAAGGCCATCGTCACGGCCACGACGCATTACGACGATCCGGATCAGGTCGCCAGGGCCAGCGAGGGTCTTGCCGAAGCCATGCCCGGCCTGGAAATCGCGTCCATCCCGGAATCTGAACGCATGGCCGCACGGGGATGGTGAAGAAAACGGTTGTCGGCGTTCTCGCGCTCCAGGGCGATTTCTTCCTGCACCGGCGCAGTCTGGAGGCGCTGGGCGTCGAGGCGCCGCGCATCCGGCGGCCGGGGGAGCTCGAGGCCTGCGACGGCCTGATTCTTCCGGGCGGGGAATCGACCACATTCGTCAAACTGCTGAAGGAAACCGGTCTATTCGAATCGATACGGTCCTTTGCAGCCGACCGGCCCGTCATGGGCACATGCGCAGGTCTGATCACGCTCGCGGCGCGGGTTTCTGGCGGCGGCATGGAGACGCTGGGCCTCATCGACATTGAGATCGAGCGCAATGCCTACGGCCGGCAGGTCGATTCTTTCGCGGCTCCCATCCGCTTCCCATCCCTGCCGTCCGACCCCGAGATCAAAGGCGTTTTTATCCGTGCCCCCAAAATCCGTTCCCTCGGGAAGGGCGTCGAAGCCGTGGCTTTTCTCGGAAATGAACCTGTGGCGGTTCGGAATGAACATGTATTCGGCCTGACCTTTCATCCTGAGCTTACGGATGATACTCGTATTCATTCCTATTTTGTTGACAATTTTTTACATGATCGTCACTTGACTTAACACTACTTACATTTGTAAATTAAATACTAGATTTCTTCTTTCATATAATCCAAATTGATATATTCATACATGTCCCGCGAAACTCCGTGATTGCACGGGCGGTTTTTTTACGATGGTGCGTGTACGATAACGCATTTGTACACTGTCCGGTCCGTATCATCCTCCGGCGGTCCTGAGGCAATGCGATTATCGATTCGATTCTGACCGGATCCGCATTCCATTCGATTCGTGAGTTCATCAAGGTTCAATCGTTTCGGAACATTTAGAACCCAAAACTTGGAGTCGACGGCTATGAGAAAAAC
>CAZNXX010000071.1:0-15146 GCA_964577095.1 uncultured bacterium | reverse complement strand
CCAGGGCGGCCGCGGCGCCTCGTTCTACCTCGGCAATGACTCCGGGCTGAAGCACTCGTTCACGGACACGGACGTGAAGAATGGCAAGCGCTATTTCTACGCCGTGGTGGCGTATGACCGCGGGGACGCGGACAAGGACGTTTTCCCCAAGGAGAACGACAAGCGGATCGACGTGCTGTCCTCCGGCGAGGTCCGCACCTTCCAGAACACCGCGTGCGTGACCCCCAACGCGCCGGTCGCCGGATACACGGCGCCCCCGGGCAGCGTCGAGACTCCGGCGGTGACGGCCATCGGGACGGGCAAGGTCTTTCACCAGGTTCTCGACGAGAGCGCCGTGACGGGACACGCGTACCGCGTGGAGTTCTGGGACACGTCGAACGACGGCCTCGACAATGACGAAGACGGCCGCATCGATGCGGCGGATTCGTCCGAAACCATGGTCCCGGTCACGACCTCCTACTCGGTCACGGATCTGACGGGCGAGAGCGAGTCCTTCGTGTCGCGCGACACCGTGGCGGTGAGGCTCACGCGACAGCACCTGGATGCCGCTTCGGTTTCCGTGGCCGACGCCTCGGGCAACCCGGTTCCGGCCGACCGGTACGTCCTGGACGCGGAAAACGGCCGCATCCAGTCGGCTGTTCCGGGGGGGCTGGCCCGCGGCGGCCTGTACACCATTTCCTACCGGTACCGGCCCGTGAACCGGAGCCCCCACATCGAGCGCAGTCCATGGGCGTCCGAAACGCTCGACACCGACGTGTTTGACGGCGGCCGTATGTCCTTTCAGAACGTCTGGGTTCCGGTCATCGACACCCTCCGGACGGGGTGGAAGAATTCGTCCAAGGTCTACCAGTTCTCGATGCGCGTCATCGACACCTATTTCGACGAGGACCGCCTGCTCGGCCTGGCGCATCCGGGCGATTACCGCATCGAGTTCGCGGACGGCATCGTCGACACCTCGATGGCCCTGCCGGAATTCTTCATAGACGGCATCCCGGTCAATTTCCGGATCGTGAACGAGACCGACGGCCGGCCCGTGGACTTCATCTACAACAACACCATGGGCAACCGCAGGCTGTCGCCCTACGATGAAATCGTCCTGGTCGAGTCCGGACTGAACGGCGCGCCGCAGTACACATGGGACCTGGTCTTCACGCACCGCCGCGACTCGGTGTTCACTTTCGGCGCCGGCGACACGCTCTTCATCCGGATGAAAAAGCCCTTCCGCTCCGGCGATGTCTTCGAATTTACGACCATCGTGCCGGTCGCGGACCGGGCCGCGGCGGCATCGGCCATGAAACGGATCCGCGTGGTTCCGAACCCGTACGTCGCGGCCACGACGCACGAACTGCCCCTGCCGCCCGCTGTGACGAGCGGACGGGGCGAACGCCGGGTTGATTTCATCCACTGCCCGGCCGGCAGCCGCGTGCACCTGTTCACGTCGCGCGGGGAGCACGTGGTCACCCTTCGGCATGACGGCATCCTGAACGACGGAACTGTTCCCTGGAACCTGAAGACCAAGGAGAACCTGGACGTGGCTGCGGGCGTTTATTTCTGGGTGGTCGAATCAGACGCGGGAACCCAGCGCGGCAAGCTGGCGGTGATCAAGTAAGGCCCGGCCGCCGGGACGGCGGCATCCCCCGGAGGCCGCGCCGGGAGCCGCGTCCACCGGAGCGCGGAAGGATAATCCTTAAAGGAAATCGATGAACCCTGTCAATACCAGTAAATTCCAGCGATTTTCCCTTCCAGTCGCCCTGGCCGCCGCGCTCTGCGCCTCGGCCTGCTGCAGGCATGTCCTGAAGCCGGGGATGGGACCGGACAAGGGCGCGTCCGTGACCGCCGATTCCCTGCTCGTTCCCGCGGGTGCGACCGTGCCCGTGGTCCCGGGAACCGCAGTTTACCGGTTCCTGGAAGGGCCCGCCCGGGACAGGGCCGGCAACCTGTTCTTCACGGATATACAGACCAGTCGGATCCACAGACTGGCGTCCGGAACCGTTTCTCTTTTCCGGGACAATTCCAACTCGGCGAACGGTCTGATGTTCGACCGGAAGGGAAGGCTGATCGCGTGCGAGGGCGGCGCGGGCAGAATCACGGCCCTGGACCCCGCAACCGGCGGGGTTCTCGAAGTCCTGGCCTCGGAGTACGCGGGCAAGCGCTTCAACAGCCCGAATGACCTGGTGATCGACTCCAGGGGCGGCATCTATTTTACGGACCCCACCTGGGCCCACCAGAAGCCGCAGGACGCCAGCGGCGTGTATTACCGGCATCCGGACGGCGCGGTCACGCGCATGATCGGCGACATGAGCAGGCCGAACGGCGTTCAACTGTCCCCGGACGAGTCCATTCTGTACGTGGACGATTCCGACCGCCTGGAGGTGCGTGCCTATGACCGGGCCGCGGACGGGACCCTTTCCAATGGCCGGACCTTCGCTGTTCTGAAAGCGGCGGCCGGATCCGCTTCCGCCACGGCCGACGGCATGGCCGTGGACCGGGAGGGCCGGGTGTACGTCACGACCGAGACGGGCGTTCAGATCTTCAACTCAACCGGCGCGGCATTGACGACCATCCCGATTCCGGAAACGCCGTCGAATCTCGCTTTCGGCGGAGCGGACATGAAAACGCTGTTCATCACGGCGAGAACACGGCTGTATTCCATCCGCCTGAACGCCGCGGGGATCGAGTTTCCGCTGCCTTGAATTCAGATAAAAGAGCGGTTCCGGGTTCTGTGTTCCGAGTTCCGAGTAACAACAGAAGCGTGTATGCAACCGACTTTTCCTGAAACCCGGAACCCGGAACTCGGAACTCGGAACGATTCACCCAACGAGCCATCAATCCGATTTATCTCCGGAGAGACTAAAATGATGAAAAGAATCCGACCGACGCACATCCTCCCGGCCCTCCTGCTGTTCGGGGCCTGGGCCGCGGGTCCCCTGGGCGCGCAAACCAAGGTGGGCACCACGGCGGTCCCTTTCCTGGGCATCACCGCCGGGCCCCGGGCATTCGCGCTGGGCGGCGCGTTCGCGGCGATGGGAGACGACGCCTCGTCGATTCACGCCAATCCGGGCGCTTTCGCCCGCATGCCGCGGTCGCAGGCGCTGGCGACCACGACGAACTGGCTCGTCGGCACCCGGTACAACTGGATCGGATGCGTGCTGAAGCTCGGCGCGGCGGACGCAGTGGGCCTCTCCTTCACCCAGCTGGACTACGGGGACGACGACGTCACCACCGTGCTCGCCCCGGAGGGAACGGGCGAGAAATGGAGCGCGGCTGATTTCGCCCTGGGCCTGTCCTACAGCCGGAACCTGTCGGACCGGTTTTCCATCGGCGGCACGGCCAAGTACATCCAGACCAAAATCTACCACGAGACGGCGTCCGCCTTTGCCGCGGACATCGGCCTTTTATTTTATACGCCGTTCCATGACATGCGGCTCGGCATGAGCATTTGCAACTTCGGCACGGACCTGCAGATGGACGGACGGGACCTTCTGCAGCGGATCGACCTCGATCCGGACGGTCTCGGCAACAACGAGGCGGTCGTGTCGAAGCTGAAGACGGAAGTGTGGCCCCTGCCGCTGTTTTTCCGCGTGGGTCTGGCCGGAGAGGTTGTGAAAAGCCAGGCGGTGCGCGTGACCCTGCTGGCGGACGCTCTGAGGCCGAGCGACAACACCGAGACCATCCAGGCGGGATGCGAGGCCGCCCTCTATGAACGCGTGTTCCTGCGCGCGGGATACAAGTCGATGTTCCGTGAGGACGCGGAGGAGGGGCCCGCTTTCGGCTGCGGCGTCCGACTGCCGGTCGGCGGAAACGCGTCGTGGCGCGCGGACTACGCGTACGCGGATTACGGCATCCTGCAGTCCATCCAGACCATTGCCGTGGGGATCGATTTCTAGTCCGGCGGCGGTCCGGTTCATCCGTTTCCGCCCAAAGCCCGTCGCGCCCGCATCGGAGGCCGGCGGCGCGGGCGCATTAAAAGCAATCAAATGAAGGAGGACAGACCATGAATCGTCGGATACCGGTTTTCATCGCGGCGCTGCTTCTGATCGCAGGCGGACTGGCGGCACAGGACCAGGCCAAATGGACCCCCGCGGACCCCGAGCCGGGCGACACGCTCGTCATCACCTACGATCCGTCGGTCGGCCAGCTGCCGGCCGACTCGGACACCATCAAGATGCACTGGGGCATCAACCAGACCGGACCCGGCGCCTGGCGCCAGCCGCCCGCCGCGCTGTGGCCGCCGAACAGCAAAGGCTGGTCGGACGGCAAAGCCATCCAGTCCCCGATGACCAAGCGGGGCGACGGCAAGTGGGAACTCACGGTGGTCACGACCGACACCTTCAAGACCGTCCATTTCGTGTTCACCAACGGGACCGCCTGGGACAACAACAACGGCGCCAACTGGGACATCTACCTCGGCGGCGGAGGCGGCGGCCCCGTGCACATGAACTGGGTCAGCTTCCAGGCCTACGTTGACATGGGCCCCGCCGTGCAGAAGCGCGGATTCACCTACGGCGACACGGTCGAGGTCCGGGTGGGAAACTTCAACACCGCGGCCGAGCTGTACAAATTTCCGATGACGCGTGTCGGGATTTCCAGCATTTACCGGTCGTCCCTGCAGCCCGTGCTGACCACCATGAACGACACGCTGGATTACTCGTATTTCGCCAAGAAGGGCGGCAAGGACAACTGGGAGGTGTTCTACAACTTCTCCTACGAGGGGCTGAACCAGTCCGAGGCCCAGTACCGGCAGGTGGAGGTGACCAAGACCGCGGTCATCGTGCGGGACACGGTGCGGAGCAGGTCCACGGACCTTCGGCGGCCCCCGTTTTTCCGCAACAAGGGCGTGCTCGCGCAGGACGTGGCCGTCACCCTGGCCTGCGATCTCCGTCCGGCGTACTGGCACCTCAAGCTGGGCGGGGAACCCCTGCATGACATTCAGGGCGCGCTCGGCGTGACCGACCCGGACAGCGTTCTCATTCTCGGCGTCGCGGTCAACGGGCCCATCACGGGCTCGTGGAGCAATTCGCTCGGCACCGACTGGGGCGCGCATCTCATGACGCTCGACAACAAGCGCATGGTCGATGACGGCACGAACGGGGACGCGGTGGCGGGCGACAGCGTCTTCTCCATCACGTTCCAGTTCCGCCGGGACAGCGGCGATGTGGTGGGGCAGGAGTTCAAGTTCGGCCTCGGCGGCGGCGACAATGAGGGCGGGTACGGCAACAACCATGTCGAGAACATCGACGACTTTCTGCCGGCGTCGACTCTCGACGTGCAGTTCGGCAGCATCGACCCGTTCTTCTACTCCGAGTGGGATTACGCGGGCAAGCGGGTGAAAACCGGCGTCGCGGAGGACCGCATGCTTCTGCCCGGACGGCCTTCTCTGGCGCAGAACTATCCCAATCCCTTCAACCCGTCCACGACCCTGCGGTACGCCCTGCCGTCGCGGGGTCCGGTGTCCCTGACGGTGTTCAACCTGAAGGGCGAACGCGTGGCGGTGCTCCTGGACGGCGAGGTTCTGAACGCGGGCATGCACGCCGCGGTCTGGGACGGCGCCGGAATGGACGGTGAAGCCGCGGCCGCGGGCGTCTACCTCGCCCGTCTCGAAGCCGGCTCCGAGGTACAGGTGCGGAAGATGCTGCTGGTGAAGTAAGGACTTCAACAAGTGCCGGGCGGATTTGCCATATCCGTCCGGCACTTGTTCCATACGATGCACCTGCGAGCATATCTCTGCAACGGTTTTCTATCCTGTTTGTCATCCCCGCGAAAGCGGGGATCCATTTTTTCTTCCAATCCCTGTCCCGATTGGTAATCACTTCGTAGAGGAGGACAGGAAACTCAGCCCGTCATGCGGTAAGGATGGGATTACCCGGCATATCCGCACAACGAAAAGCGTCTGACGCCTGCGTCCCACCCCACCCTGGATTCCCGCTCAAAAAAACGCGGGAATGACACCACCCCTCGTATGGACCCGCGGAAAATGAATGAATTTCTCGAGAAAATGGCAGTATCGCTTCGCGGAAGACGCAAGGCGGTACTCCTGTCTATCCTGTATGCCGCTTCTGTCGTATCGGCGCAGTCCGACAGCGTCGACGTCACGTTCCGGTACGCCGCGGCCGGCAGCCCGTCCGTCGTGTATCTCGCGGGAGAATTCAACCGGTGGGGCAACAACGCCGGCGGCGTCATTTCCGATCCCGCGGCGGCCATGGCATATGACGCGGCCGAGGGGGTCTGGGTCAAGACCGTACGGCTCCGGGTCGGCGGGCCCGATCCGCTTCCGGACCCGGGCCGCAGCGTTCCGGGAGCGTACCAGTACAAGTTCAACGAGAACGGCGCCTCCTCCGGGTGGAAGGCCGATCCGCTCAATCCGGCGCAGAACGCCGGGGATAATTATAATTCCCTGATATTTGTCCGTGATCCCACACTGTTCCGGCTTCTTCCGAACGACCGGTCCGGCCTGGTGACTTCCGCGAAGCCGGAGATCACCGCGTTTCTGTTCCCGGCCGCGGGCTCGGCCATCGACACGGCCAGCGTAGAAGTCTCGATCGACGGCGTGACGCATCAAGGACTCGGGTCCGGGTACGATCCCGACAGTCACCGCTTCCGTTTCATCCCGGCGACCGGATTGGGGAACGGTGCACACACGGTTTACATCCGGGCCGCGTGCAAGGGCGGCGAGGCCGTGTCCGACAGCGCCGCGTTCACGGTCCGCGCGGGCGCCGTGGTTCTGTTCACCCGTCCCGACACCATGAATCTCAGGGGCCGGGTGACGGCCGCGGGAGCGGTGTCGGAGGGGATCACGGGGCCGGTGACGGTTTTCCGGAACGGGGACTCCCTGCATGCGGCCGTGACCGGCGGCGGGTTCTCGGAAACCGTGATTCTCGAGGAAGGGGCCAACCGCATCCGGGCTGCGGTGACGGACGGCGCCGGAATCCGGCATTTCTCCGACTCGGTGGTTGTCCGGTACCGGATCAACCACGCGCCCAGGCCGACCGTGATCGCCGTACTGGAAGGCGGGGACGTCCGGCTGACCGCCCGGGGGAACGACCCCGACGGGGACGCCGTCCGTTTCGAATGGGTGCCGGATACTGAGCTGAATCCGCTTCCGTTGTCGCTCCTGTCGCGCGATTCCACGGTTCTCGTCCGGCTTCCGCTTCCGGCGGGAGATTGGGCGTTCCGCGTGACCGTGGAAGACGGGGACGGCAACACCGGAAGGGCGGGCGCCTTTTTCACGGTCCGGCCGGACGGATCCGTTATTTTACCGGACGCGGACGCGAATCCGCAATGGGTGCGGGACGCCGTGGTCTATGAAATCTACCTGCCCGCGTTCACGGCCGAAGGCACGCTGGCCGCGGCCGAGGCCAGGCTTCCGGCGATCCGGTCGCTCGGCGCGACCGCGGTCTGGCTGATGCCCGTATACGAGAACGGGGAGACCGTCAACGAGGGCAATGCCGGATACAACATCACCGATTTTTACTCGGTCCATCCCCAGTTCGGCACATTGGACGACCTGGACCGCTTCGTCCGCACCGCGCACGGCCTGGGAATCCGCGTGATTCTCGACTCCACGCCGAATCACGTTTCGGAAAAGCACCCATGGGTTCAGGATGTTCTTCAATGGGGTGACCATTCGCCGTTCCGGCCCGTTGTCGAGAACCGCATTCTCGGGGACAACCGCGGCATGGGCCAGTCCGCCTTCCGCAAGGACGGGTCGGTGGCGTACGTGTACTATGACGGCTGGTCCCTGGCCAATCTCAATTATGCCGCCGTCGAAACGGATGTCCTCATGACGGACATGTACGCCTGGTGGCTGATCGAGCGGAACGTGGACGGCTTCCGCATGGACGTGTACTGGGGGCCGCAGAACCGGTACGGATCCGCGGCGTGGTGGAGACCCTTCCGGGAGGAGATGAAGCGCCTCAAGCCCGAATCCTTCCTTCTCGGCGAAACGGACGGGACCGGCGCGGGCTCGGAGGCGAATTACACGGACGGCGGGGGCGCGTGCGACGCGGCGTACGACTGGAATTTCTTCAACCAGGTCCGCCAGACCCTGTCCGGCGCGTCCGTGGGTGACCTGGACCTGCGGACGCGCAATTACAGCCCCTCGTCCCGGTACAACCATCACACGGGGCCGAACGCCCGCTATTTCCGTTTTCTGGAGAACCACGACGAGACGCGTGTCGCCCAGTCGTTTCCCGCGACCCGGACGCGGGCCGCGGCAGCCGTGCTGTGCACCGCGCCCGGCATTCCGCTCCTCTACGCGGGCCAGGAGACCGGGGAGACGAGCCGGCGCGGTTCCGTGGACTGGGACCGGCCGGGCGGCGCCGAGCTGACGGCCTGGTACTCGAGACTCCTGTCGATCCGCGGTCGTTTCGCGGCGTTCCGGTCCGACGACATTATCCGCGTGCCGTGCGGATCGTCCCGGATCTACGCGTTCCTCCGGCCCGATTCGTCGAGGCCGGGAATCACGGTCGCGAATTTTTCCGGCGCCGCGGTTCAGGCGACGCTGAACCTGGCCGCCGTACCCCTGTTCTCCGGCGAAGGCGAAGCCGCCCTGTACTTCAACGATCTGCTGAACGATACGTGCTACGCGCTGACCCCGGGTGAAAGAACCTCGTTCACGCTGACGGTCGCGCCGTACGGCGCGGCGGTGCTGGTGCTCGCGGATTCGATCCTGATCGGCGTGTCGCGCCGGCCGGCGCCGGTGCCGGACAGCCCCGGCCGCCTGCTGAAGGCGTTTCCGAATCCCTTCAATTCCGCGACACGATTCTCGTACCGCATCGACGCGGGGGTCACCGATTCGGTAACGCTCACGCTGTATGATGTGCTGGGGCGGCCGGTGCGCGTTCTCGCTCTGGGTCGCGGCGCGTCCGAAGGCACGGCGGAATGGGACGGCTGCGACGGAAACGGGCGTCCCGCGGCGAGCGGCGTCTATCTCTGCCGTCTGGCGGCCGGGGACAGGCAGAAAACACTCAAAGTGGCGGTTCTGCGGTGAACCCGGGATCGCGCTGATTTTTTTCGAAATAACTTGCATTTTTAAAAAAAATGAATTATACTACACGCTCGATTGGGTACGGTTCGCAACCGGCGGCAGGAAAACTCAATTTTCACGCCGTCATTCCCTCCTATAATGTCGCGGATCGCCTCAACGACGTTCTTTCAAAAATATCGGAAATCCTTCCCTCTCAACGCGTCTGGGTGGTGGATGACGGATCAGAGGATGGAACCGACGGCATCGCCCGATCGTTCAATGTTCGAGTGATCAGGCATGACCGGAACCGGGGTAAGGGAGCGGCTTTAAAGTCCGGCTTCAGGGCCTGTCTGGACGCAGGTGCGGAAGCGGTTCTGACCCTGGACGGAGACGGCCAGCACGACCCCGTTTTCATTCCGTCCTTCATCCGGCTTCTGATCGAAACGGATTGTGATCTGGTTGTGGGGCTTCGCGAACTGCGGTGGCCGGATATGCCTCCGGACCGCATATTCTCGAACCGGACCAGTTCGCTGATCACCTCGATCGCCGCCGGCAGGAGAATACCGGACAGTCAATGCGGTTTCAGGCTTTACCGGAGTGAGGTTCTGACCCGGATTCGAACGGAAACCGATCGTTACGAGATGGAAACTGAAATGCTCATCCTGGCGGCGCGGGCCGGTTTCAGGATGGGGTGGTGTCCGGTACGGACATCCTATGATGGTCAGACCAGCCACATCAGGCGGCTGAAAGATACGGTCCGGTTTTTGCGATTGATTGGGAGGTTCTTTTAAAATATTTGCCATGCCGCGTGGGGACATCCTACCCTCCCTCCCGGGGTGTTTCTGCCGGCATGGCATTTTTTTTCGGGGCGTAGCGCAGCCCGGCTAGCGCGCTTGCTTCGGGAGCAAGAAGTCGTGAGTTCGAATCTCACCGCCCCGACCAAACCTCTGATGGTTTCCATCAGAGGTTTTTTTTATTCATTCGGATCGATTGAACAGCCGGATTCCGTTCATCTGATCCGGGATATTTCAGTAAACCATGACAGTCCGTTACAATCCGTTTCCGCCGTCTCTTTCTGCGCGTTTCAGCGGAGCAAAAGATCACTGTTTTTCGGCTGAACGCGCCGCACCTGCCCGCCGCAAACCGCCTCGCGAAAACCGGATGCATCCATCGCACTTCCTCCATCGACCCTTCTGACGCCTTCCCGGATGTCCGTCCGGACAGGATATTTTTTCCGGTTCCGTGGAAATATTTACCGATTGAACTATGCTTCATCATCCCTTAACGCGATCGCGCGACCCGCAATGCCTGATCCGTGAAGGCTCATAAATTCAATCAAAATAAACATCCATTAAAAGGCATGCATGCCATCCGGTCGGATGGTATGTTTTTTGTTCGATCCGTATCGGATTACCTCTCTGGCGGGAGTCATCCTTCCTACACGCGTGTCGTGAAGGTACTGCCCTTTTTTTTTGAGGCGATCCGAAGCAAGATCAATAAAAACAAAATCATGAGCATAGTTGAAGCTGCGATTCCGTCGAATCGATCCGTCACTGAAGGAGGTGGTCGTTCAAACCTGATTTCCGATGATCACGCCATTCGGATTTCATCCGGAAAGGAGGCGCCAGGCAAACCGTACGCGTCATCTCTGCACCTTTTGATTTTCATCCGTCCAGTCGAATGATTTTCTTAACAAAGGAGCAAGCCATGTTCAACCTGAAATCCATCCGCACGCTCGTCCGTCGTGAAGAAGGACAGACCCTGTCCGAATACGCCCTCATCCTGGTGCTCATCGCGGTCGTGGCCATTGTCGCGATCACCCTCCTGGGAAACCAGATTTCAACCGTGATCAACAACATCGCCAACGCGCTGTAAGCCGCATTCGCGAAAAGGGAAGGACGCCGTGGAAAATGAAAAGGGGCAGACGCTCAGCGAGTACGGTCTCATTCTCATGTCCATCGTAATCATCGCCGTTGTCGCTCTGGCCTTTTTCGGGGGTCAGGTTATGAATCTTCTGAGCCGGGCCGCCCAGGCGCTGTGAGGACAGGCCCGGCGCCGCCGGCGTTCCCGTGGAGGGGCGCCGGCGGCGGCCCCGCCCGTCCGGCTTCCCCGTGATTGAACAAGGAGTCCGCTCAAATGATCCGAACGAGAAAATCGGAAATCGGTCAGTCGCTGGTCGAGTTCGCATTGATACTCCCCGTCTTCATCGTCGTTCTTTTCGGGATCATGGAGTTCGGTCGGCTCTGGGAAACGACGAACGTCCTCACCAGTGCGGCCCGGGAGGGCGCACGCGTGGCGGCCGTCACGGAACCCGATCTCGACGAGGCCCTGACCGCCGCCCGATCCGTTCTGGACGCGGGCGACGTGTCCGGCGCCACGGTCACCATCAACGGGCCGGACGCCAACAAGGACATCGTCGTCACCATCGTCATGACCTACACGCCCCTGACGGGTTCGATCATCCCCGGATTCACCCAATTCCAGCTTTCCCGGAGCACCACCATGAGATGGGAAGGATAACCCCCGGAGTCCGCCATGCTGTTTCGAATGAAATTCATCGTACCGCTCGCCATTGCCGCTTCGGCGGTCGCGACATTCGGCCTGTACCGGACTCTTGAGAGCCGGAACGCGGGGAAGTCCGAGGCCCGGCCGGCCGTGCGCCGGGTGGTCGTCGCGGCCGTTCTTCTGCCGTCCGGAAAGAAGATTGAGCCCACGGACCTGAAGTCCGGCGACTGGCCTTCGGCCATTGTGCCCGAGGGGAGCCTGTCCGATCCCGCGGCGGCCGTCGGCCGGGTGGTCAAGATTGAATCTCAGGCCGGAGAGCCGATTCTGGAAAGCAAACTGGCGCCGGCAGGATCCGAGGGCGGGTTTCAAAGCATCATCCCGGACGGGATGCGGGCGCTCACGGTTTCGGTGAATAATTCCAGCGGCGTGGGCGGCTTCATCCTGCCGAACGCGCGGGTGGACGTTCTGGTGACCGTTTCCTCCCCGGCCCGCAAGGAGGAATCCACGACCCGGATCATTCTGGAGGACATCCGGGTGCTCGCGGTGGATCAGACCTATGAGCGCAAGGAAGATGACCCGGTGCTGGTGCAGACGGTGACGCTTCTGGTCACTCCGGCGGACGCGGAGAAACTGGTGCTGGCCAGCACCGAGGGGAAGCTACAACTCAGTCTCCGCAACACGTCGGACCGCTCGGTGCGGGCGACGCCCGGCGTCCAGTTGAAGCAGTTGATCATCCATTCCGCGCCCGCGGGGTCCGGCGCGACGGCCCCGGGGAACCGGAGCGTTTCGGCGGGAGACCGCCGCGTGGTCGAAGTCATCCGTTCGGCGGAACGCGCGGAAGTCACGTTTCAGAACAACGAGGGAAAGGAATCCCGGATCCGTTGACAGGCGCTCCGCCGATCCGGGGCGGCGCGGGAGGGAACCCGCCGTTCCGCGGACGGCGTACGGCGAACGTTCAAACCTGATCGGAGTGTGAACGCATGATCCCATCAACATGGAAACGTCTCCTCAGATGGCCGGCCTCCTCATTCGTCTGCGCCGTCCTGCTGTCGGTTGCGCCGCCCGGGCCGGCCGCGGATCGGATGACGGTCACGGTTCCGGCCGGCCAGTCGGAGGTGCTCGACTTTCTCTCGCCGGTCAAACGGGTGGCCATCACCAATCCGGAAACCGCGGACGCGACCGTCGTTTCGCCGACCCAGATTCTGCTGGACGGCAAGTCCGCGGGAGTCACCAGCCTGATCGTGTGGCGCGAGGCCGGGAGCTACGAGAAATACCGGATTCACGTGCACGGAGAGTCCGATCCCCGCCAGGTCATGCTCCACGTGCGGTTTCTTGAAATCAATAAAACCGTGCTCAAGGAGCTGGGAACCGATTTCCTCGTCAAGCGGATGCGGCTGGGCAACGAACGGCTGGACTGGGGGAGTTACGCGGGCGGGGTGACGGGGCCGTCGGACCCGCTGCAGCTCAGCAACACGGTGGATTTTTTTCTCTCGCTGCCCGCGCGGGACCTGACGGCGATGATCAAGGCGCTCCAGGAAAACAACCTGGTTTCAGTGCTGGCGGCTCCGAATCTGAGCGCGCTCAGCGGCGAGGAGGCGAACTTTCTGGCGGGGGGGGAATTCCCGATTCCGATCATCTCCGGTTCGATGGGTTCCCAGACACTGACCATTCTGTTCAAGGAGTTCGGGGTCCGGATGCGGTTCACGCCCACGGTGCTCGATTCCCAGCGCGTGCGCGTCAAGGTGATGACCGAGGTCAGCAGCCTCGATTTCGAAAACGGCATCCTGCTGAGCGGGTTCCGCGTGCCCGCGCTGGTCACCCGGAAGGCCGAAACCACGGTGGAGCTCGCCGAAGGACAGCATCTCGTGCTCGGGGGCCTGCTGTCCAATGAACACTCGCAGGTCCTGTCGAAGATTCCGGTGCTGGGAAGCGTTCCGGTGCTGGGCAAGCTGTTCAGCAGCCAGCGGTATCAGAAAAAAGAAAGCGAACTGATGGTCACCCTGTCCCCGCAGGTCATACGGGCCGTTCCGGGGGAGGAGCTGCCGCAGTTCAAACTGAGAGGGCCCGATGAAGAAAAGAACTAGCCTGTTCGCGCGCCTGGGGGATGAAAGGGGAAGTTTTCTCATACTCGGAGCCGTGTCGCTGGTGGCGGTTTTCTGCTTCGCGTCATTCGCGATCGACGCCGGATGCATTCTGACCGCGAAAAACCAGCTGCAGAGCGCGGTGGACGCCTCGGCGCTGGCCGCGGCGTCTGGACTGACATTCAGCCAGGGCGAAGCGGTCCAGCGGGGCGTCAACAACTCGAACCGGAACCTGGTTCTGGGCCAGCCGCTGGCTCTGGAGGGATCCGAAATCGTCTTTGTGGATGAAAAAACGGTGCATGTGTCCGCGGAGCGGGACGTGCCCCTGTTTTTCGCGAAAATCCTCGGACTGAACACCTCCCGGATCCGCGCGGAAGCCACGGCCACCCTCGGCAACCGGGACATCATGGTGACGTTCGACCGGTCCGGCACCATGGATGACGACACCGTCAATCCGAAAGTGCCCCAGCCGATCACGGACACCAAGACGGCGGCAAAGACTTTCGTGGACCTCGTGGCGGCCAATACCTACGTGTCGGACCGGATCGGTCTGGTGTCTTATTCCACGGCCGCGTCACTGAATCTCCAGCTTTGCCGGGACTTTTCCCTCGTCAAGAACCGCATCGATTCCTACCTGGCCGACGGGTTCACCAACATCGGCCAGGCCATCGAGTATTCGAACAACCACCTGCTTCAGAACAACGAGACCCGGACGTTCAAGACACAGATCCTCCTGTCGGACGGAATGGCCAACCGGCCGGGCACGGGCATGCCCACCAATCCGACGGCCATCAACTACGCCTATGCCAACGCCCGGATCGCGGCCGATCATTTCATCAAGATTTACACCATCAGCCTGGGGGACCAGACGGACTGGACCCTGATGACGCGGATCGCCGACATGACCAATGGAAAACATTACCACGCGCCCACGGCAGCGGATCTCGACGCTATTTTCAACGAGATTGCGGGCCGCATCCCCTGTATCCTCATCCGCTGAGGACCGGGGCGGATAACGCGGAGAGACGAAATGGAAAATCGGAAGCCTGTCACGCTCATTGATCTGGACCCTGAATCGAACGCCGTGCTGACGGAGCGGCTCAAGGGCATACCCGGCGTGGAACTCACGGCGGAGGGCCAGGATTTTTACCGGGGCGTTTCCCTGATCCGGCGGCATCGACCGGCCCTGGTGATCCTCAACCTGTACCCGGCCGAGGACGCGGCCCTGTCTTTTGCGCGCAAGATCAGCCAGAATTACCCGGAAATCACGCTGTTCATCACGGCGAAAAACACGCATTCGGCCTTGATTCTCAATGCCATGCGTGTGGGCGCCCGGGAATTCATATCCCAGCCGGTGGACAAGGAAGAATTCACGTCCGCGGTCCGGAAGGTCCTGCAGGGAAGGCGGGAGTCCGAATCCGGCAGACCGGTGTGCGCGAAGGTCGTCACCGTGTTCGGGACCAAGGGAGGCGCGGGCGCCACGACCCTGGCCGTCAACCTCGCCTCGCTCCTGAACTCATTCGGCCGGTCGGGCGCGGCGGTGTTCGACCTGGACCTCCAGTTCGGGGACGCCGCGCTGATGATGGGCGTGAAAG
>CAZNXX010000070.1:0-15149 GCA_964577095.1 uncultured bacterium | reverse complement strand
ACGGCCACGGCGTCCGCGTCCAGAAAAACGGCTGGATGCTTGACAATCATGTAGGGGCCCTCGGTGACCGAGACCACGACGAGCCTGCGGTGCGCGCCCAGCCGGAATTCGCCCGGGCATATGAGATTTCCCACGTTCTCGATGAGCAGAACGTCCAGGCCGTCCAGGTTCAGGCTGGACATCGCCCGGTTGACGATGGAGGCGTCCAGGTGGCAGAGGGAACCCGTATTGACCTGGAGCACTTCACCCCCTGCGGTCCGTATCCGGTCCGCGTCAATGGTGGTCGCCAGGTCGCCGGCTATGGATGCGACCCTCTTTTTATCCTTCAGGCGCCGGACGAATTGCTGGACCAGCGTGGTTTTGCCGGATCCGACCGAGCCCAGAATGTCGATCGCGAAAATGCCGCGGGAGTCGAAGAAACACCGGTTTTCAGCGGCCAGCTGATCATTGGCTGCCAGCATATTCTCGGATAATTCGATTTCAAAGGTTTCATTCGTTGACGGGATGGAGATTTTCATTCATAACCTCTTGTTTTTAAAGAAAAAGCATCAATATTGACACCCAATGTAAAATCCGCGAGAAACAAGTCTGAAGAATATGGTAGTACGTTAAAGTGAAAAATGCAAATGAATTGTTACTGTCTTGGTTCAGGTTTTTCTTGACTTTTGCCGCATTTTGTGCGAAATTTATTGTTCATTAAACTTCCGGAGGTATTTCCATGTCCAAGCAGGATTTTCAATTGTTTTCCATGGTCCCCCTGATGCGGGCGGCAGAGCAGTCTTCGCTCAACGGCCGGCCGGCCGCGATCGGCGCATTTAACGTCAATTTTTATACGCAGGCCGAGGGTATTCTCGAAGGCCTGAAGCGCGCGGACGCGCCCGGCATCATCCAGGCCAGCAGGGGAGCGAACAAGTTCCAGGGCGGCCCGGACAAGATATCGGCCATGGTGCTCGCGGCCATGAAGGAAACCGGCCATGACCTTCCCGTGTCCCTCCACCTGGACCACGGGGATGACGAAAAAGGCCGGGAATGCGTGGATAACGGGTTCAGCTCGGTCATGATTGACGCCTCCAAGTTCGACCTCAAGGACAACATCGCCGCGACCAAGGCCATCCTGAACTACGCCCATCCCAAGGGCGTCAGCGTCGAAGGTGAATTCGGCAAGCTTGAGGGCGTGGAAGAGGATGTCATCCACGAATCCACGACCTACGCGGATCCCTTCCTGGTACCGTATTTCTTCAATGAATCCAAGGCCGACGCCCTCGCGGTCGCCTACGGCACGGCGCACGGACCCAACAAGGGCAAGGGCACAGACAAGCTCGCCATCCATATCGTCCAGTCCTCGTATGCCGGTCTCAGGGCCTACGGCCTGAATGAAAACCATTTTCTCGTGGGCCACGGTTCCTCGACGGTGCCGAAGGAGCTGGTCGACGAAATCAACCGGTACGGCGGCGGCATCAAGGATTCCGCGGGCATCCCGATGCAGAAAATACAGGAAGCCATTGCCGCGGGCATCCGCAAGGTGAACATCGACACGGACCTTCGCCTCGGCATCACCGCCACGTTCCGCAAATACTTCCACGACAATCCGGGAGTCGAGAAGAAGTCCCCGAACGTCCTGACCCCCATCAAGCAGGCCCTGGACAGCCACCCGGAGTTCATCGACCCGCGCGATTACCTGAAGACCATTGACATCGGCCTGCTCCGGGTCCATCCCCGCGGCGGCGACCTGGAGCCTGTCATGGCCCTGATCAAGGAGCGCATCGCCGCCCATGTCGAGATGCTCGTGCGCAAGTTCGGTTCCGCGGGTCTGGCCGCCAGTGTCGAGCGCGTCACGCTCGCCGAGATGGCCAAACGGTACGGCCGGAACTGAAGGCCTTGCTCAAGCCTGTGAATCTGCTGCTTTTCGACATTGACGGGACGCTTCTGCTGTCCGGAGGAGCGGGAAAAGTCGCGATGGAGCGGTCATTCGAGACGGTCTGGGGCATACAGGACGCGCTCCGGACCGTCCCGCTCATGGGCCGAACCGATCCCGCCATTGTCCGGCAGGTCCTGCAGGAAAACAATCTTCCGCAGGACGATTCCAAAATCGAGAAGTTCAGGGAATACTATTTCTGGTACCTCGAGGAGGAAATCGGAAAGGACAGGCCCGGAAAGGAGCTCTGCCCGGGTGTGCTTCCCCTTTTGAAGGCCCTGTCCGGAACGCCGAACGCCGAACTTGGACTGCTCACGGGGAACTGGAGATACGGCGCGCTGCTCAAACTGCGCCATTTCGGGATTGACGGATTTTTCAGGATCGGCGCTTACGCGGACGACTCCATGAACCGGGACGCTCTCGTGCCGATCGCCATGGACAGGTTCCGGCAGGCGCACGGCATGAACCCGTCGCCGGAAACGGTTTTCGTCATCGGAGACACGCCTTTCGACATCCGCTGCGGCAAGCCGCACGGAGTGCGGACGGTCGCAGTGGCCACGGGCGTGCACGCGGCGGAGGAATTGCAGGCGGAATCCCCGGACTTTCTGTTCGCGGACCTGACACATACGGATGAAGTGGTGAAAGCCCTGACCGGGTAACGTCCAGTCTTCATCAAGCGGGTAATCTCAGCCGTCCCTGCCGTAGGGGACGGCTTTTTTTGCGCGTTAACCCGTTGGCACGTTCGAACGTTCAAACGTGCCAACGTTTTTTTTGTTTGGTTTTTATCCATAAATTCCTATATTTTAAGCCATGAACGGACTGATCCGAAAATCGCCGATTTCCCTCGCCGCATTCTGCGCGGTAACCGTATTTTTGCAGGCTGGCAGGGCGCAGGAGGTTCCGGTTTTCCGGCTGTCCGGCAGTTCGGACCGGGGATGCGCAATAGAATTCAATCTGTCCGATCTGGAACTGGATTCGATCCGCACTCCTGGCGGTGAATTCATTCGTGTCGGTTTCAGGGGCGGCCGCGCCGAGGCTGAGACCGGAGAACCGATGATACCTGTCGCGACCGCGGTCATCGCGGTTCCGCGGGAGGGCGGCGTCCGGGTTACGCTCGGCCAAACCATTCCCGGCCCGGCCTTTGAAAAGGCGCGCCTGCTCCCGGGCCCGCGGCTTGAAACCCGGGACGGACTGCCGGTCGAAATATTCGAACCCGGCCCGGGATACGCGGCCGGCGGGAACGCATCGGAACCGTTTTTCGACGTTTCGGATCCGCAGATTTTCGGCCCGTATCGCGTGGTTCACATCCGCTTCCGGCCGGTCCGGTTCGACGCCGGAACCGGCGCCCTGGCCGTGTTTCCCGGAATCCGCGTGACCGTCGAGTTCGAACAACCGGCCGCGTCTTCCGGCGGACGCGGTCCGTCCGCGGACGAAGCCGTATATCGGAGCGTCCTGCTCAACTACGCGGAAGCCAGAACATGGCAGAAGCCGGAAAGGCCGGTTCTCCGCAGAACCGGCCGTGCCGGGCGGACAGGGGAGTACTACAAAATCCCGATCACGTCGGATGCCGTGTACGCCATCAGCGGCGCCACCCTGAAAAATGCGGGCATTGACATCGCGTCCATCGATCCCGCGACCCTGAAGATATTCAACAACGGAGGCAAGGCGCTTCCCCTGCCGGTCGGGGACGCCAGGCCTGAAAGCCTCATCGAGAATCCCATCCGGGTCATCGGCGCGGAGGACGGCCGCTTCGACGCGTCCGATGTCCTGCTCTTCTACGGCCGTGGACCCGCCGGATGGCAGATGCGGAACCGCGTTTTCGAACATTACTTGAATCCATTCACTGAATCCAACGTCTACTGGCTCGCGTTCAATGACGGAAAACCCGGACTGCGCATTCAGACGGCCCCGGCTCTCGCGCCTGAAATAACGACCCCGACCGAGACATTCACGGATCACCAGTTCCTGCAGAATGACAAGGCCAATCCCATCGAGTCCGGCATGTTCTGGTACACCACACTGGTCCAGACCGGAGAACCGGAGCCCGTATCCGTCCCGATTCCGGTCTATGATCCGGCCGGGAACGACACGCCCTTTTACCGCATTCTGTTCAAGGGCGAAGACATGGAAGACAACGTCACCCAGACCTTTTTCGTCTCCGTGAACGGCCGGAGCATCAGCTCCCTTCGCGTGATCAACGCCGCCACCCAGTTGTCCCAGTTCCGCGATCCCGCGGGCCTGAAAACAAGCGGCAACACGCTCGGCGTGCAGCTCAGCGCGACCCTTCAGGCCGCGAAAGGCTACCTGGGCTGGCTCGAGATCCGGTACCGCAGAAACCTGGCCGGCCGGGACAACCAGCTGAAATTTTTCTCGCCCCAGGCCGGCGGCGCCTGGCGGTACCGGCTGACCGGATTCACGGCCGAACCCGAGGTGTGGGACGTGTCCGATCCCGCGTCGATCCGTGCCCTTTCCGTCACAGCCGGGGATGGCGCGTACTGGGTTTCCGACGCCGCCGATTCCGGGGACGTCCGGACGTATTTCTGCCGGTCCCGATCCTCCTTCCCGGCGCCGCCGAGCATTGAGAAGGACATGTTCGCGGATCTGCGGAACCCGGAGCACGGATGCGACCTGCTGATCATCGCGCCTGCGGCCTTCATGGACGCGGCGGAACGCTATGCCGGGTTCAAGCGCGACGCGGATTCGCTCGACGTGTTCGTGGCGGACATCAGCGAGGTGTTCGACGAATTCGGCTGGGGCATACGCGATCCGGCCGCGCTTCGCGATTTCGTGCGGACCGCCTATGAAACCTGGACAAAACCGCCGTCCTTTCTGCTGCTGTTCGGAGACGGACATTACGACTATCGGAACCGGCTCTCCGGTTCGAAAACGAACTGGATTCCCCCATTCGAGATCGGCGGCACACAGAGGCTCTGGTCCCCGGCCGTGGACGACTGGTTCGCGTGGGTGGCCGGAGACGACGCGCTGGCCGAACTGGCGGTCGGCAGGGCCACCGTGGAAACGGTGGAGCAGGCGAACACCGTGGTCGACAAGTGGATCCGGTACCAGTCCGAGCCGGACCGCGGCGACTGGCGCAGCCTGATCACCCTTGTCGCGGACGACGAAATCAGCCAGACCTCGTCCTCGGAAATTATCCATGTCCGGGATTCCGAGACTCTGGCCATCGGCATCCTGCCCACGGCTTTCAACCAGCGCAAGATTTACCTGACCGAATACCCGGTCGAGATCCAGACGCGGCGGCTCAAGCCGCAGGCGGAAGACGATCTCATCCGGCAGATCAACGCGGGCACGCTCATCGTCAATTACACGGGCCACGCCAACAGGACGGTCTGGGCGCATGAGTGGATTTTCCAGCAGGAAGCCTCCATGAAGCGGCTGGAGAACGGCGGCCGGCTTCCCCTGTTTTTCGCGGCCACCTGCGAATTCGGGCTGTTCGACGATCCGACGGAACAGTCGTTCTGCGAGGACCTGCTGGCCGCTCCTGGCGCGGGCGGCATCGCGGTCATCGGCACGACGCGGTTCAGTTATTCCACTGAAAATTCCGCCCTGAATTACAAATTCATGGATCCGCTGCTCCGGAACCTGTCCGCTCCGCTCCGCATCGGCGAGGCCATGCGCATTGCCAAGATGAGCACCGCGAACCGGACAGCTGACCAGAAGTTCGTCATCATCGGCGACCCCACGCTCCGCCTGGCCGCGCCGAGGCAGGAAATGATTTTCACTTCGGTCGAGCCGGACACGCTCCGGGCGCTCGGACGCGTCCGCGTGGAAGGCGAGGTGCGCAGAAACGGAGCCCGCTGGGAGAACTTCAGCGGCCGGGTGCGAATTCAGGCGTCGGATTCCAAGAAATCCATCCGCTACCGGTCGGCATCCGGCGCGTCCGTGAGCTATGTCCTCTCCGGGAACCCCATGTTCCGAGGCGAGAACGAAGTGACGGCCGGCCGATTCGCGTTCGAGTTCATCGTGCCCAAGGACATCACCTACGGCGGCACGCTCGGCCGCCTCTCCGGGTACGCCTGGAATGAATCGACCGACGGATTCGGCGCCAGGGACGGCCTGATCACCGGCGGCAGCGCCGTCGTGGACGACCGGCAGGGGCCGGACATCCGGGTCGGTTTCGACGGACTTCCGAATTTCATGCCGGGCGACATGGTCGCGGGCGATCCGGTGCTTTCGGCCGAGATCGAAGACAGCCAGACCGGCATCAACCTGACGGGCGAGCTCGGCCACAAGATCACACTCGCGCTCGACGACGGAATGCCGGTCGATGTCAGCGCCTACTTCAGCTACGACGCCGGCAGTTACCTCAAGGGCCGCGTCGTTTATCCTCTGACCGGCGTGGTGCCCGGCGTACGCATTCTCACGCTCAAGGCCTGGGACAACGCGAACAATTCCGCCTCCCGGACAGTGGAGTTCCGGGCCGTGGCTGAGGACGGGCTGATTCTCGAAAAACTGCTGAATTACCCGAATCCCTTCAGCGACGCCACGCAGTTCACATTCGAGGTCAGCCGGTCCGCGGAGGCCGAGATCCGGATATACACAGTGGACGGCCGGCGGATACGCAGGATCGATGGCATACCGGCACAGCCGGGTTTCAATTGGGTGGACTGGGACGGCCGGGATGAGCGCGGGGACCCGTTGTCGAACGGCGTTTATCTCTACACGGTCACGGTGCGGGCCGGAATCGGCGGCCGGAAGGCCGAGGCCTCGGAAGTCGGCAAAATGATCAGGATGCGGTGAACGGCATGTACAGCGGCCTGGTACTCGATCATTTCAAGAATCCCCGGTGCATCGGGGAAATCGGGCATCCCGACGCGGTCGGCGAGGCGAAGAACGAAGCGGACGGGGACCATGTCCGCCTGACCCTCCGGATCCGTGCCGGCCGCATCGAAGACGCGCGGGTTCAGGTGATGGGATGCGTGGCTGCCATCGCGTCCTCCAGTTTTCTCACAGAATGGATACGCGGAAAAACCACCGCCGAGGCCGCCGCCCTCACCGAGGCACAGCTGGCCGAAAGCATGGGCGGTCTTCCGGAGCACAAGATCCGGTGTTCGCTGACCTGCGTTGCGGCCCTGCGGGACGCGATCGCGGACTCCGGACCCGAAGCGGAAAGCCGTGGGTGAATCTGACCGCGAGCGCATTCCCCGCGGCTTGCCGCGGGGTAAGCGAGCGAATATAAGATGTCCCTTCTCTACAGATAGAGGATTCCCCGCCGCTTGCGGCGGGGAGCTTCAACCGCATCCGGCTGGCGGGAACGCTCCGCCGGACGATGTCACTTTCTCGATCGAGAAGCCCGGCCGGTTCGAATTGACGGTCAAGGGATCGCGTTTCATAGGGTTCGCGGTTCAGGCTGCTTCCGCCGAATCCGCGGAGCAATGGGCCGGTTCGATCGCGCGGGAATACAGGGACGCCACGCATTGCTGCTGGGCCTGGCGCGTCGGAGCCGGAGACCGTTCCCGGTTCCGGACGAATGACGCCGGAGAACCCTCCGGCACTGCGGGCCGGCCCATTCTGGAGGCCATCGACCGAAGGGCGCTTTCGGACACGGTCTGCGCGGTGGTGCGTTATTTCGCGGGCCGGAAACTGGGCACAGGCGGCCTGGCGCGGGCCTACGGCGAATGCGCGGGCGGCACGCTCGATGCGGCCGGCCGTATCGAGCGCTTCATCGAGGATTCTTTCAAGGTCCGGTTCGGAGCCGAGTGGACGGGCCGCGTGATGGCCGTGATCCGGCGGCATCACGCGAAAGTCGAAAACCGCGATTTTCAGTCGGAAAACGAAATGACCGTCCGGGTCAGGGCCGGCCGCGCCGAAGCCTTCGCGGCCGAACTGACCGACGCCACATCGGGTAAGGCGGCGATCCTGAAGCTGGAGGCCGCGGAGGGAGCCTGATCGGTTTCGGACGAAGGATCCCATCCGCGGGCCGGGGAGAATGCAATGTCCGGATGCGACAACCTGAAAAGCAACTTGAGCCGGTGCAACTGCACCTATGAACCCTGCAGCCGCAAGGGGAAATGCTGCGAATGCCTGGCCTATCACCGGCGGGCGGGTGAGCTTCCCGCCTGTTATTTCACTCCAGAGGTCGAAGCCACGTTCGACCGCTCCATCAGCCGCTTCATCGCCGCGCACAGGCGCTGAAGCCCCGGATTCCTCTCCTCCGAGTCCGGCGCCGCGGAACAGCGGACCGCAGGGAATTCCATCAACCAACGGGGAACGCCAATGGATCTCGGCTTGAAGGACAAAGTGGCGGTCGTGGCCGCGTCGAGCAGGGGGCTCGGCAAGGCAGTGGCCTGGCAGCTTGCGCGTGAAGGCGCGAAGCTGGTCATCTGCGCCCGGAACAAGGAAATCCTCGAGGCGACGGCGGACGAGATTCTCCTCGACACCGGCGTGACGGTGTTCCCGCTGTCCATCGACCTGTCGGACGGGGATCAGGTCCGCTGGATGGTCGACGAAACCCTGGACCTCTTCGGCCGCGTGGACATTCTGGTCACCAATTCCGGAGGCCCGACGCCCGGCGATTTCGACGAGATCCAGGAGGAGGACTGGAAAAAGGCCACCACGCTCACGCTGTACAGCGTCGTTCGGCTGATCCGCGCCGTGCTTCCGTCCATGCGCAAGCACAAATGGGGCCGCATCATCAACCTCACATCGGTCTCGGTGAAACAGCCCCTGCCCGGACTGCTCCTGTCGAACGCCCTGCGTCCGGCCGTGGTGGGGCTGACCAAGAGCCTTGCGGAGGAGCTCGCGCCGGATAATATCCTCGTGAACGCGCTGTGCCCGGGATATTTCATGACGGATCGCGTGAAGGCCCTGGTCGAGGACAAGGCGTCCCGCTCGAGAAAGCACATCGACAAGATCATCGACGAGATGGTGAGCGAGATCCCGCTCGGACGGATGGGGGATCCGAAAGAGCTGGCCGACCTGGTGGCTTTTCTCGCGTCCCCGAGGTCCGGCTACATCACCGGATCGGTGATTCAGGTGGACGGGGGGATGGTGAAGAGCCTGCTGTAAAAAGGTTCCGAGTTCTGAGTTCCGGGTTCCGAGTCGAATAAGGACGGTAACTGTGCATGATCGGTCATCGTCCTTATTTTGTTCCGGGTTCCTAGTTTCGAGTTCCGAGTTGAGAAGAGGTGATTTCTTTGAGCCCGGAATCCGAAACTCAGAATCCGGTAATGCTTCTTCAACCCGGAAATCGAAACCCGGAACTCGGAACTGCTTTTACCAGGAACCCGGAACGATATTACAGAAATAGAGAAGCCACCCCCGACACCGCGACCTGCACGGTCAGGTTGTCCAGCCCGTGATGGCTGATCGCCTCAACGATCATGGCGCAGAAGCCGCAGGCCAGGGACATGCGGAGCGCCGTTTCCCACCCGAGATGCATCACCCACCCGCACAGAAAAACAGCGACGCACGCAGTGACCAGAACGGCCAGAGACCCCTCCAGGCTTCTTTCGGCCTTGATGCCGAACAGCGAGGGCACGCGATAGCGGTGCCTTCCCCAGGCCGCTCCCACGGGTTCCGCGGCCGCGTCGGCCCAGCCTGTCACGAGATATCCGATGAAGGCCGTCCGGGGGAACCAGAGATTTGCGGCCACACCGCCGAGCACGGTGGAAGCGAGGGGCAGGAGGATGAATAGCCCTTCGTGGGGGTTGTCCTTGGGCCGCGCCACCGCGTCATACAGGCCGTGGCCCGCGCCTTTCCACGCGGCGAAGACCACGGCCGCGCATACGACGATTCCGAAAACCACCGTCATTTTCAGCCCGAAGCGGAGCTGGAAAATGCAGGCCGCGGAGAAGACAATGAAATGAAAGAGCTTCCGGGTATAGGGGAGGGTTTCCGATTTTTTCGTCCTCAGCCAGGAAACGGTTGCGGACGCGAAAGCGACCGTCAGCGCGGCGAGCGGCAGGAACAGAAGAAGGTCCCGGAACGTGAGCGAGAGCAGGCCGTTCCGGAGGAACAGGCAGAATCGATCGGCCATAGGTGATCGTAATATAAACGATTTTTCACGGGAATGCAAAATCCGGCGATTTATCGCGGTTCAGTGAATCCCGCCCGAGAAAATTTTAACCGGATCGAATATTTTTAACTGCTTGATTATTGAACATTTAAAAACACATGGATTTTAATGCCGGATTTGTTAAATTTAACCCGGTCGATCCATCGCCGTTTCACAGACGGGGAAAACACCCATGCAGATCGCTGGACTGAGGTACGGAGCGCCGCTCCTGAATCTGGTCGAATTTCCGGTGGCCGAGCGCCTTGAAGGCAATGCCACGCGTGACGAGATCCAGCGCATGCTGGATCAGTACGGCAGAATCGTGGTCAAGCCGTTTTTCTACGGCGGTATCGGGAAGAAGGGGAAGGCCGGCCTGGTCCGCGTCGTGGACAACCTGACCGACGCCATGAAAGCCAAGGAGGAGCTCTACTTCGCCAAGCACCGGGTCGGCACGAAAACGGCGCGCGCGAACGGCGTCACCTTCGAGGAATTCGTGCAGTCGGAGATCGAGGTTTATTTCGCCATCGACGCATCCACGATCGAGCGCAAGTCCGTGTTCACGATCTCGCCGTTCGGAGGCGTTGACGTGGAGACGATCACACCGGACAAGAAGCGGACCGTCTGGATCGACCCCTTCATCGGCATCAAGTCGTTCGATCTCACCAACAACCTGACCGACATCGGCTGTCCCGAGAAGTTCATTTCCCCGCTTGTTCAGCAGCTTCCCAAGCTGTGGGCCCTGTATGACGGGTACGGGCTCGAGACGATCGAGTGCAATCCCATACTCATGAAAAAGGTCGAGAACACGTATATGCCGACAGTGGCCGACATCAAGATCAAGTTCGACCAGGACAACCCCGCGTGGCGCCGCCTGGGCCTGCCGCCCCTCCTCTTTCAGTCGGAGGTCTCGCCGTTCGAAGCGGAAATCAACCGCCTGCGCACCTATCAGGGGCAGAGCGACGTGCTGGAGCTCAACCCGCAGGGGACGATCATTCCCTTCATGTTCGGGGGCGGGGCCAACACGGCGGCCACCGAGACGCTGGGCGATCACGCGATATTTTCGTCCGACTTCGGCGGCAACCCGCCTTACGGTAAAATGTACGAAATCGCGCGCATCGTGTTCAAGCACTGGTTCGACCGCGCCAATGTGATTCTCATCATCGGCGGAAAGGCCAACAACACGGACATCTACGTGACGTTCAAGGGGATTTTCGACGCCCTGCGCGACCACGTCGCGGCCCACGGCAGGCGGCCGGTCTCGGTCGTGATCGGACGGGGCGGGCCGAACCTGATCAGCGGGATGATGTACGCCAAGGACATACTCGACACCCTGAAGCTCCCGCATAAGATGTTCGGATTCGATTCGTCCATGATCGAGGTGCTCGAGTACGCCAAGAAGATGGACGACTGGTGGGGACGCGAAGGCGCGGACCGGTACCGGAAGGCGGTGGCCCGATGAGACCGCTCGTCACCAAGCCGTTCCCCTATTTCGTGGGCGTCTATTCGCTCGAGGAGCTCGTCACCCGAAAGTCGCGCGTGTGCGTGATCAACATTCTCGGAAACGAGAGCCGCAAGGTCACGCCCGTCTCGCACGAGTACAGCGGCGGCAATGTGGTGGCCGGCGTCCAGTACGGGCGCCACGGGGTGCTGGAAACCGGCGCCGGCGACATTCCCGTTTACCACAGCGTCCGCGATGTGATGAAGCACGGCCATGACTTCGATATCGGCGTCATCTACCTGCCGCCCGCGGCGGTCAGCCAGGCCGTCTGGGAGCTGGTGCGGTTCAACAGCGCGCTCAAGCGCATCGTGATCGTCACCGAAAAGGTCTCGACGCGCGACTCGCGCAACATCCGCGACATCTGCCAGAGCGCGGGCGTGGACGTGATCGGCGCCAACTGCCTCGGCGTGGCCAATGCCTGGGACCACGTACGCGTGGGCGGGGCTCTCGGGGGCGACCACCCGGAGGAAACCCTGCGGAAAGGCACGGTGGCCATCCATTCGAACTCGGGCAATTTCACCTCGACCATCGCCGAGTATCTCAAGGTCGCGGGGTTCGGCATCACCACGGCGGTCAGCTCGGGCAAGGACGTGTACGTGCATTTCGCGCTTCCCGAGTTCCTGTACGCCGCGCAGAACGACACCCGCACCAAGGCCGTCGCCCTGTACGTGGAGCCGGGCGGGTATTACGAGAAAATGGCGCTCGACTGGATACAGGCCCGGCTGTTCGGTTTCAGCAAGCCCATGGTGGTCTGCGTCACGGGGCGGTGGAAGAAGAACCTGGAGCGCGCGTGCGGGCACGCGGGCGCCATGGCGGGTTCCGGGAGCGACGCCGAATCGAAGGAAAAGTGGTTCGACGAATATTTCGGGGTTCCGGTTTTCGACCCCGCCAGCCCCAATGTGAGCAAGAAGGGCGTCCGGGTTTCCTCGCTGCAGCATTTCCCGGACGCCATGCGCGCCGTATACGTAAAAATCGACGAAAAGCCCGATTTCGAGGCGACCGGCGACCTGTCGCTCAAGCTCTGGATCTCCGACTCGTTTTTCCCGCTACCGCCGGAGCTGGACCTGCCGGTGGTGCGCGCCATTCCGCCCTACGACCAGCGCATTCAGGAGAACAACCGCCTGGTCGGCGCGCATTTCCTGCGCCAGAACATGCGGCACAAGTCCGGCGCTTCGCGGCTCAACCCCTCGACCCAGGTCGCGGAGCTGCACGGCGTGTCCGTGCTCGAGCTGTCCAGAAACGCCTACGAGGACAATGTCTTTTTCAGCCTGGCCAAGGTCATGCCGTCCAGGGCCGCGTCCCGGGTTCTGAACCGGGTCCTGTCCGCCCTGGTCCGGATGCAGAACGTCAGGCCTGAGGCCTTCGATGAGGCCCGGAGCGCCGACTGTGCGCCGAACGCATTTTTAGCCTCGGTCGCCGCGTCCATCGGAGATCCGCCCCTGGTCCGCGGCGTGCGGTCCATGACGGCCTTTCTCATCGACCTGATGCGCGAGCACGGCATCACGGAACAGACCGAGAAACTGCCGGAAGAAGCAGCGGAAAAGCTCGAAACCGGATGCCTGACGCGTACGGCCCCGGCAGAGACATCCGAGTGGACCGGCCTTCTCGACGCGGCGCTCGACACGGAACTGCCGCCGTCTCCCGTGACCGCGGTCATCCGGCACGTCTCGGCTGCCCGGGCTTCAGGAAAAGCGCACCTGAAACAGCCGGTTGAGTTCGCATTTGCCGCGGTTCTGACCGCCCTGTTCTGGAAGCCCATGCTCGAAAAGCGGATCTCGCGCGATGTCACGGAAAACGCGATCGCCACCCTGAACGTGGTCGCCGCACTCGTCCGGCACGCCGTGATCGATCCCGCATCCAACACCTTCTGGAAAGGGCTCGCGAAGCCGGGGGCGGCTTCCGCCGCGTCCTCCAGGCTCACGGATACGCTTTTCCGCATTCTCTTCAACCGGAAACCCGCGGACGTCGAGGCCGTGGAACTGCAGACCCTGCTCGGCCTCACAGTGACAAACGGGCCCGGCACGCTCTCCGCGATGGGCGCCAAAGAGTCGGTGAGCGCAAGGAACGCGATTCCCACGGCTTTCGCCGGGTTTCTGACGAATACGGGAATGGCGCACGGCGGTAACGGATTCGAAGCGGTCGAATTCCTCATCGGGCATTTCATGGACAGCCCGCTCCGGGATCCGGGCGATCCGAAGGACCCGACCGACCTGCAGACACTGGCGTCGTCGGCGGCCAAATCGTATTTCAAGTACAAGCAGGCGCAGAAAGCGCTCGAAAACCCGTCGTACAAACGGATTCCCTGCATCAACCACCCGGTGTTCAAGGGCAAGGACGTGAACATCGACCCGCGGGAGGATTTCATCCGGAAGGAGATGGCGGGCCACGGCGGGCACAACGCCTTTCTCGAGTTCTATCATCACCTGGTCCGCGAGCTGTTCAATGAGGGCGCGACGGAAAACGTATTCTGCGTGAACGTCGATGCGGTGCTGGCTTGTGTAGCGCTGAAGCTCATGTGGACGGACCTGCGGGAAAAACGCATGACGACCCGCCAGGCCCAGGACCTGGTTTTCGTCCTGTTTCTGCTCGGCCGCGCAGTCGGGACCGCCGCGGAAATCGCGGACCATCGGGACCGCGGCGAGGATATGGACTGCCGGACGCCGCAGAGCGAGATCGCGTTTGTCCTCTGACGACCGGTCCCGGCCGCTTGTCGAATGCGTGCCCAATTTCAGCGAGGGCCGCGACACCGACGTGATCCGGGAGATCGCGGCCGCGGCCGCGGGCGCTCCCGGCGTCCGCGTGTTGAATGTGGATTCAGGACCGGACGCCAACCGCACGGTCCTCACCTTCGCGGGTCCGGCCGAAGCGTGCCTGGAGGCCGGGTTCCGGACTTTCCGGGCCGCGGTGGAAAAGATCGACATGCGGAAACAGCGCGGTGTTCACCCGCGCATCGGCGCCCTGGATGTGTTTCCCTTCGTGCCGCTTCGAGGCATAGGGCCTGACGCATGCGCGGCCCTGGCAGTGCGCCTGGCGGAAAGAGTCGGGAACGAACTGGGCATTCCCGCGTTTCTATATGAGGGGGCGGCGTCAGGGGAGAACCGGAGAAGCCTTTCCAGCCTGAGAGCCGGCGGTTACGAGGGCCTCGAGTCGCGCATGTCCGATCCGGCATGGGCCCCGGATTTCGGCCCGGCCCGGTTCAACCCCAGGTTCGGCGCGTGCGCCATCGGAAGCCGCGGCATTCTGATCGCCTACAACGTGAATCTCGCGGATCCGGACCCCTCAGCGGCGCGGCGCATCGCCGCGATCATCCGTGAGAGCGGGGGAAGGGACGGGCAGGGGGCTCATGCGGACGGGAGCGCGGCGCGGAAGCCCGGACTGTTCAAGGCCTGCAAGGCCATCGGATGGCGCATCGAAAGACGTGGGTGCTCGCAGGTTTCGACCAATCTGACCGATTTCAGGATCACGCCCCCTCACCGGGTGCACGAAGCCTGCGTCCGGCTGGCTGCCGAGGAGGGCACATCCGTAACCGGAAGCGAAATCGTCGGCCTGACGCCGCTCGAAGCGTTGACCGCCGCGGGCCGGTTCCACGCGGGCGGTCGGGATACGGACCCGGAATCCATCCCCTCCATCGGGGAGGACGAGGCGATACGCGCCGCGATCCGCGGTCTGGGACTGAATGACTGGTACCCGTTCGAACCGGACCTGAAAACTCTGGAACGATG
>CAZNXX010000069.1:0-15189 GCA_964577095.1 uncultured bacterium | reverse complement strand
GGCCCGGATGATGCATCCCGCGCGCCAGAGCAGGGCGATGGCGCCGAAATTCAGGTTCCATTTGTACTCTGCGTCCGCGGCACGGAGCAGCTGGAATCCCTGCGCGTAGGAGCAGATCTTCGAGGCATACAGGGCCTGCCGCACGTTTCCGACAAAAGCGGCCCGGTCGCCGGAAAAACGGCCGGAAGGACCGGCGAGTATCCCGGACGCCGCGACCCGCTCCTCCTTCAGGGCCGACAGGCACCGGGCGAAAACAGCCTCCGCGATGGTCTGGGCCGGAGCGCCGAGATCCAGAGCGGTCTGGCTGGTCCATTTTCCCGTTCCCTTCTGGCCGGCCGCGTCCAGGATGACGTGGACCATGGGTTTGCCGGTCTCCGAGTCTTTCTTCTTCAGAATCCGGCCCGTGATCTCGATCAGATAACTGTTCAGGTCGCCGCGGTTCCACTCGTCGAAAACACCCGCCATCTCCTCGGTTTTCATGCCGAGCAGGGTCTCCAGGAGGGCGAAGGATTCACCGATCATCTGCATGTCGCCGTATTCGATGCCGTTGTGCACCATCTTCACGAAATGACCCGCGCCTCCGGACCCGATCCATTCGCAGCAGGGCGTGCCGTCCGGCGTTCTCGCGGCAATGGCCTGAAAAAGGGGTCTGACGACCGGCCAGGCGTCCGGATTGCCTCCCGGCATGATCGAGGGCCCCTTGAGAGCGCCTTCCTCCCCGCCGCTGACCCCGGTGCCGACATAGAGTAGACCCGTTCCTTCGAGGGAGCGGATGCGCCGCTCCGTGTCCAGGAACAGGGAATTGCCGCCGTCGATCAGAACGTCGCCCGGTTTCAGGAGCGGTTTCAGCTGGTCGATCAGCTGGTCCACGGCCTTTCCGGCCGGAACCATCATCAGGATTTTCTTCGGGCCGGACAGGTCGCCGCAGAACGAGGCGAGGTCCGGATGCACGGCCGCGTTCTTCCCGGAAGTGCGTTCCGCGAACCGGTTCCGCTTGCCCGCGTCCAGGTCCGTGCCGGCCACCGAATAGCCGTGGTTCGAGAAATTGAGGGCCAGGTTCTCGCCCATCACGCCCAATCCGACAATTCCAATGTCTTTGGTTGCCATTTTATTCCCTTCTGTTCCGAGTTCCGAGTTCCGGGTTCCGGGTTCCGAGTTTCACACCGCAAGTTCCGGGATCAGCGCAATCAAGTTCCTTCTCGACCCGGAACCCGGAACCCTGAACCCGGAACCGCTATCAGATCGTCATCGCCGAAAACCCGCCGTCGACCCGGATCAGCGCGCCCGTGACGAAGGAGGAGGCCTTCTCCGAAGCAAGCCAGACCACGGCGCCCGTCAGTTCCTCCGCGTCTCCGAAGCGTCCCATCGGCGTGTGGTTGAGGATCGATGCCGTCCGCTCGGGCGTGAGCAGTTTGCGGTTCTGCTCCGCGGGGAAGAATCCCGGCAACAGCGCGTTCACCCGGACGCCCTGCGTGGCCCATTCCCTCGCCAGAAACTGGGTGAGGCTGTTGACGCCGGCCTTGGAGATGCCGTAGGTGAAAACCTTGGACAGCGGCGGTCCGGACGAGGCCGAGGAGATATTGATGATACTGCCGCCCCTTTTCCGGTCGATCATGCGGCGGCCGAATACCTGGCACGCGAACAGCATGGATTTCAGGTTCACGTCGAGAATGCGGTCCCATTCGGATTCCGCGATGTCGAAGAAAGGCGTGGCCGAATTCACGCCCGGCGCGTTGATCAGGATATCGGCGCCGCCGAACGCGGCCGCGACTTCCGAATCCGCCCGTTCCAGTTCCGTCCTGGAGGAGGCGTCCGCGGCCACTGCCAGACCCCGGACTCCGGACTTTTCGACCCGGGCGGCCGCGGCCTCGGCCTTCGCTTTGTCCAGATCCACGATCGCCACATCGGCTCCCGCGCCGGCGAGGCCCTCGGCCATGGTGCTTCCGAGAACGCCGCCCCCGCCGATGACCACCGCGGTCCTTCCCTTCAATCCGAACCACTCCTGAACATTCATGTCATGCCTCCTGCCGTTCGGGGTCCTTCCGGACCCGCGTGTTTTTTCTTCAGGGTTCCGCCGGCCGGCCGTCCATCCGGCCTCGCGCAGGACGCCCGGGGAATCAGAGTCGCCTCCAGCTCCACGGTCTTTCGGATCACGGAATCGGTTTTTCCGATCTGCTGCATCAGCAGGTCCGCGGCCGCCTTCCCCATTTCATAAGCGGGCACCCGTATCGAGGACAGCGGAACGCGGACGGACCCGCAGAACTCGATGTCGTCGAACCCGATGACCGACACGTCCTCAGGGATGCGGACGCCCAGTTCCATCAGCGCGTTCATGACGCCGATGGCCACCAGATCGTTGAAACAGAAAATCGCCGTAGGCTGCTCGCCCGATCCGGAAAACTGCGCCTTTGCCGCGGCGTACCCGTCGGCGAGATAAACGCCGGCCTGCCGGATGCCGGACGCGGAATACGGAAGCCCGTGTTCGATCATGGCCCTCCGGTATCCGGTCACGCGCTCCCGGTTGTGCATGGAATAGTCCGGACCGGAATAATAGGCGATCCTGCTGTGTCCGAGACCGATCAGATAGGAAACCGCATCGAAGGCCGCGCCCTCGTTGCGGATATCCACGACATTGGCCGCGATGTTGGCCACTTTCTCGAGCAGGACGAGGGGCACCTGATTCTGTGAGATCAGCGAAAGATGCGACATGTCCGCGTCCGAACCCTGGAGCGGGGACAGGATCAAACCGTCGACGCGCTGGCGAAGAAGGGCTTCGATGCTGCTCTTTTCGCGGTCCGGCTGAAGTTCCGAACTGCCCAGAAGGACCGTGTACCCGCATCCGGAGAAATATTCGAATACGCCGCGCATGATCTTGGTGAAATACGGATTGTCGATCTGCTTCACCACCAGCCCGATGCTCCGCGTCTGACGCGAAGAAAGCGACCTGGCAATCTGATTCGGCTGATAATTCAGTTTCCGGATGACTTCCCGCACCCGATCCCGCGTGCCAGCGGAAATGCTCGGACGGTTGTTCAGGACGAACGACACCGTTGATTTCGACACTCCGGCCAGTCGGGCGACGTCATCGATGGTCACTTTTTCTTTAAAACGGTTTTGACTTATCATATTTTAATCAAAATCAATTATTTATAATGTGAAATTTTGATACTTGCTAAACCGATATAGCAAGATATGAATTCTAATCCCGGAAATCAAGTGATTATTGCAGGAATGTTATCGCAGGTAATTCTGCCAAAATAGCATTTTTCAACTTGCATTTTTACGCCAAAATTGTTATTTTATTGAAATTATATAAGTTATCAAGAGGAAACCGTGCGACTTTTTTCGTTCCAGTTATCGGATGGCTCATTCGGCATTGGTGTTGAAACGCCGGAAGGACCGGTCAATCTCACAGCCGCTTTTGAGATTTACCAGCAGGCCAAGCGGGTTCGACAGCCTGTGACCTTCGCTTTTATCCAGGTCATGGTGGAAATGGGTTACGGTTCCGCATCCGCCATCCGCAGAATCGTGGAGGATCCGTGGGTTCGCTCCAAATCCGCGGATCTCCGCCTGCCGCAGGAATTCGAATTCGGGCTTCCCATCCTGCGTCCATCGAAGATCGTGGCCATCGGCCGCAACTATCTGGCCCACGTCCGTGAACTTCAGCACGAAATCCCGACGGATCCCGTTTTTTTCTGCAAGGCGCCGTCCTCGCTGGTCCCCCACGGATCCGACATCGTCATTCCCGCCTGGCTCGATTCCCGCGTGGATCACGAGGCGGAACTGGCGCTGATCATCGGAAAGCCCTGCCGGAACGTTCCGGAAACGGACGCGCTTGAATACGTCGCAGGCTACAGCATCGTCAATGATGTCACCGCCCGGGCCATGCAGAAGGAGGACATCGCGGCCGGAAATCCATGGTTCCGGTCGAAGAGCATCGACACGTTCTGCCCCATGGGGCCCTATTTCGTGCCGGCCGACGACGTGCCGGATCCCAACCGGCTGAACATCCGCCTCACGGTCAACGGAGAGACGAAACAGCAGGCCGGAACCGCGTCCATGATTTTCCCGGTCCAACGCCTGGTATCCGCTGTCTCACGGTACATGACCCTTCAGCCCGGCGACGTGATCGCCACGGGCACGCCCGAGGGCGTCTCCCCCATCGGACCCGGCGACGTCATCGAAATCGAGATCGAGGGGCTGGGGACGCTGAGGAATCAGGTCGTAAAAGAAGTTCATAGTTCATAGTTCATAGTTAAAAGAATGATCGGTCAGGCTTCTCATTTCATCTTTCACTATGAACCATGAACCATCAACTATGAACTCGTAAAAAAAACCAGGAGGCATTCGTGAAATTATTGGTCACCGGCGGCGCCGGATTCATCGGATCCCACATCGCGGACGCGCTCATTGACAATGGACACGACGTCACCATCGTCGACAACCTGCTCATGGGCCGCATGGAAAACGTGCCGAAAGCCGCGCGGTTTTACCTGATGGACATCCGTGCGCCGGAGATCGAGAAAGTGTTCGACCTCGGCCGGTTCGACGCGGTTTTCCACCTGGCGGCGCAGATGGATGTCCGAAGGTCCGTGGAGGATCCCATTTTCGACGCCGGCGTGAATGTCCTCGGCACTTTGAATCTGATCCGGAGCGCGGTCCGGACGGGCGTGAAAAAAGTGGTCTTCGCCTCGACCGGCGGCGCCGTGTACGGCGAGCAGGAGGTCTTTCCGTGCGACGAAACCCATCCGACCCGGCCCGTGTCGCCCTACGGCATCACCAAGCTCTGCGTGGAAAAGTACCTCTACTACTACGCCCTGGAATTCGGCCTGAAGTATACCGTGCTCCGGTTCGCCAATGTCTACGGCCCGCGCCAGAATCCGCACGGCGAGGCCGGCGTGGTGGCCATATTCGCCAGCCGCCTGCTGTCCGGAGGACAGCCTGTCATCAACGGAGACGGCAGACAGACGCGGGACTATGTCTACGTGGGAGACGTGGTGCAGGCCAATCTCAAGGCGCTCACGCACCCGGAGAATGACGCATTCAACGTGGGCACGGGCGTCGAAACGGACGTCAACCGCATTTTCGATCTTCTGAACCGCCACACCGGCGGAAAGGCGTCCGAGCAGCACGGCCCCGCCAAGCCCGGGGAGCAGATCCGCAGCGTCATCAGCCACAGGAAGATCAAGGATGTCCTTGGCTGGGAACCCCGCGTCGGGCTGGAGGAAGGCCTGAAACGCACGGTCGAATATTTCAGGAACCGGTAGGACGGACCCCGGATCATGAGCCAGACCCTGCCGCGGCAGCCAGAGACACGCCCCGAAGACCACGGCCTCGTCGGCCGTTCCGAAGCCTTTCTCCAGGCCTGGGAGCTGGTCAAGCAGGTCGCCCCGACGCAGATCACGGTGCTCATCACGGGAGAGAGCGGAACCGGAAAGGACATGTTCGCCCGGGCGCTTCACGCGATGAGCCCGCGCCGCGGGAAATCGCTCCTGAACGTGAACTGCGGCGCGATTCCCGAAGGCCTGCTCGAAAGCGAGCTGTTCGGGCATGAAAAAGGCTCGTTTACGGGCGCGACCGACGCCAGACGGGGTTACTTCGAACTGGCGGACGGCGGCACCCTGTTCCTCGACGAGATCGGGGAAATGCCCCTGGGCACGCAGGTCAAGCTTCTTCGCGTGCTCGAGACGATGGAATTCATGCGCGTGGGCGGAAGCCGCCTGCAGCGGGTGGATGTCCGCGTGATCGCCGCAACGAACAAGGATCTGGATTCGGCCGTCTCCCGCGGCGAATTCAGGCGCGACCTGTTCTACCGCCTGAACGCGGTGAAAATTTACGTGCCTCCCCTCCGGGAGCGCCGTCCGGACATACGCGAACTCGCGCGCCAATTCGCCGAAGCGGTGTGCAGCACCAACCGCATCCCCTTCGAGGGGTTCACCGAGGACGCGCTGGAACTGCTCGAAAATTATTCCTGGCCCGGGAACGTCCGCGAGATGCGGAACGTGATCGAACGCGTGATCGTTCTGGAGAAGGGGCAGCGGATCGACCGCGCCCGGCTCGAGAGCCATCTCGGAGAAGGGCTGGAGTTCGAACGCAACCTCCCGGTCGTCACGCACAAGAACTCCGAACAGGCGGAACGGGAGCTTCTCGTCCGCGCGCTCCTGGACATCCGGATGGCCATCGAGGAGATCCGGCGCCTGCTCGTCCGCGGTTCCGGCGCCCGAACCCCGCTCACGCCCGTGCCGCAGGAACCGCCGCCTGTCGTGGAAACCCTCCCGAGGGACTTCAATCTGGAGGAGCTTGAGAAACAGCAGATCGAGCGCGCGATCGACCGGTTCGCGGGAAACCGGAGAAAGGCGGCGAAAGCGCTGGGCATCGGAGAGCGCACCCTGTACCGGAAACTGAAGGAGTACGGAATTGAATCTGCCAGCGAGCGCTGATCCCGCGGCCCGCTTCGTGGGATCAAGCTGTTTTATGGTTGTATTATTGACGACTTGCCGCGGGGTGAGCGAGCGAATATCCGATGTCTCTTCTCTACCGATAGAAGATTCCCCGGCTTCGCCGGACCAAGCAACTGGATTCTCACTGATTGAAGGCCCGCCGCTTGCCTTCAATACTCTAAAATATGATAAATTGGTCCCGCAGAGCGGGGTCTTCAATAATTCAAAGATACAATTGCCTGACCCTGCGAAGCGGGCGGCGGGGCGCTTCAATGACCCGGACGCGACACCGGTTCGCAAAACCCTTTCCCGCCGCGTCGCCCCCCCGCCTCGGACCGTCCGTGCCGCTGCGGTTCTCGCGCTCGCGGCCGCACTGAGCGGTTGCGGGGTCTACAGTTTCTCCGGAGCCTCCCTCCCGCCGCATCTGAAAACGGTCGCCATCCCCCTGTTCGAGAACCGGACACCCGAATTCGGCATCGATCAGACGCTCACGGACGCGATGATCGAAGCGGTGACCCGGGACAACACACTCAAGCTCGCGGATCCCGCATCGGCAGACTGCATCCTGAGGTGCACGCTGAACCGCGTCGAGGACAGGGCCGGCCAGTACGACCAGAACGAAGAGGCGTCCACGTTCCGGATCACGCTGTCCGTCCAGGCGGTCTTCGAGGATATGCGGAAGCGCGTCGTGATCTGGCAGGGCCCGTTCACCGCATTCGGCAACTATTCGGAGGACCGCAATGAGGGAATCGACGAAGCCGTGGACAAACTGAAGACGGAAATCGTCAACCGGATGGTTTCGAACTGGTAGAAACCGGTTGAATTAAAATCCGTTTTTCGTTATATTTAAGAGCGAACGCGGTGCGCCTCCGCTGAGACGGCGGAAGGACGCGCCCGAAAAGACAATCACCGAAACCGGCCGGAGTCCCACGTGGAAAAGGACGCACTGCTCGACTATCTGGAGTCCCGACTGCGGGACAACCCGAAATCGCTTCTGTTCGCGCGGCTGGCCGATCAGTACCTGAAACGCGGTAATTCGGACGACGCACTGGTTCTCTGCACCGAAGGCGTGAAACATCACCCCTATTACACCACCGGATACTTTCTGCTGGCCAGAACCCATGTGCTCCGCAAGGAATACGACAAGGCGGAAGCGGCACTGAAAAGAGTGCTGTCGCACGACCAGCAGTATCTATCCGCGCAGAAACTGCTCGGCGACATACTGGTCAAGACCGGCTGGGAAGCGGCTGCCTCCGAACATTACTCCAGCGTGATCGATGCGGATCCCATGGAGGACAAGGTCCGCGATCTGATGAAGCGATACTCCGTGCCGGCGGACCGTTCGAAACCCCAGCCCGTCGCCGTCCCGGAACCGCCTTCACCCCCTAAATCGGAACCGCCGTTCCTGCCGGAAGCGGATGCCGGGCCGGTCGCTCCGCCGGTCATGCCGGCCGAGGCTTTCCTGCCGGAACCGGAGAAGGAAACGGTTGTCCCTCTCCCCGCTGTTGACGTGGATTCGGACTGGACCGACCAGATCCGGGAATTCAGCCCGGAAGACATCGATCTGCCGGTTCCGGTGACTCCCGGCCGTCCTGATTTCAATGCGCCTCCCGCGGATTTGCACGCCGATTCCGGCACCGCGGTAACGGCCCCGCAGCCCGCCGATGAGGAATCGGACTCCATCGACGACCTTGAATCCCTGCTTCCGGACACGGAGGAGACACCGGCTCCCTCCTTGACGGAGAACCCATCCGCCGAAGCTGAGCCTGAACCGGCAAAAAACGCGGAAGAGATGGTGGATTTCACCCAGAACTGGTTCGATCTGTCCTCGTTCGACAACCCTGAGGAGGAAAAGGCCGAGGAACCCCCGGTCGTGGAAAAAACGCAGGACCTTGAACTGGAAATCGTGGACATCGAGGCGTCTGCATCCGGGGATGCGCCCGGAATGCCGCCTCCGCCGCCGGATCCGCACGGCCAACATCCCTTGTTCGAGAAAAAGGAGCCCGAGGGCTTCCTGAACCCGTCTGAACTGGAACCGGCAATGATTCCGCCCGTATCAGAGCCCGCTGCGGAGCCCCTGCCGGAGCCCCCACCGGAACCGCAGGCGCAGGAGTCCGTGAAACCCGTTCCATGGTTCAAGGCGGAGAAACAATCGGGCCCGGCAGTCCCGGCGCCGGCTCGGCAGACACCGCCCGTACCTTCTCGATCGCGGGAAACGACCGCCAGGCCGGCAGAGCCGGCGCCGCCTCCGAAAGCGGATGACCGTTCCGACATGAAAATCGTGACTTCCACGCTCGGAGAAATATACGCCGCGCAGGGTCAGTTCGAAAAGGCGATCGAAGTCTATGAGGCGCTGCTCGAAAAATCACCCGCTGAAACGCGGTACAAGGACAAGATCGCGGACCTGCAGAAGAGACTGAAGGAATCATCCGGAAGATGAAATGCCTGCCGGCCGGCGCCGACCATCCGCCGGCCCGATGCCATTCCCCAGCGTTCCCGGGCAACCAGCGGCCATGATATCCGTTCTGATCGTCACCTACCGCAGTGAACGTCATATCCTCCCCTGCCTGGCGTCTCTGCCCGGGAAGGCGGACGGCGGGATCGAAGTCTGTGTGGTGGACAACGGCCCGACCGCTGAAACGCGGGCGGCCATCGGAACCTTCACGGCCGGTCCGGGAGGCCGCCGTATCCGCGTGATTCCGGGCCTCGAACCGAAGAGTTACGCCGCGGCCGTCAATCTCGGACTCCGCTCCTGCCGGGGCGAATGGATATGTCTGCTCGGACCGGACACCCGGATGGGCCGCGGCTGCCTGGAACGGATGATCCGTTACCTGAAGCGTTATCCCGGCGTCGGCGTCGCTGCCCCCCGGCTGACGGACGCCGCGGGGCGAACCCTTCCGTCGTGCCGGCGCTTCCCCGACACCAGGGACGCGCTTATGGAAATGAGCGGGCTGCCGAGGCTGCGGCCGTCCCGCTTCGCGCCGCGGTGGAAGATGCCCGATTTCGGGCATGACCGGACCGCCGATGTGGAGCAGCCCGAGGCGACGTGCCTGCTTCTCCGTCGCCCCGTGCTCGAGACGGTCGGGCCGATGGACGAACGGTTTCCGCTCTTTTTCAATGATGTGGACTGGTGCCGCCGCATCCGGACGGCCGGATGGCGCATCGTCTTTCTGCCGGAGGCATCCGTGGAGCATGTCCGCGGCGCAAGCGTGAACCGGGAGCCCTTCATCAAGATATGGAGAAGCCACCAGGGCTTCTTCCGTTATCTCTCGAAATACAGCGGATCCGGCCCGCGTCGGCTGCTGCTCCCGGCGCTCGGATGGCTGTTCATCGTGACCGCTGTCCTTCGCGCCGGATGGACAATTCTGCCGTCGAATTCGGGGAAGCCCTCATGAAAAAACAATTCGAAGGCCGGGTCTGGAAACTCGGGGATCAGGTGGATACGGACGTCATCTATCCGGGCCGGTACCTTCCGATTCTCGACCCGTCTGAAATGGCCAGCCACGCCCTCGAGGGCGTGGATCCCGGATTCCCGCAAAAACTTCAGCCGGGCGATATTCTGGTGGCGGGCTCCAATTTCGGATGCGGGTCGTCCCGGGAACAGGCGGCGACCTGCCTGAAGGCGGCGGGCGTGGCCTGTGTCGTGGCGAAATCCTTCGCGAGAATCTTCTTCCGGAACGCCATCAACCTGGGACTCCCGCTCGTCGAGAGCGCGGATGTCCCGGACCGGGTTCAATCCGGGGACCATCTCATCGTGGATTTTGAGGCCGGCCTGCTCCGGACGGGCGATGTCCAATCCCGCTTTCCGGCCCTTCCGCCCATGGTCATGGAGATTCTCGACGCCGGCGGTCTGATCGCCCAGGTCCGTGCGAGACTCGGACGCGACCGGACCTCCGCCGGTTCCGGCGCCGCCTGAGCCGGACGCGGTCGACGGTCCATCCGGTTTTTCAATCACACTAGCAAGGAGCCCAACCAGACATGCCCGCACCCCAGCCGGACAAAATCATCTACACCATGATGCGCGTCAGCAAATTCTACGGCCAGAAGCAGGTGCTGAAGGACATCTCCATTTCCTACTTCTACGGCGCCAAGATCGGCGTCATCGGCCTGAACGGATCCGGAAAATCCTCCCTGCTGCGCATTTTCGCGGGCGTGGACTCCGAATACAACGGCAAAACGATCCTGTCTCCCGGGTATTCGGTCGGTCTTCTGGAACAGGAGCCCCTGCTCGACTCCGAAAAAACCGTCCGGCAGGTCGTCGAGGAGGGCGTGAAGGATGTGGTGGACCTGCTGGCCGAGTACAACCGCATCAACGAGAAATTCGCCGAACCCATGTCGGACGACGAGATGAGCAAACTGATCGACCGGCAGGGAAAGGTGCAGGAACAGCTGGACGCCTCGAACGCCTGGGATCTCGACTCGCGGCTCGAAATGGCCATGGACGCGCTCCGCTGCCCGCCGCCGGACTCGCCCGTGAACGTGATCTCCGGCGGCGAGCGCAGGCGCGTGGCCCTCTGCCGGCTGCTGCTCCAGAAACCCGACATTCTCCTGCTCGACGAGCCGACCAACCATCTCGACGCGGAATCCGTCGCCTGGCTGGAGCATCACCTCCAGCGGTACGAAGGCACGGTCATCGCCGTCACCCATGACCGGTATTTCCTCGACAACGTGGCCGGCTGGATTCTCGAGCTGGACCGGGGAGAAGGCATCCCCTGGAAGGGGAATTATTCCTCCTGGCTGGAGCAGAAACAGAAGCGTCTCAGTCAGGAGGAGAAAGCCGAAACCGAGCGGCAGAAAACCCTCCAGCGGGAACTGGACTGGATTCACATGGCGCCGAAGGCGCGGCACGCCAAGGGCAAGGCGCGCGTCAATGCCTATGAGAACATGCTGGCCGAGGCGAACCGGGAACGCGTGAGCGAACTGGAAATTTTCATTCCGCCGGGTCCCAGGCTCGGGAACATCGTCATCCAGGCGGAGAACGTGTCCAAAGCCTACGGCGAGAACATCCTGGTCGATGGCATGACCTTCTCCCTGCCGCCCGGCGGCATTGTCGGCGTGATCGGGCCGAACGGCGCAGGCAAGACGACCCTGTTCCGCATGATCACCGGATCGGAGAAGCCGGATTCCGGCTCGATACGGGTCGGAGAAACCGTCACGCTCGCCTATGCCGACCAGGATCGGAACCTGGATCCGGACCAGACGGTCTGGGAGGCGATATCCGAGGGAAAGGACATGCTCCCGCTGGGCGAACGCGAGATGAATTCCAGGGCGTACGTCTCCCGGTTCAATTTCTCCGGCACCGACCAGCAGAAAAAACTGTCCATGCTGTCCGGGGGGGAACGGAACCGCGTGCACCTGGCGCGCATCCTGAAGCGGGGCGCCAACGTCATCCTGCTGGACGAACCCACCAATGACCTCGACGTCAACACCATGCGGGCGCTGGAGGACGGGCTCGAGAACTTTGCGGGGTGCGCGGTGGTGATCAGCCACGACCGCTGGTTCCTGGACCGTATCGCCACGCACATGCTCGCGTTCGAGGGGGATTCGAAGGTTTTCTGGTTTGAGGGTAACTATTCGGAGTACGAAGAGGACAGGATCCGCCGCCTGGGCGCCGAGGCCGAACAGCCGCACCGGATCAAGTACAGGCATTTGACGAGGACTTGAAGGTTCCGGGTTCCGGGTTCCGGGTTACATTGAAGAGCATCGACGAAATTGATATTTACAGAATACTTTTTCCCTATACCGAGCCCATAGATCGAAATCCGGGACACACACGGAAGTGATTCTCATCCGATCTGACTGCAATCAATCTCCCGGACGAGCTATTTTCAACCCGGAATCCGGGACTCGATACCCGGCACAAAAGCCGCTTTTTCTGTGCTTATCATCCAATAATCGGTTTTCAACCCGGAACTCGGAACCCGGAACCATGAACATTTGAGTACCATGCCCCATCCCAACCTTGATTTCTTTGGAAAATTTTATTATTTTATAAGAACTTAGCATATGGAGAGCCTCATGCGCCGGGAACGGATCATCCCCTATCGAGGCAAGAAAATCATCGTCCGGTTCACCATCGACCGCTGTACCCACGTCGCGGAGTGCCTCATCGGTCTGCCGGATGTGTTCGATACGCGGCGCCAGCCCTGGGTGTCCCCGGACGCGGCGTCTCCGGATGAGGTCGCGGAAGTGGTCGAACGGTGCCCCACCGGCGCGCTTCACTATAAGAGGCTGGACGGCGGGCCTGAAGAATCCATTCCGGACAGAAACACACTGACCCTTGTTCAGAACGGCCCCCTGTACGCCCGGGGCGATCTGCTGATCGAATCCGCGGACGGAACACCCTTGTTCCACGACACGCGCGTCGGCCTATGCCGGTGCGGCGCATCGAAGGTGAAGCCCTTCTGCGACAACCGTCACGATCTGGTGGATTTCGAGGAACGCGGCCGCTTTCAACGGTCCGCGCCCGTGGCCGGCGTACCGGGACCGGTCGGGAAAGGCGTCCTCCGCATCCGGCTGACCGAGGACGGCCCCCTCCTCCTCTCGGGCCCGATGGAGATCGTCGATTCGGACGGCCGGCCCGCTTTCCGCGGCGAACGCGCCTCTCTCTGCCGCTGCGGCGCCTCCAAGAATCATCCGTTCTGCGACGGCTCGCACAAGGCCGCGGGATTCCATTCCGGATGAACGCCGCCTTCAGGCCGGACCGGATCCGGGGTTTCTGGCTCCTGGCGCGGCCCAACAATCTCGCCATCGCGTTTCCCGCCATTCTCGTCGGCGGCATCGTGTCCGGGGTTGAGCTGAAATGGATGCCTCTCCTGCTGGCGGCCGTTTCAGGCGTATTCATGGGCGCCGGCGCCAATGCGATCAACGACTATTACGATCTTGAAATCGACCGGATCAACAAGCCGAACCGCCCGCTTCCCGCCGGTCTCCTGACCCGCCGGGACGCGCGGATTTTCGCGACGGCCGCGTTCCTGGCCGGCATCGCGGCCGCCGCGTTCATCAACCGGATCTGTTTCTCCGTCGCCCTGGTTTCCGCCGTCCTGCTCGTTCTGTACAGCCGCTCCCTGAAGAAGACGGTTCTGCTGGGAAACCTGACCGTGGCGTTCATGCTCGGCCTCGCCCTGGTTTACGGCGGACTCGCCGTGGGCGGCATACGGAACGCCGCCGTGGTCGGTCTCTTTTCGTTCCTGTATAACCTGGCCAGGGAAATACTCAAGGACGCGGACGACATGGAAGGCGACCGGACCCAGGGCGCGGACACCTTCCCCATCCGGTACGGCATCCGGGCCTCCCTGGTCGTCGTCACCGCCGTTCTTCTGCTCCTGGTCGCGGCCACGGTTCTTCCCTACAGCCTCGGCTGGTTCTCGAGGACCTATCTCTGGATCGTGGCGATCGGCGTGGATGCCGCGGTGTTCTGGTTCATCCTCTCCATGTGGCGGAGGCCCGAGCCCGGCCATCTGGGCCGGCTCGCGGTCTGGATGAAAGCCGACATGCTGGCCGGTCTGGCCGCTGTTTTCTTCGGGGGAAATCCCTGATGCGCGCCGTGGTGCAGCGCGTCCGGCGCGCTTCGGTTCTTTCGGAGGGCCGTCCCGCTGGGGCCATTGGACACGGCCTCCTCATACTGGCCGGAGTGGAGAGCGGGGATACGGGCCGGGACGCCGAATGGCTGGGTAAAAAGTGCTCCGAATTGAGAGTTTTCGAGAACGAAAGCGGCCGTTTCGACCGGTCCGTTCTGGAGACCGGCGGCGCGGTCCTCGTGGTGTCGCAGTTCACCTTGCTCGGAGACTGCGGACGCGGGCGGAGGCCCGATTTCACGGCCGCGGCCCGGCCCGAAGAGGCCGAACCGCTGATCGAAAAACTGATCGCCCGCCTCCGCGAGAGCGGCCTCTCCGTCGCGTCGGGCGTATTCCGCACGGCCATGGAAGTTGAACTCGTCAACGACGGGCCGGTCACGCTCATTCTCGATTCCCGGAGCGGCGCATGAACGCCCGATGCCCGTCCGGCCCTCCCCCGGCGGCATGTGATTGTCCCGGTCCGTCCGGACCTGCGCCCCGTCTCATTCTGGCTTCGCGTTCGCCGCGCCGCGCGGAACTGCTCCGTCGCATGGGTTTTGTCTTTGACGTCATGGAGCCGGGCATCGAGGAGAACATGCCGGAACGCGGTGATCCCCGGACGCTCGTCTCCGCCCTGTCCTTGAAAAAGGCGGAGGCGGTTCTCGGCGCGGTCCGGGACGGCTGGATCGTGGGCGCGGACACGGTGGTTGTCCTGGACGGTGAGAACCTGGGGAAACCCGCCTCTCCCGGCCATGCCGCGCAAATGCTTGCCCGTCTTTCCGGCAGAACCCATGAGGTCTTCACGGGTTTCACGCTGATTCAGGCCCCGACCGGCAGGCGCTGTTCGGACACCGAACGCACCGCCGTGACGTTCCGGTCCCTGGATAAATGGGAGATCGAAGACTACGTGTCCTCGGGCTCGCCCATGGACAAGGCCGGCGCCTACGGCATTCAGGACCGGAGCGGCCTGTTCGTCGACCGTATCGAAGGCTGTTTTTACAATGTGGTGGGTTTCCCGCTCACCCGTTTCTATGAAGCGCTGAAGCGGGAGGCTGCGCCGGACGTTCTGCGAAAGCTCATGCCCGGCCGCGACCGCGGCGGGCCGGATCACGCGGCATGAAAAATACGGATCTCATTCCATTCACGAAAATGTCGGGGACGGGAAACGATTTCATCGTTTTCGACAACCGGGA